>NZ_JBEOVJ010000001.1:0-291900 GCF_040295435.1 Streptomyces sp. NPDC002809
TCCCGTAATCGGGTAGACACCACGAGAGCGGAACGACCGAGTCGGAATAGGACCGGTCGTCCACTGAATCCTCGCTGTGTGCATTGCCTACCAGGCCAGAGACCTGTTAGGACTTTTCAAAGGAACCTCGAACCTGCCGAAGCAGGTCGGGGTATCAACATATCTGGCGTTGACTTTTGGCACGCTGTTGAGTTCTCAAGGAACGGACGCTTCCTTTGTACTCACCCTCAGAACATTTTCTGGGGCTTTCCTCCGGGCGCTTCCCTTCGGTCTTGCGTTTCCGACTCTATCAGACTCTTTCGTGTCCGATTCCCCGTCAGCGGGGTTTGTCTTCCCGGCTGTTGGGCCGTTCCGACGTCCAAACTCTAGCGAATTTTCCCGGCGACTCATAATCGAGTCTTCGCGATCAATTCCGGCATGCCGAAATTGCTCCCGAGTGGGAGATCAAGCTGAGAGTTGGTTGCCGCATTCGCGGCGGATCGATTGTCGGTGAACCGTTCCGGCTCGGTGACAACTCGAAGAACCTTACGGATCCCGGCGGGCCGTGTCAACCCCTCCCCGGCCACCCCGGCCAGCGCCCTCTCCGGGGGGTCTCAGCCCAGGTCGCTGAGGCGGCCGCCGGCGTCGGGCTGGGCGTGTTCGACGCGGCGCAGGAGGCGGATCAGCATCTCGCCGAGGACTCCTCGCTCGTCGCCCGAGAGGTCCTGGAGCAGGTCCTCCTCGAAGTCCGAGGCCATCCGCATCGCCTCCAGCCACTTCGTACGCCCCTCGTCCGTCAGCTCGACGATGACCCGCACCCGGTTGTTCTCGTCGCGGTCGCGGGTCACCAGGCCCTCGCCCGCCATGCGGTCGACGCGGTGCGTCATCGCGGCCGGGGTGAGACCGAGCCGCTTGGCGAGTTCGCCGGGGCCCAGCCGGTACGGGGCGCCGGACAGGACGAGGGTCTTGAGGACCTCCCATTCGGCATTGCTGATGCCGAGGGCGGCGACCTGCCGCCCGTACGCCACGTTCATACGGCGGTTCAGCCTGCCGAGGGCCGAGACGACCTGCTCGACCTGCGGGTCCAGGTCGTGGAACTCGCGCTGGTAGGCGGCGATCTGCTCGTCGAGGCTCGGCTCCTGGAGCTCGGGCTCCGTGGTGTCAGACATGGCGGGCAGTATGGCACGCCCTCCATAGCCATCGAAGTCCTTCGGTCTGTATTGTTGAGCTTCTAACTTTAGTGCTAAAGTCTTCGGGTTCGAGTCGTTCGATGACGTGGTTTCGAGACCTTGAGGTAGGTGAGTGTGACCAGGGAAATGGGTGCAGCACTGCGGCGGATCCAGCTGGGGAGCGCGCTGAGCGCGTTCGGGCTGGGGTTCACCGTTCCGTATCTGTACGTCTATGTGGCGCAGGTGCGGGATCTGGGCGCCGGTACGGCGGGAGTCGTACTGGCGGTCTTCGCCATGGCAGCGCTCGCCGTGCTTCCGTTCACCGGCCGGGTCATCGACCGCCGCGGGCCACTGCCCGTGCTGGTCGTCGCCTCGGTCGTCGCCTCCCTGGGCGCTGTCGCGCTGGGCTTCTCCTCACAGGTCACCGCCTCCGTCCTTTCGGCAGCGGTACTGGGTGCGGGCACGGCCGTCATGCAGCCGGCCCTCGCCACGATGCTCGTCCGGTGTTCCGACACCACCACCCGTACTCGCGCGTTCGCCATGCAGTTCTTCCTGCAGAACCTGGGGCTCGGCATCGGCGGCCTGGTCGGCGGACTGATCGTGGACACGAGCCGGGCCTCGTCCTTCACTCTGCTGTTCCTGGTCGAAGCCGTTATGTTCCTCGTGCTCGGCGCCATCGCGGCGACCGTGCGGATGCCGCACACCCCTGCCGTAGTGAAGGAAGCGACGGCCGACGGGTCCGCTCCGCGTGGTGGGCTGCGGGTCCTGTTGTCGCACCGGGCCATGGTGCAGCTGTGCGTGCTGGGCTTCGTGGTGTTCTTCGCCTGCTACGGACAGTTCGAGTCCGGGCTCGCGGCGTACGGCACCGAGGCCGCCGGGATCCAGCCCTCGACGCTCGGGATCGCGCTGGCCGCCAACACCGCTGTCATCGTCGTGGCCCAGTTCGTGGTGCTGCGCCTGGTGGAGCGCCGCAAGCGCAGCCGGGTCATCGCCCTGGTCGGCCTGATCTGGGCGTTCGCCTGGATCGTGGCGGGATACGCGGGTCTCGGACACGGCAGCCAGACCATGGCGACCGCCGCGATGATCTCCACGTACGCGCTGTTCGGGCTCGGCGAGTCGATGCTGTCGCCGACCGTCGCGCCGCTGGTCGCCGATCTGGCGCCGGAGTCGATGGTCGGTCAGTACAACTCGGCGTTCGCGCTGTGCAAGCAGCTGGCGCTGGCGGTCGGGCCGGCCGTGGGCGGTCCGATGGGGGCCTCACTGCACGGGCCGTACATCGTGACCTTCGTACTGTTCTCGTTGGGCATCACGGTGGTGGCGCTGCGGCTCGGCCGACGGCTCACCCCCGTACAGGACCAGCCCTCGCTCGCGGCCGTGCCGTCGCGGGTGGTGGCCGTGTCGCTGCCGGAGAACGCGTCCGCCGATGGGCCGGCGCCGGTCGCCGCCGTTCACTGACGGGCCGGGCCGGCCGGCTCCCGTCCGCTAATGCGGCAGGGCGAACTCGCACCAGACCGCCTTGCCGCCACCGGGGGTGCGACGGCTGCCCCAGGACGTGGCGATCGACGCGACGATGGAGATGCCCCGGCCCGCCTCGTCCCCGGGTTCGGCGCGGCGGCGGCGCGGCAGATGGTCGTCGCCGTCGGTCACCTCGATGATCAGCCTGCGGTCCGTGCGCCGCAGGGCCAGCCGCATCGGCGGCGTCCCGTGCTGCAGGGAGTTGGCCACCAGCTCACCTGCGGCAAGGACGCCCAGGTCGCACAGCTCCGGCGGGAAGCGCCACGACGTCAGCACGCCCGTCGCGAAGGCGCGGGCGCGTGGGGCCGCCTCGATGCCGCCGAGCAGATCGAGCGAGGCGTTGTGGAACAGCTCCGCCGTCGCGCCCGTGCGGGCGGGGTGCTGGACGACCAGCACCGCCACGTCGTCGTCGTGTTCCGCGGTGATGTTGAGGGAACGCATCAGGCGGTCGCAGACCACCTGCGGCGCTCCCTTCGCACCGGACAGCGCGCGCTCCAGCGCGGCCATGCCCTCGTCGATGTCCTCGCTGCGGCGCTCGACCAGACCGTCCGTGTAGAGGACGGCAGTGGAGCCGGGCGGCAGTGCGATCGTGCCCGAGGTGTGGATCCAGCCGCCGGTGCCGAGCGGGGGGCCGGTCGGGTCCTCGGCCCGGTGGACCGTGCCGTCCTCGTCGCGCACGAGGATCGGGAGGTGGCCCGCCGAGGAGTAGACGAGCAGACCCTCGTTGGGGTCGTGGACGGCGTAGGCGCAGGTCGCGATCTGGCTGGCGTCGATCTCGGCCGCGAGCCCGTCGAGCAGCTGGAGCACCTCGTGCGGGGGGAGGTCGAGGCGGGCGTAGGCCCGCACGGCCGTGCGCAGCTGGCCCATCACCGCGGCGGCGCGCACCCCGCGGCCCATCACGTCCCCGATGACCAGCGCCGTGCGGCCCGCGCCGAGGGTGATGACGTCGTACCAGTCGCCGCCGACCGCGGCGTCCGTGCCGCCCGGCTGGTAGGTCGCGGCGATCCGCAGGTCGTCGGGCTGTTCCAGCTCCTGCGGGAGCAGCGAGCGCTGAAGGGTGACGGCCGTTTCGCGGTGACGGCTCTCGCTGGTGCGCAGTCGCTCGGCCGCTTCTGCGTGGTCGGTGACATCGACGGCGTACACGAGGACGCCGCTCCCGTGCCCCTTCTCCTCGTCGCGCCGTACGGGGGTGCAGGTGACGGTGTACGAGTTTCCGCTGCCGGCCTTGCGGGACTTGACCGTGCGCGGCGTGCCGCTGCGCAGGACCTGGTCCATCAGCGGCAGCAGGCTGAGCTCGGTGAGTTCGGGCATCGCTTCCGCTGCGGGGGCACCGCAGGGTCGGGGGCCGAACGCGGCCGTGTAGGCGTCGTTGACGTACGCGATGCGGTGGCCGGGTCCGTGCACCAGGGCGACGAGGGCGGGCAGCTGGCCGAGGATGTCGCGGGCGGAGAGGTCCTCCAGGGCGGGTGCGGCGGACCGGGTACCGGGGCCGTCCGGATCGCTGTCCGGAGGGCCCGACCCGGTGTCGGCCTGTGCGTACTCTGCGCGGGCCGCCGGTACGGGACTGCGGTCGTCCCGGGCGGCTCGGCGCTGCGTTCCGGGTAGGCGGGCGCTCCAACGCGTGAAGTTCACGGAATTTCTGGCCTCGTGTGTCGGTCTGGTCCGCTCGGGCGGGCTGCTTCCTCTGCCGGGGCGTCACAAGTATGTGGTGGCGGTCTGTTACCCCTGGGACGGTCCTCTTCGGTGGTCACTGTCGGTCGCTGCCGGCCGGGTCACTCTGTGCAGATGTGAGCCCACCTATGGTCACACGTCCAGTGTGTCGGACCCTACTGACAGTCGTCGTCGTCCGGCCGGGGGCGCTTGCCCGCGGCGATCTGGAACTCTGCCCGGGGGTGTTCCAGTGAGCCCAGCGAGACGATCTCGCGCTTGAAGAGCCCGGCGAGGGTCCATTCGGCCAGCACCCGGGCTTTCCGGTTGAACGTCGGGACGCGGCTCAGGTGGTACATGCGGTGCATCAGCCAGGCCGGATACCCCTTGAGCTTGCGCCCGTACACGTGCGCGACGCCCTTGTGGAGGCCGAGCGAGGCGACGGATCCCGCGTAGCTGTGCCGGTACTCCTTGAGCGGACGGCCCTCGATCGCCGCGACAAGGTTGTCGGCGAGGACCTTGGCCTGGCGGACCGCGTGCTGGGCGTTGGGTGCGGTCCGCCGGCCCGGCTCTCCGGCGGTCAGGTCGGGAACGGCGGCGGCATCGCCGGCGGCCCAGGCGTGCTCGGTCCCGTCGATGGTGAGCCGGGCGGTGCAGACGATCCTGCCGCGTTCGTCGAGGGGCAGGTCGGTGGCGGCGAGCAGCGGGGCGGGTTTGACTCCGGCGGTCCACACGAGCGTGCGGGTCGGGAAGCGGGAGCCGTCGCTGAGCACGGCGATCCGGTCCTCGCAGGACTCCAGCCGGGTGTCGAGGCGTACGTCGATGTTGCGGCCGCGCAGCTCCCGGACCGCGTACCTGCCCATCGACTCACCGACCTCGGGCAGGATCCGGCCGGTCGCTTCGACGAGGATCCATTTCAGGTCCTCGGCCTTGATGTTGTGGTAGTACCGCGAGGTGTAGCGGGCCATGTCCTCCAGCTCGGCGAGCGCCTCCACACCCGCGTAGCCGCCGCCGACGAAGACGAAAGTGAGGGCGGCGTCGCGGATGGCGGGATCGCGCGTGGCGGAGGCGATGTCCATCTGCTCGATCACGTGGTTGCGCAGGCCGATGGCCTCCTCGATGGTCTTGAAGCCGACACCGTGATCGGCGAGGCCGGGGACCGGGAGGGTGCGTGAGACGGATCCGGGGGCGAGGACGAGCTCGTCGTAGGGAATCTCGACGGCGCCGGTGCCGTCCTCGCCCGTGGCGAGCGTGGTGACGGTGGCGGCGCGCTTGGCGTGATCGATGCGCCGGGCCTCCCCGACGACGAGGGTGCAGTGCTTCAGGACCCGGCGCAGCGGCACGACGACATGGCGCGGTGAGATGGAACCGGCGGCGGCTTCGGGAAGGAACGGCTGATAGGTCATATAAGGGTCGGGGGTGACGACGACGATCTCCGCCTCACCGCTTCTCAGTCTCTGCTTCAGCTTCTGTTGGAGACGCAGCGCCGTGTACATCCCGACATAGCCCCCACCGACGACAAGAATGCGCACACCCGGCGGGGGGCCGGGGGGTGTTCCCCCGGAATCTGAAGCCATCACCACCCCATGACGCAACGTGCGCCGGAGTTTGTCCACAGCCCCGGCAAATTGTGTGACCGGAGGTTCTCTACGGGCCTGCGGCCGGCGTCCGTACCGTGAATGCGGAAGCCCGCAGGTCAGGGGTTACGGGAAGGCCGACGGGAGGGGTGCGGACCGGCGACCGGCCGGTGCGTGGCCCCATCGGGGGGCGCTCCCGGCGAGCTGCCCCCTTCTGAATTGACCCTGGCTCAACTATGTTCGTATGTCGTCGGGGTGTCGGACGGTGACCATCGGTCCACCCTCGACTGACACGGCGGGAGTCTCCGGGGGGAGACGTCATAACCGGGGGAACAGTTATGGATATTCAGGAATCGCATTGGCCGACTGCTGCGGTCACGTCCGAAGGAAACGGACGGATCGGGGCAGTCGGTACGGTGAACGGTGTCGGGTCCAGCGGGACCATCGCACCGTCGGCGGCCGTGAGCACGCTGGGAGCCGCGCTCGGCAACCAGGCCGGCGGAGCCGGCACCCACAACCGCTCGGCACCACTGCGTGTGGACGCGCAGCGCAATCTGGAGCACGTGCTGCGGGCCGCACGCGAGGTGTTCGGCGAGCTGGGGTACGGCGCTCCGATGGAGGACGTGGCGCGTCGCGCCCGGGTCGGCGTCGGCACGGTGTACCGGCGCTTCCCCAGCAAGGACGTGCTGGTGCGACGGATAGCCGAGGAGGAGACCTCCCGGCTGACCGACCAGGCCCGGTCCGCGCTGGGCCAGGAGGAGGAGCCGTGGTCGGCGCTGTCGCGCTTCCTGCGGACCTCGGTGGCCTCGGGCGCCGGCCGGCTGCTGCCTCCACAGATACTGCGGGTCGGCGTGGAGGCCGACGACGCGGCGGTGGCCGGCGACTCGGATGCCGTACGGGCGTCGGAAGCGACGACGGGTGAGACCTGGGGCGAACCCCGGGTGCCCCAGCAGCGCCAGGAAGCCGGCCAGGCTCCGGTCCAGGCGGGTGTGCGGGTGGCCGAGCGCCGTTCCGTACCGGAGGACGGCAGCGAGGACCTCGGCGCCGGGGCGGCCGATCTGCTGGAGGTCGTGGGCCGGCTGGTCGACCGGGCGCGGGCGTCCGGTGAGCTGCGCCGTGATGTGACGGTGGCCGATGTGCTGCTGGTGATCGCCACGGCAGCACCCTCGCTGCCCGACGCGGCTCAGCAGGCTGCTGCTTCGGCCCGGCTGCTGGACATCCTCCTGGAGGGCCTGCGCTCACGGCCTGCGTGAGCACGGCCCGCGGCGGGACGGGGAACGTCCGCGCCCGAAGGGGGCGGCCCGTTCCGGAAGCGGGCTGTCCTTCTCCGGTGAGGCGGCCCCTCTCCGGAGGTGGCGGTCCTTCGTTCTCTGGTGGGGGCTGTCCCTCTCCGGAGGGGGCTGTCCCATTCCGGTGCGGGCGGCCGCTCTCTGGAGGTGACTGTCCCTCTCCGGTGGGAGCAGTCCCGTTCCGGTCGGATGAGGCGGTCCGGTCCTGCCCTGTCCGCATGAAGCGGTCCCGTCCGGAGGGCGGTCCGGTCCGGCTGGAGCAGTGCCTCGCCCGGATGGGCTCCGGGTCCTCGTCCAGATGAGGAGGTCCGCAGCCTGCTGACGGTCCGCGTCCGGCCGAGACGTCCGCCCGACTGAGGCGGGCGCCAACTGAGGCAGACGCGCGCCCGGATGAGACGGTTCGTCCGGAGGAGGCGGTCCCGGTCCGGATGGGGTACTTCCGCCGCGCTCGTCGTGTTCCGTCCCAACTGCCCCGTCAACAAATCCCGTTACTTCTTCCCCGAATGAGTACCCGCTAGTGCTCTCATTCGAGAGAACGCCCCGGATGAGTGGTTGGCGGGGCTGGGGGAGCTCCGCTTCCGCGCTCTGTGGCACGCTTGCCCGGTGTTCGGGTCCGAAAGCGCATACGGGGGCGTCCGCGATGAGCGGTGACGGGCAACAGGAAGAGTCGCTCGACGGTGTCTCCACCGCGGGCGGCGGCACGGAGACGGCCGGGCTGCCCGGGCACCAGGTGCCGAACCAGGCCGGGCCTCGACGCCCGGGGGCCGCGGAAGAGGGCGGAGGCACCGTCCTGCCCGGACCGTGGCCGCCCGCTCCGGTCGAGCGCCCCGCGGACACGGACGACGCCGCAGCCGCGGTGCCCAAGCAACGGGTGCCCAGCAGCACACCAGCCGGGGAAGCGCCCTCCGACGCCCAGCTCATCCAGCGGATGCGGGACGGCGACGACCTCGCGTACGAGGAGTTGTTCCTCCGCCACTCCGACGCCGTACGCCGCTATGCCCGCACCTGCTGCCGGGACGCGCACACGGCCGACGACCTGACGGCCGAGGTCTTCGCCAGGACCCTGCAGGCGGTACGGGGCGGCAAGGGCCCCGAGGAGGCCGTGCGGGCCTACCTGATGACCGCGGTCCGGCACGTCGCCGCCGCGTGGACGAAGACCGCGAAGCGCGAGCACCTGGTCGACGACTTCGCGGTGTTCGCCGCGCAGGCGTCGCGCACCTCGGAGGTCTCGGACGCGGACACGCTCGATCTCGGCGCCGATGTGATGGCGATGCACGAGGCCGAGCAGTCGATGGCGATGCAGGCGTTCCGCAGCCTCCCGGAACGCTGGCAGGCCGTCCTGTGGCACACCACCGTCGAGGAGGAGTCGCCCAGCGACGTCGCCCCGCTGTTCGGGCTGACGGCCAACGCCACGTCGGTGCTGGCCAGCCGCGCCCGTGAAGGGCTCAAGCAGGCCTATCTGCAAGCCCATGTGAGCCAGGCGCTCACCTCCGGCGGCGACTGCGCGCGCTATGCCGACCGGCTCGGCGCCTATGCCCGCGGGGGTCTGCGCATGCGGGCCGAGCGCGGCCTGCGCGGGCATCTGGACGAGTGCGCGAAGTGCCGGCTCGCTGCGGGCGAACTTGCCCACGTCAACGCCGGGATTCCCGCGCTGCTTCCGGTCGCGGTCATCGGCTGGTTCGCTGCCGGGTACGCGCTCAAGGCCGCCGGGATCGTGGCGGGCGGAGCTGCCGGTGCCGCCGGTGCGGGAGCCGCAGCCGCAGCGACCGGAGGGAGCTCGTCCGCGGGTTCGGCCGGTGGCGCAGCCGCCCCCGAGGGACTCGGCGCTCCGGTGAAGGCCGGCATCGCCGCGGCGGTCGCGGTCGCCGCCGCGGCCGGGCTGGTGTGGGCGCTGGTCGGGGACGAACAGCCGCGCCCCGAGGCGAAGCCCGTCGTCAGGCCCCCGGCCGTGGCGCCCGTGGTGCCGACCCCCGCACCGCCGAAGCCGACACCGAAGCCGACACCGACACTCCCCGCGCCCGCGGTGCCTGCACCGTCGACGCCGGAACCCACGCCCACGCCCACGCCTACGCCGACCCCCACTCCGAAGCCGACACCGACGCCCACCTCCACTCCGACGCCGACGCCCACCCCCACGCCTCCGCCCCCGCCGCCCGCGCCGAAGCCCACACCACCCCCGTCCCCGGCTCCCCCGCCCGCACCGGCGCCGGAGGTGTACCAGGTCAGCGAGCTGGACTACACGCTGCTCGGCGACCACACCGGCCCCGAGGTGGTGCTCGGCGAGAGCAGTTGGGTCTGGCAGCGTTCGGGCATGTCCATCGGCGGCACGCGGTACGCGCACGGGGTGACGGTCCACAGCCGTTCCTCGGTCTACATCCAGCTGAACCGCCCGTGCACGCGTTACGAGGCGATGGTCGGCGTGGACGACATGACCATGGGGCTCGGCTCGGTGCGGTTCTCGGTGTTCGACGACGACGGGGTGCGGCTGTGGCAGTCCCCGGTGATGAACGGCGACGACCCGGCCGTTCCCGTGAACGTCGGCATCGAGGGTCAGGAGCGGATCCATCTCGTCGTGGAGCCCACGACGCCGTTCGGCGGAATCGCCCTCGCCGACTGGGCCGAATCACGCATCAGCTGCCGCTGACCGGCAGGAGCGCGTGGCCGGGCGGGAGCCCGGCCACGCGGGCGCCGGGCCGGGGCGGGAGCCGGCCGCGCGGGCGTCGGGCCGGGGCGGGAGCGCCAGGCCCGGGCGGAAGCGTCTCGTACGCCGTACCCCGGGCGGATCCTGGCCTCAGGACCAACCGTGCCTCCCGCGCTCGCTGAAGGTCTGCGTGCCTTCCGTGTGCCTTCCGTGAGTACGGAAGGTCTGCGTGCCTCCCGCGCTCACGGAAGCTCTGCGGCGACACCCTTCATCAGGACGATGACGTCGTCGAGGGTCAGCTCACGGCCCGCGGCGCGCTCCTCCTCGTACCGCAGGGTGCCCAGCGCCTTTCGGGCCTGCCGCTCGGCGGCGTCCACCTCGGACTGCTCCGCCGCGGACCTGTGGCCGGCCAGCCGCCAGTTGTCGGCGGCGGCCAGGACGCGAGCGGCCTCCGCGGGGCGGCCCAACTTCGGCAGCACGATCGCCGCACCGTCCGCCAGGTACCCCGTGACGATCTCGGCGCACTGCGCCTCCTTCGCCGCGACCAACGCCGCCGTCAGTCCGCGCGCCCCGGCGGCGGGGCCGCCCGCGGGCTCCGGTTCGTACATCGCGATCCGGGCCGAGAGCCCTTCCTGGATGACGACGAAGTGCGACGCCGGGCCACCGCGCCCGTTCTCCTTCTGGGCGGAGGTGAGCTGCCGTCGGGCGGTCACCGGATCGCCGCGGTCGAGCGCCATGAGGGCCCGTAGATAGTGGACGTACGAAGTGGCGTCATGCGTCCGGTGGCGCTCCGCCTCGGACTCCGACCGGTCCAGGCCTTCCTCGGCGGCGGCCAGGTCGCCGGTGCGGTAGGAGAGTTCGGCGAGCCGGGCCAGCAGGAACGGGGCCTCGGCATGGGCTCCGACCTCGCGGGCGAGCAGCAGCGCCTCCTCGTAGGCCGCACGCGACTCGTCGTACCGTCCGCGCATCATGCCCGCCTCGGCCGCGGCGCTCGCCACCTGGGCGCGCATCCAGCGGTCGCCGATGCGGCGGCTCAGCACGCGCAGTTCGGCGAGGTCCTCGTCGACGCCGGGCATGCCGCCGGGCATGTCGACGACCATGTGCGTGCGGAACATCAGGGTGATGCCGTACTCCCAGTCACCGCCGTGGATACGGGCGTTGTCGACGGCCACGTCGATCTTCCGCCGTACGTCGACCGTGGTCCAGGTGAGGAACGAGGTCATCGGCCAGAGCAGTCCGGGGAACCGGCCGCCCTGGGGCCCGGACGCGGCGAACGCCACGGCCAGGCGGCCCATGAGTTCCTGGACCCGGGAGTCGTTCTGGTCCTGATCCGACGGCCCGCTGTCCATCGCGAAGAAGAACCGCAGCATCTGCAGGTTCATCCAGGGCCAGTACCGGGGATCCGTGTCGTCGGCGGGTTCCGGGCCGAGGGCCAGGGTGCGCTCGGTCCAGGTGAGACCTTCGGGGCGGTAGTTGCGCAGCCACCAGAACCAGGCCATGCCCAGCACAAGCCGTGCCGCTTCCGCCTCACGGGGGAGACCGGCCGCCGTGGTGCGCTGGAGGGCGGCGCGGATGTTGTCGAGGTCCGTCTCCAGGCGCTGGATCCAGGGCAGTTGCTCCCCCGAACGCAGGAGCGGTTCGGCCTCCTCCACGAGCGCGGTGAAATACGCGGTGTGTGCGTTCCCGGCGGCCGCCCGCGTCTCCGGGGTCTCGGCTGAGCGCTCCGCGGCGTACTCCTGAATGGTCTCCAGGAGGCGGTAACGCATGGTGCCGTCCCCGGTCGGGGCGGCGACGACGAGGGACTTGTCGACCAGGGCACCGATCAGGTCCGCGGTGTCGGCGGCGGTGTTCCTCCCGGGTCCGGGCGGTGTGCTGACGACGGCTTCCGCGGCCGCCAGGTCCCAGCCGCCCGCGAAGACGGATACCTGGCGCAGTGCGGTGCGTTCGTCCTCGTCGAGGAGGTCCCAGGACCAGTCGACAACGGCCTGCAGGGTCTGCTGGCGGGGCAGCACGGTGCGGCTGCCGCCCGTCAGCAGGCGGAACCGGTCGTCGAGCCGGTCCGCTATCTGGCGCGGCCCGAGCAACCGGAGGCGGGCGGCGGCGAGTTCGATCGCGAGCGGCAGCCCGTCCAGGCGGCGGCAGATCTCGGCGACGGCCTCGGGATCGTGCGCGGGCTCGTGTTCTGGGTCGAATCCGGGGCGTACGGCCCGCGCGCGTTCGGTGAAGAGGCGCAGGGCCGGGTCGGCGGGGAGCGGGTCGACCGGCCGTACGGACTCGCCGCGGACACCGAGCGGTTCGCGGCTCGTGGCGAGGACGCGCAGATCCGGGCAGCGGGTCAGCAGCGTTTCGGCCAGTGCGGCGGCCGCGTCGATGACGTGCTCGCAGTTGTCGAGGATGAGGAGAACGGACCGGGCGCGGGAACCGTGCGCAAGATGGTCGACCAGGACGTCGACCGGGCTGGTGCGCGGCAGGGACCCCTCGTGGGTGCTGTCCCGCAGCAGTGACGTCTCGCGCAGCCCCAGCGCGGAGAGTACGGCTCCGGGAACGGCTTCGGGGTCCTCCACCGGGGCGAGTTCGACGAGCCAGACGTCTCGTGGGGCCGTGGCCGTGCGGTTCTCGTGGGCTGCGGACTCCTCGGCGAGGCGGGTCTTCCCCGTGCCGCCCGGCCCGGTGAGGGTGACCAGCCGGGACCGCGTCAGATCGTCCCGGATGGCGCGGAGTTCGGGCTCGCGTCCCACGAACGAGGTAAGTCTGGGCCGGAGGTTGCCCCGGGCGGGCGCCGGTTCGGGCGGGCCGGGAGCGGCGAGGAGAAGCTCTTGGTGGAGGGCGGTCAGTTCGGGCCCGGGGTCGGTGCCGAGGCCGTCGGCGAGCGTACGGCGCGCGTCCTCGTACGCCGCGAGGGCGTCGGCCTGCCGGCCGTCGGCGCGCAGGGCGCGGATGAGCTGGGCCCGGAAGCGTTCGTCGTACGGGTGGGCGGCCGTCAGTTCCGTCAGCTCGGCGACGAGACCGGCGGGGTCGGCGGGGTCGGCGGAGGCCGGGGCGACGGAGTCGGCGGCAGGAGCCGGGGCGGCTTCGACGGCTTCGCTGTCGGACGGAGTCCCCTCGGCTGCCGCCCGTCGTATGCCGGCCGACGGAGTCCCCTCGGCCGCCGCCCACCGCAGGTCGGCCTCGATACGGCGCTCCAGTGCGGCCAGCCGGTGTGCCTCCGGGCGCAGGGCGTGGCCGTGGTCCCCGTCGGGCAGGTCGGCCAGGGCGGGGCCGCGCCAGAGGGCGAGTGCGGTACGCAGGGTGCGGGCGGCATCGGCCGGGGCGCCGGCCTCCAGCTCGGAGCCGCCCTGCCGGGCCAGTCGCTCGAAGACGTACAGGTCGACATCGTCCGGACGGGCGACGAGGCGGTAGCCGCCGGGGTCGCTGGCCAGGGCGTCCTTGCCCAGCACCCGGCGCAGCCGCCCGACCAGGGCCTGGAGGGCGGCGGTGGCGTCCGCCGGGGGCTCGTCCGCCCAGACGTCGTCCACGAGCTCGGCGACCGGCACGGCGCGGCCTGCCCGCAGGGCGAGAGCAGCGAGCAGCGAGCGCAGGCGCGCACCGCCGAGGGACAGCGCGGTGCCGCTCTCGTCTCGCGCCTCCGTGACACCCAGGATCAGATACCGCACCCCGCCATTGTGTCCCGCCGCTCGGACAGCGGGGCATCGGAGGCCGCCGCATCACATCGCGCACAGCGGGAACGGGCTGCGGGCCACCCCCCGCAGCGACCGCCGGGCCGTGGGCTGCGGACTACCCCTGCGGCGACCACCGGCCCCCGGGCCGCAGGCTCCGAACGGCGGCCCCCGGCCCCCGGGCTACCCCTGCAGCGACCGCCGGGCCGGTGCCACCCCGCCGGCGACCGCACGCTGCCGGGGCGCCGCCGTCCCCGTCCAGCAGGTACCGCGCCGCGACACGAGCCGGCGCAGCCACAGTTCCGTGGAGGCGAGGTCGGCCAGGCCGTCCAGGGGGAGAGGTTCCCCCTCGGAGGCCGCGCGCAGGGCCTTGCGTACGACGCGGGCCTCGACCAGACCCGCGTCGGCGAGCAGCGGGGCGTCGAAGAGGGCGATCAGTTCGGGCAGTGAGGCGCGCAGGCCGGTCCGGGTGACGGCGGTCGAGGTGGCCTGGGACGGAGTGCCCCAGCCCGGCGGCAGCTCGTGGATACCCGCGCCCGCGAGGACCCGGCGCAGGATCGCCGCGCGGGCGCCCGGCTGGACCCGCAGGGATTCGGGGAGCGCGCGGGCGGCGCGTACGACCTGGTTGTCCAGGAAGGGGGCGTGCAGCCGTTGGCTGCGGACCTCGGCGGCCTGTTCCAGGATGCGGTGACCGGCTGCGTGCCGGGCGAGGGAGGCCCGGGCCCGTGCCTCGCCCGGACGCTGGACGGAGGTGGGACGGATCGCCGCCTCCTGGAGACGAACCGATACTTCGGCCAGCGCCTCTCCGGTGAGCCACCGGGCCGCGGGGCCCGGACGGGACCAGGCCAGTGCGGCGAGCGAGGCGTCGGCGGGGGTGTCGAGGCCGGGGGTGAGGCGGTTGGCGTCGGGCAGGCGGTCGGCCGCCGCTTCGAGACCGGTGCGGTAGGACGTACGGGCCAGCCGGCGGGCCGCCCGGTAGACGGTCAGCGGCACGAACAGGGAGTGCGCGGAAGGGCCTTCGGCCTTGGCGAGCGCGGCGACCGGGCGCAGCAGATGGCGGCGTCTGCGGTCGATCAGCAGATCGGCGAGGCGGGCCGGATGGGCGTCGAGCACCTGCCGGGCGCCGTCGCCCACGAAATGGTCGGCGCTGCCGGCGGAGAGGCGGCGGCGGTTGCGTTCGACGAGGACGAGGGAGGGGGCGGGTTCGTCGGTCAGCGGGCCGCTCTCCAGTTCCAGGTCGGCGTAGGGCAGGGCCTCTTCGCCCGCCGCGACCACGACATGGTGCAGCCTCGGGTTGGCGGCGATGACGCGGGCGCGTTCGAGCTCGTCCTCGTGGGCGCGGGTCGTCAGGTCGTTGAAGGTGACGGCGAGCAGCCGCTCCCCCGCTCCCGTGCCGTGGCCCAGGATCGTGCCGGGCAGACCGGGAAGCCCGGCGGCGAGCAGGGCGAGCGTCGCCGAAGCGCTGCCCCCGGAGAGGTCGGAGCCGATTCCGGGGACGGGCGCGCCCCGGGCGGCACGGCGTTCGGCCGGGCCCATGCCGGGAACGGGGCCCGGGTCGGGGGGCAGCGTCTCCGGGGCGTGGCGCGGGGCCAGGAGTCTGGCGCGCACCGCTTCGACGAGGGCGTCGCGCACCCCGTCGACGGCGCTCACCGGATCCAGTTCGGGCGCGGCCACGGCGAGGGAGGCCACCGCCTCGTACCCCGTGATCTCCCGCGAGCCCTCGCGGAGGATCAGCGCGTGCCCGGGCGGGATGCGCTTCACCCCCTCGTACGGGGTGCCGTCGCGCAGCGCCTCCGGGGTCTCGGGGCACGCGAGCAGGGCGGCGAGGTGCCCGATGTCCAGCTGGGCCTCGATGAGGTCGGCGAGGGGAAGCGCGGCGGTGGCGTAGGCCGTGCCGCCGGCCCAGGGCGTGTAGAAGACCGGGCGGGCTCCTGCGAGGTCTCCGGCCACGGTGATCCGTCGGCCTATCTGGACGACGGCCGTGTAGCTGCCGGTCCACGCGGTGAGGTGCCGCAGCGCGCCGCCGCGGGCGGCGAGCAGGCCGACGCGCAGTTGTTCGTCCGAGGCACCGCAGCAGCCGAGGACGGCGAGGCGTGCGGTGGGTGCGCCCTCGGCGGTGTCCACCCGGACCGTGCGGATCTCGTCGGGCCGCCAGTCGCCGACCGCCCAGAGGGGATCGGGGTCCCCCCACAGGAGTTGGGAGCCCACGGGGTGCATCGTGCGCCCCTCGTCGTTGCCGCTGACCGCTCCGGCCGTGCCGAAGCTCGCGGCGATACTGCTCCAGCCCACCAACCAACGCATCGCCGCCTCCACAGGCTGTGGACAAAACGGCGCAGCAGGGAAGTATCGGGAGAACTCCGGTAACGCGCGGCGCCGTTGCGGACATGCTGCCACGACAACGGCGTGCAGGAGTGGCTACGGACGGCGCACGTCGTGAGCGCATGCGCCCCTGGCAAAGGCCGGAGCGCGACCGCTGGACCTGGCATTCCGTGAACGGCCCGCGCGCGTCGGGCCCGACGGCAACGGAGTTACGGATTCCGCGCGTTGCGTTCCCCGCACGCGGCACGGAGTAACGGCCCGGATCCGGCCACGGCCGACGCGTCGGCCGGGCGGCGGCCGAGATGTCCGCGAACCCGTCGGCCCAACCCCGACCGACCGGCGACATCAGGCCAATCTCAGGGAGCACGGGAACCGATCAGCCGGCACGCAGCGGCAATCTTTGCCCCCGTTCACCCCTCTTTGTTCCGAGCTGAGCCCGGGCCTGCGGTGCGCCGCACCCAAGCCCGGGAAAGGCTCCTCCGCCATCCACGGACCCGCCCCGGCGACCCGCCCCGCAGCGGCTCCACGCACGGCCCGGGAGGCGTGGTCCGCCCCCCGGACCGGTCCGCCGCCTGCGGGGAATGAGGCGACGGTGTTCCCCCAGCCCGCCGCGTCCAGTGCAGCGGGCCGACCCACGCAGCATCCATGCAAGCGCTCCCGCCAGGGCCGGGCCAGAGCGCACGGCCGGGCGCACGGCCACACACCAGGAGCACGCGCAGACACCCCCGGGACACCCCGGACAAGGCCTCCGGCGAGAGCTCCGGGGGCAGCCGCAGAGACCGCACGGGCAGGGCTCCGGACGCACTCCCGTACGCGGGTCCGCGCTGGTCGGCGGGCGGGGATGCGGTCCGGACCACATCCCCGCCCCCGCTCCGGGCACCGCGTCCGGGGCCGCCGACCACCCCAACCGGGACGCCACCCCGGCGATCTCCGCGAAAGTGCGTGGGCAGGCTCCACAGAGCCTCCTCCGCACCCCCGCTTTTCCTCCGCCCTTCCTTCGCGCGGCATTCGCCTCCCGCTCGCCCGCTCCGCCCCTCCGGCCCCTCGCGCCGCCCGGCTCCCCGCTGTTCGCCGTTCGGTGGCCGGTACGGACAACAATCCCGCCATACGGACGTCCGGCCCTTAACGGTAGGGATGCGGCGAACTACGCTGGGTTTACTGATGTTCTCAGCAGGGCGGCATATTCCTCGGGGCTCGGCCAAATGCGTGTGCGGCCGGAGTGCCGGGGTTCGTCCCTGGGGAGAACCCGGTACGAATGCCGCGCGCCGCATCGGTGACGCGGCTGCCGTCTGTGTGTCGAGGGGTGGCGCATGTCCAGGGAGCAACGCGGGCCGAACGAGAAACTCGGAACCGTTCTCGCCCTCGCGGGAATCAGCAACGCCGGGCTCGCCCGGCGTGTCAACGACCTCGGGGCGCAGCGCGGACTGACACTTCGGTACGACAAGACCTCGGTGGCCCGTTGGGTCTCCAAGGGCATGGTGCCCCAGGGCGCCGCGCCTCATCTCATCGCCGCGGCGATCGGCGCCAAGCTCGGCCGGCCGGTCCCGCTGCACGAGATCGGGCTGGCCGATGCCGACCCGGCGCCGGAGGTCGGTCTGGCGTTCCCGCGCGATGTGGGTGAGGCGGTCCGTTCGGCGACCGAGCTGTACCGGCTGGATCTGGCCGGGCGGCGGGCGGGCAGT
Source organism: Streptomyces sp. NPDC002809 (assembly GCF_040295435.1). NCBI lineage: Bacteria > Bacillati > Actinomycetota > Actinomycetes > Kitasatosporales > Streptomycetaceae > Streptomyces > Streptomyces sp. NPDC002809. The sequence continues at coordinate 17,475 of NZ_JBEOVJ010000001.1, forward strand.
GGCGGCATCTGGCAGTCGCTGGCCGGTTCGTTCTCGGTGAGTGCGTACGCGACCCCGGCGTCCCGCTGGCTGATATCCCCCGCCGACCCGTCGGTGGCACGTGCGTCGACGGCGGCCGTGGCGGCGATCCTCGGTACACACAGCACACACGGCGCACGGGGCGCATCGGGGGCGCAGGGGGCAGTGACCGCGCCAGGCACGTCACTTCCACCCGGCACCCACGGGCAGCAGAGCGGACCCGGCTCCGCACCGGCTCAGGACGCGTCGGCGCAGCCGCCGGCGACGGCCCCCGGACACCACGCGTCCGCAGGGCCCGGCACGTCGCTGATGTCCGGCCGCGGCGCGCCGACGGCTCCCGGGCACGGTCTGTCCATCCCCGTCCAGCCCGGTCCGGATTCCGCGCACGACGTCTCGCCGCTGCGGGTCGGCCACAGCGATGTGTCCAAGCTGCGCGAGGCCGCCCAGGACGCACGCCGCTGGGACTCCAAGTACGGAGGCGGGGACTGGCGTTCGTCCATGGTCCCGGAGTGCTTACGGGTCGACGCGGCACCGCTGCTGCTGGGTTCGTACAGCGACGAGGTCGGCCGGGCGCTGTTCGGCGCGGCGGCCGAACTGACCAGGCTCGCCGGGTGGATGGCCTTCGACACCGGTCAGCAGGAAGCCGCCCAGCGCTACTACATCCAGGCGCTGCGCCTGGCGCGGGCCGCGGCCGATGTACCGCTCGGCGGTTATGTCCTCGCGTCCATGTCACTTCAGGCGACCTATCGCGGCTTCGCCGACGAGGGCGTCGACCTCGCGCAGGCGGCGGTCGAGCGCAACCGCGGCCTCGCGACGGCACGCACCATGAGCTTCTTCCGCCTCGTGGAGGCCCGGGCCCACGCGAAGGCGAACGACGCACCGGCCGCCGGGGCCGCGCTGAAGGCCGCCGAGGGGTGGCTGGAGCGCTCGCGGGACGGCGACGCGGACCCGTCGTGGCTGGGCTTCTACTCGTACGACCGGTTCGCGGCCGACGCCGCGGAGTGCCACCTCGATCTGAAGGCGCCGCGGCAGGTGCGGCGCTTCACCGAGCAGGCGCTGTCCCGGCCCACCGAGGAGTTCGTCCGCTCGCACGGTCTGCGGCTCGTCGTGTCGGCCGTCGCCGAACTGGAGTCGGGGAACCTGGACGCGGCCTGCGCGGCGGGCACCCGGGCCGTGGAGGTGGCGGGCCGCATCTCGTCGGCCCGGACCACCGAGTACGTGCGCGACCTGCTGCACCGGCTGGAGCCCTACGGGGACGAGCCGCGCGTCGTCGAGCTGCGGGAGCGCGCCCGCCCGCTGCTGGTCGCCCCCGCGTAGCCGCCCCGCGCCGGGCCGGCGCCCCGGGCCCGCCAGGCACCAAATGCGCCACGCTGTGCCCGCACGGGTTTGAGTGCGTTGTCAGTGGGTCAGTGCACTATCGGGGTGGGAGGTGGCGTGATGATGACGCACGCGGCGTACGACTGCGATGTGCTGGTGATCGGCGGCGGGATCGTCGGCCTGTCGGCCGCGTATGCGATCACGCGGACCGCACCGGGCACACGGGTGACGGTGCTGGAGAAGGAGTGGGGCCCCGCGCGCCATCAGACCGGGCGCAACAGCGGGGTGATCCACAGCGGCATCTACTACCCCCCGGGCTCGCTGAAGGCGCGGTACGCGGTGCGGGGCGCCGCGGAGATGACGGACTTCTGCCGGGAGCACGGCATCGCGCACGCGGTGACCGGCAAGCTGATCGTCGCCACCGGCCGGTCCGAGCTGCCCCGGCTGCACGCTCTGGTGCAGCGCGGCCGGGAGCACGGGCTGCCCGTGCGCGAGCTGGGGCCCGCACAGATCGCCGAGTACGAACCGCGGGTGCGGGGCCTCGCCGCGATCCGGGTGGGCACGACGGGGGTGTGCGACTTCGGCGCCGTCGCCGAGCGGCTCGCCACCGAGGTGCGGGGCGGCGGCGGCCTGATCAGGTTCGGCGCGGAGGTCACCGCGATCGACCGGCGGCCGTGGGGCGTCGCGGTGCGGACGGCGGACGGCCTGGTGGTGCGGGCCCGGGTGCTGGTCAACTGCGCAGGACTGCACTGCGACCGGGTGGCGCGGCTGGCGGGCGACGACCCGGGGATGCGCATCGTGCCCTTCCGGGGGGAGTACTACGAGCTGACCAGGCCCGAGCTGGTGCGCGGCCTGGTCTATCCGGTGCCCGACCCCGCGTTCCCCTTCCTCGGCGTCCACCTGACCCGCGGCCACGACGGCAGCGTCCACGTCGGGCCGAACGCGGTCCCGGCACTGGCCCGCGAGGGATACGGCTGGCCCGTCGTGCGCCCCCGCGAGCTGCTGTCCACCCTCAGCTGGCCGGGCTCCTGGCGGATCGCCCGCAGACACTGGCGGTACGGGGCGGGCGAGGTGCACCGCTCCCTGTCCAAGCACGCCTTCACGGCGGCCGTGCGCCGGCTGCTGCCCGAGGTGACCGAGGACGATCTGCGCCCCTCCCCGGCCGGGGTCAGGGCCCAGGCGGTGCTGCGGGACGGCACGCTGGTGGACGACTTCCTGATCCGCGAGGCCCCGCACACCGTCCACGTGCTGAACGCCCCGTCGCCCGCCGCCACGGCCGCGCTGCCCATCGGGCGGGAGGTGGCACGCAGGGCGCTGCTCCGAGCACAGGGGACGGGGTGGAAGCCGCCCGCCGTAGAATCAGGGCATTGTGTCTGAGCCCTTGAACCCCTCCCCCGCGACGCCCGGCGACGCCGCTGCCGAGACGGACAGCACGCTCCCCTCCGGCGCGCTCCCCACCGATCCGCCCGCCAACGGGACGGACGGCACACCTGCCACCGGTGCGGACGGCACGGCCTCCACCGGTGCGGACGGCGCCGCGTCCGCGACCGCCGGAATCCCGGACGATCTGCGCGCCGCGGCCCTGGACCGCCAGCGCAGGCTGCGCCAGGAGCCGCGCTTCCCCGGCGGCCCCGCAGCCGATCCGGCCGGTTCGCACCACGAGCGCCGGATCCGCAGCTTCCAGCCGCGCCGGAGCCGGGTCTCCCCCGGCCAGCAGGACGCCCTGGAGCGGCTCTGGCCGAAGTGGGGCCTGGACATCGACGGACTGCGCGTCCTCGATCTGCCCGCGCTGTTCGACGGACTGCCCGTGGTCCTGGAGATCGGCTTCGGCATGGGCGAGGCCACCGCGCAGATGGCCGCCGACGACCCGGGCACCGGCATCCTCGCGGTCGACGTGCACACCCCCGGCCAGGGCAACCTGCTCCGTCTCGCGGACCGGAACGGCATGTCCAACATCCGGGTCGCCAACGGCGACGCGATCATCCTGCTCCGGGAAATGCTGACGCCGGACTCGCTGGACGGGCTGCGGGTGTACTTTCCCGACCCGTGGCCCAAGGCCCGCCACCACAAGCGCAGGCTGATCCAGCCTGAGTTCCTCGATCTGGTGGCACAGCGGCTGAAGCCCGGAGCGGTCCTGCACTGCGCGACCGACTGGGAGCCGTACGCCGAGCAGATGCTGGAGGTGCTGACCGGGCACCCCCGCTTCGAGAACACGGCTGCGGACGGCGGTTACGCACCACGGCCCGCGTTCCGGCCGCTGACCCGGTTCGAGGGACAGGGCCTGGACAAGGGCCACGTGGTGCACGACCTGCTGTTCGCCCGCTGCTGACCGGCCGGCCCGTCACCTCGTGAGCGCACCGCTGCCTGCCGGGGGTGTCGTCCATGCCCCATGGCCGTTGTCAGTCCCGCTCGTTAGGGTCGTGGGGTGTCCGACGGGTCTGTTCAGCGACAGTCACAGCCGGCCGTCCCGGTGCTCGAGGAGCACCGGGTCGGCGAGATCCTGGCTGCCGCGCCGGACCGGGGCCAGTGGCGTTACCACCCGCGCCGCGTCGGCATGCTCCGGCGGAGCAGGACGCTCCGCGTCGTCGCCGTCTTCACCCTGCTGGCACTCTGCGGCCTGGTGATCCTCGCCCTGGTCCGTGACCAGACGGGGACTCAGGGGTTCCTCGTCGGCCTGGGCCTGGCCGTGTTGCCCGTCCCGGTGCTGATGACGGCGTTCCGCTGGCTGGACCGGGTCGAACCGGGCCCGTGGCGCAACATGCTGTTCGCCTTCGCCTGGGGTGCCTGCGCGGCGGCCCTGGTCGCGATCATCGCGAATTCCTTCGCGACGCGGTGGATCGCCACCGCCACGGCCGACCCGGGCAGCGCGGACACGCTGGGCGCCACGGTCATAGCGCCCGTCGTGGAGGAGAGCGCCAAGGCCGCGGCCGTCCTGCTGCTCTTCCTCTTCCGGCGGAGGGACTTCGGCGGGATCGTCGACGGCGTGGTCGTCGCCGGCTTCACCGCGACAGGTTTCGCCTTCACCGAGAACATCCTCTACCTGGGCAACGCCTTCGGTGAGGACCAGATGACGGGCTCGGGGTTCGCCTCCGTGACCGCGGCGACCTTCTTCGTACGCGCGGTGATGTCGCCGTTCGCCCATCCGCTCTTCACCGTGCTGACCGGCGTCGGTTTCGGGATCGCCGCGAGCAGCGCGCGCCACCAGCACTTCCGGCGCATCGTGCTCCCGCTGCTGGGCCTGCTCCTCGCGATGGGCATGCACGCCCTGTGGAACGGGTCGTCCGCGTTCGGCCCGTACGGGTTCTACGCCGTGTACGGGGCGTTCATGGTCCCGGTCTTCGGACTGGTGACCTGGCTGGCGGTCTGGGCCCGGGTGCGCGAGCTGCGCACCCTCGGCGTCGAGCTTCCGGTGTACGCCGCGGCGGGCTGGCTTTCCCCGGCCGAGCCCCTCGCCCTCTCCTCGATGCGGGCCCGCGGCATGGCCAGGGACGTCGCACGCCAACGCGCGGCGGCAGCCGCGGCCGTCGGCCCCCACAGCGGGCCCCACGGTCACGCGTTCCACCCGGCATCCGCTCCCGCGCACGCCCATCACCCCGCGCACGCCCACATACCCGCCGCGGCGCGGGCGGAGCGGAAAGCAGTGAAGGGCCAGGGCAGGGCGGCCGCCCGCGCGGTCGCCGAGTACGAGTCGTTCGCGACCTCGCTGGCCTTTCTGCGCCGGCAGGCCCGCCGCGGCACCGCGGGCCCGGACTTCGCCGAACGCGAGCGGGAGTTGCTGCACCACCTGTGGCAGCGCAGGGGGACGGCAGGCCCCGCCCTCGTGTACGCGGCACAGGCCACGGGCCGCCTGCGCCCCCGGTTCGTGCCTCCGGTGCGCCGGCCGTACCAAGGACAGGTCCAGGCACAGGTCCAGGCACAGGTCCAGGGACAGTTCCAAGGCCAGGCTCAGAGACAGGCCCCGGCCCCGGGCTACGGGGCGTACCCACCTCACGGCGGCCACGCCCCGTACCCGCACTCCGGATATCCGTACCCCGGCCGGCCCTACAGCGCTCCGGCGTACACGAACCCTCCGCGCACCAACCCTCCGTACGACCGGCCGCAGTACGGGCAACAGGGCTGAGGACGATCTGTCCTCCTGGCGGACGGCGGGATCAGGGTCGGACAGGCCTCAGGCGGAAGCCTCGGTGAGGGCCGCCAGCTCCTGGTCCGTCAGCTGCAGTCCGGCGACGGCCACCAGCGCGGGAAGCTGCTCGACCGTACGGGCCGAGGCGATCGGTGCGGCGACGGTCGGCTGCGCGGCCAGCCACGCCAACGCCACGGTCGCGATCTCGGCGTCGCGCTCCTGTGCCACCTTGTCGAGCGCGGCGAGCACCTTCTGTCCGCGCTCCGACTCCAGGTGCGTGGCGGCGCTACCGGCGCGGGCGCTCTCCACGGCCGTGCCCGGGCGGTACTTGCCGGTGAGGAACCCGGAGGCGAGGGCGAAGTACGGGACGGCCGCGAGCCCGGCACCGGCGGCGGTGTCCTGGAGCTCGCCCTCGTAGGTGTCCCGGGAGACGAGGTTGTAGTGGGGCTGCAGCGCCACGTACCGGGCGAGCCCCTCGCGCTCCGAGAACTCCAGCGAGGCGCGCAGCCGCTGGGGGCTGATGTTGGAGGCGGCGATCTCGCGGACCTTGCCGTCCTTCACCAGCTGGTCGAGGGCGGTGATGATCTCCTCGACCGGGACCGTCTCGTCGTCGAAGTGCGTGTAGTAGAGGTCGATGTGGTCGGTGCCGAGCCGGCTCAGCGACTCCTCGGCGGCGGCCTTGATGGTGGTGGCGGAGAGCCCCTTGTACGCGGGGTGGGCGCCGACCTTGGTGGCCACGACGATGTCGGAACGGTTGCCGCGTGCGGCGAGCCACTTGCCGATGAGGGTCTCCGACTCGCCGCCCTCGTTGCCGGGGACCCAGGCCGAGTAGGAGTCGGCGGTGTCGATGAAGTTGCCGCCGGCCGCCGCGTACGCGTCGAGAACGGCGAAGGACTGCGCCTCGTCGGCGGTCCAGCCGAAGACGTTGCCCCCGAGGGCGAGCGGGAAGACCTGGAGACCGGAGGAGCCGAGCTTGCGGAGAGAAGTCATAGAGGGGACAACCCGTTCCACGGACTCCGCTATTCCATGACCGGTACAGCTTTACCGCTGACGACCGTACGTCCGTGGAGACGGACCGGCAGCCCTGACGTCGGGGGTGAGCGTCAGGGCTGCCGGGGTTTCACGCGCCGGGAACCGGCGTGCGGGAAGGCCTCAGACCGTCAGGCCCCGGGCGCGCAGCCAGGTCATCGGGTCGATGCCGGTGCCGTCCGGGGTGTGGACCTCGAGGTGGAGGTGCGGGCCGGTCACGTTGCCGGTGGCGCCGACGCGTCCGATGGTGTCGCCGGTCGTCACCTTCTGGCCGATGCTGACATCCATCGAGGACTGGTGGCAGAACCACAGCTCCGTGCCGTCCTCCAGCTCCAAGACCGTGCGGTAGCCGTAGGAACCGGAGTAGCCGGCCGACGTGACCGTGCCCGTGTGGATCGCCTTGATCGGCGTACCGGTGGGCGCCGCGAAGTCGAGGCCCGTGTGATAGCCGGAGGACCACATCGATCCGGCCTCGCCGAAGGTCGAGGTGATCGTGTACGAGGAGGTGGGGATGGCGTAGCTGGCCGCGAGCTTGGCGAGCCGCAGGGCCTCCGCCTTCTTCGCCGCCTCTTCCGCCGCCTTCTTCTTCTCCGCGGCGACCTTGGCCTCGGCGGCGTCCTGCTGCTTCTTCGCCTCCGCTGCGGCCTTCTCGGCTGCGGCCTTCTCGGCGGCGGCCTTGATCTCGGCGTCGGCGGCGTCCTGCTGCTGCTCCGCCTGCTGGAGGATGCGGGCGCGGAGGGCCTCACCCGCGTCGGTGGTGCCCTGCTCGGCCTCGGCGGTGGTGATGCCGGCGGTCGTCAGCGGGGCGGAAGCGACCTCGGCGACGGCCTTCTCCGCCGCGGTCTCGGATTCGGACTCGCCCGAGAACAGTGCGCCGACGCCCGGGAGGGACTTGGCGTCGGGGAGATTGTCCGAGATGGAATCGGGAAGAGAGATGGAGACCGGCGGCTTGCTCTGGGCGGTGGCCATGCCACCCGCGCCGACGGCCGCGATGACGCCGACGCCGAGGACGGTGGAGCTGCGGGCCAGACCGTTGCGCTGCTTGGCGACGCGGTGCTTGCCGCGCACGGGACGGACGGAGTCCTCGGTGGGATTCCATTCCTCCCAGGTCCTGTCGGGCCCGGAGTCGTCGGCGCGGAAGTCGTTTCCGAAGCCGCTGCCCCGATCGGTCCCGTAATCGGTCGCGTAGGGGGCCTCGTGCTCCGCACCGACAAAGGTACCGGGCCGGATCGCGAAGTCATCGCCGTACTCGGACACGAACCGGGATGGAGCTTCGGGGGCAGGCTTGTTGGACGCCACGGGGGCGCACTCCTTTCCTTCCTTCTCGCCTACCGGGTTAGCTGACGGGTTCGGAGCAGGAAGGTCTCCTACGGGTTCCTCCGTCTCATCACAAGACAGAGATGCCCGATTCACCCCATGTAGGTGGTTCCCCGGTTCCCTTGCGGGATTCGGCGCTCGCGCACGGTGCCGCCACTGACGACGGCTGGGACAACCGCACTGCGTTATCGAACGTTAATAGACACCGGGGTCCGATTCCAAGCTGTTCCCACTGATCGTTCAGGCCTTTGGCCTGGACTTTACGGGACACAACCGGGTGGAAACGGACGAGTTGATCACCTCTCAGCCACTACCCGCTTTCTGACGTTGCGTCAAATGTTATGCGGAGGGGTGCCCTTCGGTTACGGACGGTGGCATCGCGGCCGGCCACTCCCACCGCACGGTCCCGGACCCGGACTCACCCGCCGCCATCCCTCAGGCCGACGATCTTCACGGTCCTGCGCCGGTCGGGCTGACCCTCGGCCGGCCGACCGACCGCGAGCAGCGCCATGTCGTCCGTCGACTCACCGCCCGTGTGCAGCCGCACGTCATCGGTCAGCGCGGACAGCAGCTCCTCGGGCCCCGGGAAGATCCGGCCCCGCAGCCGCTCGGCGGGGTCGTAGAAGACCCCTTCGGCGTTACGGGCCTCGGAGAGGCCGTCCGTATAGAGAAGGAGCGTCGCCCCGGCGGGCAGGGCCCACTCGTCGGCCCGGTCCGGCCACACCCCCAGCGCCATCCCCAGCGGCAGCGCCGGCACCGAAGGCCCGAGCACCTCCAGCGCCCCGTCCGTGTGCAGCAGCAGCGGCTCGGGGTGGCCGCGGTTGACGATCCGCACCACGGACGCACCCGGCGGGATCTCCGCCAGCACGGCGGTGACGAACCCCTCCACCGCGTCGAGGCCGCCACGCGTGCTCGACTCGCGCGCCAGCGCACGCTCCAGCCGCTGCGCCACACCCTCCAGCGACTCCTCCTGCTCGGCCGCCTCCCGGAACGCCCCGATGATGACCGCCACCGCCTCCACCGCGTCCAGCCCCTTGCCGCGCACATCCCCGACCACCAGCCGCACCCCCTGCGGGGTGTCCGTGACGGAGAACAGGTCACCGCCGACGAACTCGTCCGCCTGCGCCGCCTCGTACCGTGCGGCGACATACAGTCCGCCGATCCGGTCGGACGGCGTCGGCAGCACCGCCCGCATGGCGGTCTCCGCGATGACACGGGCCGAAGCCAGCTGCTCGTTGCTGCGCCGCACGACACCGTTGATCACGACAGCGAGGGCGGAGACGGTGAGGACGGTGAGCAGTTCGATGGAGGGCACGACCTGGAACAGGTTGCCGTTGTAGATCCGCAGCGCGACGACCGCCAGCAGCGCGGCGGCGCCGGTACGGACGGTGCTGGCCAGTGAGAAGAACGGCGCCGCGATCAGCGGGGCCGCCGCGAACAGCGGGATGGCCGTGAAGGCGGGCGGGGTGAGGGCGTCGAACAGCATGCCCCCGCCGATCATCAGCGCAGGCAGCGCCCGGACGAACCGGCGGGTCCGCACCCCACCCGCACGCCTCTTCCGCCGCGTCTCCCGCTTCCCCACCTGCTGGTCTCCTGCCCGGTGCACCCCCACGGCCGCGGACGGTACCGCGCACCACCCCAGGCTTCCCGGAGCAGGGTCGCGAAGCGACTCCTCGTCGGCCAATGGGGGTACGTACGCGGAACGCGGCTCGGCGCCGAGCGACCCGGCGGGCCGACGGCGTACGAACGAATCAGGCCCGGCACGCTGTATGCATGCCGGGCCTGATTCTTCAGTAGCGGGGACAGGATTTGAACCTGCGACCTCTGGGTTATGAGCCCAGCGAGCTACCGAGCTGCTCCACCCCGCGTCGGTAAACACAACTCTACGGCATGTTCGGGACGCTCATGACCACTCGGCGCCCACACCCCACAGACGGCACCCCGGCCGGCCCGACGGCCGCACAGCAGCCCGACGGCACCCACGCGCACCGGCCCATGACCACTCTCTGCCCGCAGCGACGCCCACGCCGATGCCACACCCACGCCCGAGCGGCATCCAGCCCCGCTCCAACCACCGCCCGAGAGTGGCAAATAGAGGTCGGCAAACCTGAACAAACCACCCCCGCAGCGCCTTTGACGGCCGGGCAGCAGGCCACTCCCGCCGGACGATCTTCGCCATGTCGTCAAAGTGTTGAAAACGAGAAGGTGTTGCAAGGAACACGTGTTCTGCCGCAAGGTGACTGCTGCATCCCCCGGACCGGTGGGCTGCCCGTGCGAGCAGGCCCCGGAGCGCGCATGTCGCCGCGCCCGCCAGGCTGCTCCCGGCCTCTCATCGCAGCCTGTCTGGAGGGCCCCCGACGATGACCGCACCGCTCACCTCTGCCCCCTCTGCCCCCGCTCCGGCCACGCCGGCCACTCCGCCCTCACCCGTAGTCGGTGCCGCCATCGGCGGGGCCATCGGCGGTCTGGTGGGGGCCGTGATGAGCGCGGGCGTGAACTACGCGGTCATCGGCCTTCCGGACAGTGAATCGCTCAACGCGGTCAACCACGCGATATCGGGCCTGCTCAGCGGGTTCTTCGCCGGATTCGTCGGACTCCTGATACAGAGCCGAAAGGCCGCAGCGGCCGCACGCGCTGCGGAGACCCAGGCCGCATCCACGCTTCCGCGGCAGGCCGAGCCCGGGGACCGCTCCACCGACGCGACCCCGGCCGAGACCCCCGTCTCCGCCACTCCTGTACCGGAGAAGTAGCCGCCACACCGCGTCGCATCGCCCCGCCCGCCCACCTTTCCCTCTCTTGGCGGAGTGCGGAAAACTCCAACGGGCGCATGCATAAATGCGGTGATATGACTGATTTCAGTTCAGTCATTCGACGCTGCGCCTGGAGTGGACCGATGGACGACTACCCCCTGCTCAACCTGTTCTGGACCATGCTCTGGTTCTTCCTATGGATCATGTGGCTCTTCCTCCTGTTCCGGGTCATCATGGACATCTTCCGCAGTGACGACCTCGGCGGCTGGGCAAAGGCGGGCTGGCTGATCCTGGCCCTGGTGCTGCCGTATCTGGGCGTGCTGATCTACGTCATCGCGCGCGGCAAATCCATGGGGACACGCGACGTGAAGGAAGCGAAGGAACGTGACGCGGCCTTCAAGGCGTACGTGAGAGACGCGGCGGGCACGTCCGACGGGGGCGGTGCGCCGAAGAGCAGCCACGTCGAGGATCTGTCGAAACTCGCGGACCTCAGGGACAAGGGCGCCATCACGGACGAGGAGTACCAGCGGGCGAAGACGAAGCTCCTCGTCTGACCACCCTGGTGCACGCCGGTGCCGGCCTCTTCACGGCCGGCACCGGCGTCATGTCGTCGTGTCAGCCGAGCGCTCCGGGTCGATGCGCATCCGCAGGGCTCCCAGCAGGACGGTGGCGGGCACCGCCGCGACCTGGTCCGGGGCGTTCAGGTGGAGCCTGCGGGAGTAGTCGATGGTCCCGTCCGACTCCGCCGGGGGCGGACGGTCTGATGTGCCGGTGCGACACCCCCACCGCCCCGACCCGGCGCGCACCGCAGCAGTCCTCGGCCTGCCCGCTGACCGACGCTCCTCATGAACCACACCCCTGTCCGCTCCCCTTCGTGTGGCCCGGGTGGGGGCGCTTTCGTGCGTCCGGGGCAACTGCTGTCTTCGACCGCCTAGTAGGCGTGGACGCTTCGCTGTACTCGCAGGATCAAGCTCTGGGCGTCGACCCCGTACACCGCCGATTCCCTCAGCGTGTTCCAGGCCTTCAGGTATGTGGCCACGAGATCAGCATCGTCCAGCCAGAGTTCCGCGTGCCAGTCCTCGGCGATGACAAGCCGCTCATCCAGGACCCAGAACCCGTTGGCTGCAGGGATCCGCAGCGAAGCGCCCAGGGGAACGATGCCCAGCTCCACCGTGTCCATCCCCACCATGCCCGCAAGCCGGTCAAGCTGGGCGGTGAGGACCGAGGGCGAGCACACCAGCGCGTGAAGGGCCGCTTCCCACACCAGCGCGTGGAACCTGCGCCCTGGCGTGTACAGCCACTCCTGGCGCCGCATTCGAGCCCTGACAGCGTCTTCGGTGTCACGCATCGATCCGTGCAGCTCTGCGTACCGCACGAAGATCGCACGGGCGTAGTCCGCGGTCTGGAGCATGCCGGGGACAACCGACTCTTCCCATGCCCGGATAACGGTGGACCGGTCGACTTCGAGGTTCCAGCTGTCTTGTACGGGCCGGTGGCCGGCCGCTAGTTGTCGACGCCATGAGCGGATGTGGGACTCGAAGCCCTTGAGCCGGGCGTCCAGTTCTTCGAATACCTGGGGCCGGCCGACGCCTGCGGACCGCCGACTTCCTGCAGTCCAACGGCTTCGCCATCGACGACGAGCTGTGGGCCATCGACGGCGCGAACTGCTCGCCGTGCGACAGCAAGGTCCCCGACAGTCACTGACCGCCCCTAGGCTGCCCCTGCTCTTCTCCCTCGAGGAGGGCAGGGGCTTCACCTGTTCCCGCCCATGGAGGAGTGCCGTGCCCGCACGACATGACATCGCAGCCGAGACCGAGCTCTGGGACACCTACGCAGGCAGCGCCTTCAAGGACGACCTGCCGCCGGTGTTCAACTGGACGCAGTACGCCGGGCACGGCCCGGGGGCCGAGTTGCTCGGCGAGCCCCGGTCCGTGCTGGAGATCGGTTGCGGTACCGGCCGCGCTCTGGCGTACCTCGCCCAGTGCGGCGTCCATGCGACCGGTGTGGATCTCTCGTCCGTCATGGTGAAGAAGACCACGGAGTGCTGGGGCCCCGTGGGCGTGGACTTCGTCTGCGCGGAAGTACTCGATCACCTCCGCGACAGCACGCAGAGGTACGACGCCATCTACTCGATCTTCGGCGCCGTGTGGTTCACCGACCCGGCCAAGCTCCTGCCGCTCCTCGCCGAGCGGCTTGAACCTGACGGAGTCCTGGTGTTCTCTCACCCGCCGGCCATCCCTGGCGCCTACGGCCCGCAGGGTATGTACAAGGGGGGCTTTGCCGGGAGGGCGATGTTCACCTACCGCTACAGCTACACACCCCGTAGGTGGACCAGCCTGCTTGAGCGTGCCGCATTTCGGGACGTAGACGCTCGGGTCCTCGACGCGCCGGAGGCTGGCCACATCGGCACACTGCTCGTCCGCGCACAGGTGTAGACGTACCGCGGTCGCCCGCACATCTTCGTCAGCACCGCGGAGCTACTTCTTCCGTCGCGCCATGCCCGAGGCCGGCGCCAAGCGCTGGAAGTACGCCGACTTCAGGTGCTTCGCGGCCCGGGCGATCTGCTCGTCCGTTGCGTCCGGGTGCATCTCGCCGGCTTGCAGCTCGAACCGCCCCGTTGATGCAGCCCGGGCCTTGGCGGTGCGGCTGGCGGGATCGAGAGTGTTCGCCCAACTACCTCGAACACGAGGAAGCCCCAGACCAGAAACCATCTCTGACCTGGGGCTTAGACGTAGGCCGTGTGGGACTCGAACCCACAACCAACGGATTAAAAGTCCGCTGCTCTGACCAATTGAGCTAACGGCCCTCGGCGAATCACCCCCGAGCATAGCCCGCCGTGACCCGGCCGCCGATCGGGTATCGGTTGCCGGGCCCCGTCGTCGTTGCAGCGGCCCCGTTCAGCGGGACGGTTTGCGGGCGATCGTGCGTTTGTGATCCGGATTGAGGAACCAGTGCCGGGCCGACGCGAACCACCAGGCGGCGGCGAAACCCAGGACCACCAGGACGGCGACCGGGGCGTAGTTGAAGGTCTCCCAGGTGACGGGCGAGACCTGGGGCAGCATGAAGAGCACCGTGATGACCACCACCCACACCACCGCGACGATGCCGATGGGCCGGGACCAGCGGCCGAGGTGCCAGGGGCCCGGGCGGAAGTCGTCGCCGCGCAGGAGGCGGAGCAAGGTCGGGATGACGTACGCGATGTAGAGGCCGATGACCGCGATGGAGGTGACGGCCGCGTACGCCGTGACGTTGATCAGGTACGGGAGGCCCAGGACCAGCGCGCCGATGGCGGCCAGCCAGACCGCCGCAACGGGGGTGCGGGTGCGGGGGCTGACCGTGTGCCAGACGTGGGAGAACGGCAGGGCACCGTCCCGGGAGAACGCGTAGATCATCCGGCTGTTGGCGGTCACGGAGGCCATGCCGCAGAAGAGCTGGGCGCCGATCACCACGAGGAGCAGGAGTTTGCCCGTGGTGGCGCCCAGGGCGTCGAGGAGGATCTGGGCGGGCGGGGCGCCGGTCGGGGAGGCCAGGGCTCCGTCGTACGACTGGATGGCGAAGGTGAAGCCGAGGAGGAGGACGAGACCGGCGATCCACGAGGTCCAGATCGACTGGACGATGCCGCGCGGACCGGCGGTCGCGGCGTCGTGCGTCTCCTCGGTCATGTGGGCCGAGGCGTCGTAGCCGGTGAAGGTGTACTGGGCCATCAGCAGCCCGATCATCACGACGTAGAAGCCGCTGCCCCAGCCGGTGTTGTTCACGAACTCCGTGAAGACGAACGACGCCGACTGGTGCGAGTCGGGTACGAAGGTCAGCGCGCCGACGATCACGGCGACACCGAGCACGTGCCACCAGACGCTGACGCTGTTGAGGATCGCGACGATGCGCACGCCGAAGGTGTTCAGCAGGCCGTGCAGCAGCAGGATCGCGGCGAACAGGAGGATCGTGCGGCCGGGCGTGACCCGGAAGTCGAACTGGAGGTTCAGGTAGGCGCCCAGGAACGACGCCGCCCCGAAGTCGATCCCGGCGGTCACGGCCACCTGGCCGAGAACGTTGAACCAGCCCGTGAACCAGGCCCAGGCCGCCGCCGAGCGCGGCGGGGCCAGCCGGTGCGCCCAGAAGTAGAGGCCGGCGGAGGTCGGGTAGGCCGAACAGATCTCCGCCATCGCCAACCCGACGAACAGCGTCATGAGGCCGACGCCGACCCAGCCCCAGGTGATGACGGCGGGGCCGCCGGTGTTCATGCCGAACAGGTACAGCGTCAGGCAGCCGGAGAGCACCGAGATGATCGTGAACGAGACCGCGTAGTTGGAGAAGGCGGACATCCGGCGGGCGAGTGTCTGCGTGTAGCCGAGCTCGGCCAGCCTGGCCTCGTCAGCACCGCCGGGTGGACCGGCCGGGAGGGCGTCAGTCGCGAGAAGGGCGGTCGAGGGACCGTCAGGCGAAGGGGCCGCTGCGTCGGTCGGAGCCGGTTCCTCGGACGGGGCACCGCGGGGGTTGATTGTCATGCCCCCAGCGATTCCCTCGCCGGGGGCATGGCACACCCCGCTTGCCGGCCGCGTAGGCCGTCAGTCCCTCAGAAGATCCCCTTGTACGGCCCCCACCCGGTGGCGATCTGCGTACGGGACCCGAACGAGCCCTTGCCGTTGCCGTTGTTGCGGTACAACTTGCCCGCCGTGTCGCGTACGACGATGTCGTTCTTTCCGTCGCCGGTCAGGTCGCCGACGCCCACCATCGCGTTGTACGAGCTCCCCCAGCCCGAGAACACCTGTGCGCGCGGCGCGAACTTACCGTTGCCCAGGCCGTTGTAGCGCCACAGGCCGCCCTTGCGGTCGTGGCAGAGCAGATCGGCACGGCCGTCGCCTGTGATGTCGCCGACGCCGGTGATCCGGGCGTACGTCTTCCAGTTGGTGTAGATCCTGACCTTCGGTGCGAACTTCCCACCGGCCGCCCCCGGGAAGAGGTACATGTCGCCGGTGGTCGTCTGCCGGGCCAGGAGGTCGGCCCGGCCGTCCCCGTTCAGATCGCCGGGCGAGGTCAGCACGTCGAACTGCTGCCAGCCCTTGCCGATCGTGGTGTGGCTGCTCTTCGGCGTATAACCCGATGTGCCGCAGCGGCCCGTGTACTGGCGCAGTTCGCCACCCGGGATCCGTACGAGCAGTTCGGCGCACCGGTCGCTGCCGGTGTCGGCGAAGGGTACGGCGAGGGTGCCGGCCGGCCAGCCGGTACCGGTCTTCTTGCCGGAGAAGCTGCCCGATGTCTGCCCGAACTGAACGGTCAGCCCACCGGACGGGTTGAGGGTGACCAGGTCACCGGTGCTGAAAAGTCCCTGGTCGTGAAAGCCCGCGATGCCGCCGTCCACCCCGATGGTCGCGCTGGTGGTGTACGTCCCCGACCCGTCCTCGGCCGTCGCCCGCAGGGTCCAGGTGTGCCGGCCGTTGCCGGTGTACTTTCCCGAGTCCGTCCGGCCGTCCCACTCAGCGTCTGCCTCGGTGCCCAAACCACCCTTGAGGGTCCGTACGGTACGGCCGGTCCAGTCCTTGACGGTGTAGGTCCAGGTGACGGGCTTGTTGAACTGCCAGGTTCCGCGCCACGAGGGCAGGCCGTTCACGCCCTTGAGGTCGATGTGCTCCTGGCCACTGTCGGAAGCGATCCTTGCCACGGGCTGGGCGGGCACACCGCTGGGCACGATGTGTACGGAGTTCGCGGCATCGACGTAAGCGATGTCCCCGCCGAACTTGTCCACGGCCCAGGTCAGCCGTCGCTGGTCTGCGGTCTTCCCGGCGGGCAGGTCGGCCACCGCCCGGGGAGCGGCGGCCTTGCCCGTGTGGAAGTCGGTCAGCAGCAGTTTCCCGGCGGTCCGGTCGTGCCGGACGAGGTACCCGTCACCGACGAGGGCGGGCCCGGACGGCACGGTGAACGACTTCTTCGCCGTGCGGTCGTACACCCCGGCCGCGCCGGTCGTCCCGCAGTTCCAGTAGATCCAGCGTCCGACCGTGCGGACCTCCTTGATCACGCAGGGGGCGCCCGTGGCGAGTGTCTGCACGACCTTCCGCTGCTCCAGATCGGTGGCGGAGAGTGCGCCGGCGGTGGAGGTCGCCGACCAGAGCGTGGTGCCCCAGACGGATGCGGCTGTGGGCTTACGGACGACGGGGTCGGCGGTGGCCCGGTAGCTCGGGTGCATGCCGGCCTGCTGTTCGGCGGACGAACCGCCGTTGACGACCCATGAGCGCCCGGTCAGATCCACGATCTTCGCGGTACCCGCCGGGTAAAGCGTGCCCCCGTAGTGCGTGGTTCCCGAGAGCCTGTAATTCATGCTCTCCATGCCCTCGTAGTCGCCTTCACCCTCGACGAACACGACGCCGAAGCTCCCGTTGCCCGCGCCGACCAGCTCCACGCAGGCACCCACGTCGCAGGGCACGCTCCTGAGGTGAGCGCCGTTGGCGAAGGGACCCGCGTACCCGCGGCTCTCCCGCTCCCCCACGGTCACGCCGTCGGCCGACACCCGACGCTCGTACACCATCCGCTCACCGCTGGGATTCAGCTCCACGGTGTTCAGCCGTCCGCCGGCGAAGTCGAGGCCGTAGGTACCGGCGGTCGCCACGACGGCCGGAGCCGCGGTGGGGGCGGCCTCGGCCGGAATCACGGCCGTTGTCAGAACAGTCGCCCCCACTACGGACCCCACCAGTGCGGCACGGCCACGAACGAACGTGGTCAAAGCAGTCCCCTCCCGGGTGATCGATCGAACACGGGGAGGACGCGGCAGTCCATGCCGCGGTCTGTGCGAAGTGTGAAAGCCCCCCGGCCCCAACTCCCCATGTGAAGTGGGCCGACCTTAACAGCAGCCTCACAGGCACCGGTAGGGAGATTCGAACCCGTTCAATAGAACAACCCGTCCAATGGAACAGGGCCCGCACATCACCGAGGTGATGTGCGGGCCCTGTTCAGCAGTCAGGCGATCGGACGATCAGCCGTTGCGCTTCCAGCGCGGCTTCTCGTCACGACGGCCGAAGGAGCCGGTGCTCGTGCCGGTTCCCGTGGAGCGGTGGTCGTCACGACGGCCGGTGGGGCGGTCTCCGGCGCCGCCGGAGCGGAAGCCGCCCGCCGGGCGGTCGTCACGACGGTCGCGGTTGAACGGACGGTCGCCCCCACCGGAGCGGAAGCCACCGGAGGGACGCTCGTCACGACGGTCGCGGTTGAAGCCGCCCGACGGACGGTCGTTGTCACGGTTGAAGCCGCCCGACGGACGGTCGTTGTCGCGACGCTCGAAGGAGCGGCCGCCACGGTCGTCACGACGGTCACCGCCACCGGAGCGGAAACCGCCCGAGGGACGCTCGTCACGACGGTCGCGGTTGAAGCCGCCCGACGGACGGTCGTTGTCACGGTTGAAGCCGCCCGACGGACGGTCGTTGTCGCGACGCTCGAAGGAGCGGCCGCCACGGTCGTCACGACGGTCACCGCCACCGGAGCGGAAACCGCCGCCGACCGGACGGTCCTCACGACGGTCGTTGCTGCCACGGAACGAGGGACGGTCGCTGCTGCCGCGGTAGCCGTTGCTGCCGGCCGGACGGCCGCTGCGCTCGCCGACACGGTCGTTGCCGCCACGGTAACCACCGCGGTCGCCGCCGCGGTTGTCCCGGCGCTCGAAGTTGCCGCGGTCGTCGCGACGCTCCTCGCGCGCAGCCTGCTGCTCCGGCACGGAGGTGGCGGCCAGCAGTGCGGCCTCCGCCTCGGCTGCGACCTCGGCCACCGCTGCCTCGGGGTCGTCGCCCCGCTCGCGTGCGGCGCGGGCGACCAGGCGGTCGGCCTCCTCGCGCAGCTCCACGGCACGGCGCTGGATGCGCTCCAGCTGCTTGGTCAGGTCGGCGGCCTCGCGCTCGGCCTGCTTGGCGGCGTTGTTCGCGGAGTCGGCCTGGACCTCGGTGAGCGAACGGGCGCCGGTGATCTCGGCGACCTCCGGCTCGAAGACACCCGCGCCCTGGACGATGTGACGCGAGGCGTCGACGCCCGCGTCCTCCATCAGGCGGAAGATCTGGCGACGCTGGTGCGGCAGCGCCAGCGAGACGACGACACCGGACTTGCCGGCACGGGCGGTACGGCCCGAGCGGTGCAGGTAGTCCTTGTGGTCACCGGCCGGGTCCACGTTCAGGACCAGGTCGATGCCGTCGACGTGGATACCGCGGGCGGCGACGTCGGTCGCGACGAGCGCGTTGACGAAGCCCTTCTTGAAGTCCTCGAGCACGCGGGTACGGGCACCCTGCGTCATGCCGCCGTGCAGTGCGTCCGCCTTGACGCCGGCCTCGATGAGCTGCTCGGCGATCCGGTCGGCGCCCAGCTGGGTGCGGACGAAGATGATCGTGCGGCCCTTGCGGGCGGCGATGGCGGAGGTGACCGGCGCCTTGTCCTTCGGCTTCACGACGAGGACGTGGTGCGACATGGTCGAGACGTTGCCCTGGGCGGAGTCGACCTCGTGGGTGACCGGGTTGCTCAGGTAGCGCTTGACCAGGGTGCCGATCTCGTTCTCCATGGTGGCGGAGAAGAGCATGCGCTGGCCGCCGCCGGGGATCTGGTCGAGCAGCTCGGTGACCTCGGGCAGGAAGCCCAGGTCGGACATCTGGTCGGCCTCGTCGAGGACGGCGACCTGGACGTTCTCCAG
Source organism: Streptomyces sp. NPDC002809 (assembly GCF_040295435.1). Classification (NCBI taxonomy): domain Bacteria; kingdom Bacillati; phylum Actinomycetota; class Actinomycetes; order Kitasatosporales; family Streptomycetaceae; genus Streptomyces; species Streptomyces sp. NPDC002809. The sequence goes on from NZ_JBEOVJ010000001.1 coordinate 36,682, forward strand.
GGAGCAGGCGCCCCGGTTGATGATGTCGCGCAGCCGGCCCGGGGTGGCGACGAGGACGTCGACACCGCGCTCCAGCGCGTAGATCTGGTTGCCCATCGACGTACCGCCGCAGACGACCTTCATCTTCAGGCCGAGCACGTCGCCGTAGGGCTGCAGCGCGTCCGCGACCTGCATCGCGAGCTCACGGGTCGGGGTGAGGATGATCGCGCGGGGCTTCTTCTTCTCGGTGTGCCCACCGGCCAGCGCGGTCAGGGTCGGCAGACCGAAGGAGAGGGTCTTTCCGGAGCCCGTACGGCCGCGGCCCAGGATGTCCTTGCCGGCCAGGGCGTCCGGGATGGTCGCGGCCTGGATCGGGAAGGGCGCCGTCACACCGTTCTGCGCGAGCTTGCGGACGATGCCCTCGGGCAGGCCCAGCTCGGCGAACGTGATGGTCGGCTCGGCGTCCGCGTCGTCGGCGGCGGCGGAGTCGGTGTCGGCCTGCTCGGCCTGCGGGGCGTCGGTCTCGACGGAGTCGGCGACCTCTACGGCCTCTGCGACCTCGGCGACGACGGCCTCTGCGGCCTCGATGAGCTCGGCGCTCTCGACGTTGTTCTCGACGTTCTCGGGCATGACGGTGTGGTCAGAACTGGAAATTGACATGCGAAATGCGAAACCTTCCGGAGTCTCGGCACGCGCCCGTAACTCCGTGTTTTCGCAATTTCGACCGCCTCAATGCGGTCCAGCCACGGCAAGGGAGAGTACGCGCCACACGGCGCTCTTCTGTGTCGGCGCCGGGCAATGGGATCAAACGATCTATAACCATACGCACTCTTACCCCCATTGCGCAAACCGCCCCCTGCCGACCACCCTCTCAGGCCGGTCCCACCTGCGGTGATGCCTCCGGAGTCCGCATCGCGTAGACGCCGTCCGGCGCTCCCGTCGCGCCGTCACGGTACTGAGCCGCCGGCGAGGCCGAGGGCACCGGCGGCGCCGGCTCGGAGGGTTCCGGCTCGGGCTCCGGCGGGTCCGGCGGCTGCGGGGTCTCGGGGGTTCCGGGTCCCGGGTCGGGCGGGGCCGGCGACTCCGGCTGCTCGGGGACCCCGGGGCCCGGCGCCGAGGGCAGCTGCGTCGCCGGGTGGCCGCCCCTCACCGGGCCGGACCCACCGGATTCCGCACGGGGGCTGCCCGAGGGGGCGGCAGAGGCGCTCGGACCGGCGGACCGGCCCCCTTCGCGCTCGGAGTGCGCCCCGGAGCCGCCCCCGGTACGGGCTCGGCCCGTACCGGCCACCGTGGATCCGTCCGGCTCGGCCACCGACCCCTTGGGCACGGCGGAGCGTGAGGGCGCCGGTTTTCCCCCGTCGGAGCCGATGCTCATACAGCCGGTGGACGCGGCGATCGTCACCGCGGTGACGGCCGCCCAACGGACGGGAACGGGGAACTGGCGCACAGGGGCACCTCCGGGGGCGCGAGGAAGGACGAGGCAACACGGAAACGAGCCGGGAGCGCTGTGCCCAACTCCTGCCGCCCCACCGGGGACACGCCCCCGGACAGGCCCGCACACCTCATTCACACCTCGCGGTGTGCCGCATCTCACCCGCAACCGAGCACGCGCAGCCCCTCGCCCTCACCCGCAACCGAGCACGCGCGGCCCCTCGCCACCCGAGACCAGGCACGCACAGCCCCTCGCCACCCGTAACCGGGCACGGGCAGCCCCTCGCCCTCACCCGTAACCGAGCGCGTGCAGCCTCTCGTCGTCGATGCCGAAGTGGTGGGCGATCTCGTGCACGACCGTGATCTCCGTCTCGGCGACGACGTCGTCGCGCGACTCGCACATCCGCAGCGTCGGTCCCCGGTAGATGGTGATCCGGTCGGGCAGCACCCCCGCGTACCACTCACCGCGCTCGGTCAGCGGCGTGCCCTCGTAGAGCCCGAGCAGTTCCGGATCATCGGACTCCGGTTCGTCCTCGACGAACACCGCGACGTTGTCCATCAGCCGGGTGAGCTCCGGTGGGATCCGGTCCAGCGCCTCGCCGACCAGTTCCTCGAACGCTTCCCGCGTCATCTCCAGCACCCCGCCATTGTCACGTACGGGCGCCGGAAGCGCCCCGGTGCACCTGAAGCGCATAGCCGCCTCCCCGCCGGGGCATACGCGCCCAATGGCCCGCGACCCGTTCCGTGCCGCAGCAGCCCGTGTCCGGCACCTCGTCCGACTCCGCCCACGCCCACGCACCGGCAGGCGGCCCGGCCGCCGTCCCCGCAGCGGCGGCATGCTCGCCGTCTCGCCGCGGCCGTTCGCCCGCGCGCTCGGCCTGGTCGCCGTCGTGCTGTTCGGCGCCTGGCTGGGGCTGCTGGCCGTCGGCAGTGTCCGTACGCCCGTGGGCCCGATGGACACGACCATGACCCTGCGGCCCTCCCTCAGTGGCGGCACCAAGATCAACGTGTCCCCGCTCGGCGCCCTCGAACTGGACTCTCACCACGCCCCGGTCCGGCTCGACGTCGACGTCGACCGCCTCGACCCGGTCCGCTCCGAGGCCCTGGTCCAGCACCCCGAACGGCTCGCCGGCCTGGAGGACGAGGTCGCCGGCGACGTCGGCGCCGGTGCCCGCGAGCTCGCCGTGCGCTCCTGCGTCGCGGTCGTCACCGGCGCCACCGCGCTCGGCCTCGCCGTCTACCGAAGGCCCCGGCGCGCCCTGGCCGCCGGAGGGCTCGCGCTCACCCTGCTGACCGCCTCGGGCGTCGGGGCGTACGCCACCTGGAACCCCGAGTCGGTCCTGGAGCCGAAGTTCTCCGGGCTGCTCTCCAGCGCCCCCTCCGTCGTCGGTGACGCCCGCTCGATCGTCACCGACTTCGACGTCTACCAGCAGGAACTCGCCCGGCTGGTCACCAACGTCACCAGGCTGTACGAGGCCACCTCGACGCTCCCCGTCTACAGCCCCGACCCCGCCACGCTCCGCGTCCTGCACGTCTCCGACATCCACCTCAACCCCGCGGCGTGGCACATCATCGGGTCACTCGTCGAGCAGTACGGCATCGACGTGATCATCGACTCCGGCGACACGATGGATCACGGGGCAGCCGTGGAGAACAGCTTCCTCGATCCGATCAGTGATCTGGGCGCGCCCTACGTGTGGGTCCGCGGCAACCACGACTCGGCGGTGACGCAGAAGTACCTGGAGGGGAACAAGCGCTTCAGGAACGTGCACGTGCTGGACGAGGGCCGCACTGTGAACGTCGGCGGGCTGCGGGTGGCGGGCATCGGGGACCCGCAGTTCACCCCGGACCGCACGGGCCCGGAGCAGGCCGAGGGGGCCGAGCAGGCGGCGGGCCTGCGGCTCGCCGCCGCGCTGCGCGACCAGCGGCGCGCGGGCACCCCGGCGGACATCGCCGTCACCCACGAGCCGGAGGCGGCCCGGCAGACGGACGGAGCGGTCCCCCTCGTACTGGCCGGCCATGTGCACCACCGGCAGAACGAGCTCATGGAGGGCGGCACCCGGCTCATGGTCGAGGGCTCCACCGGTGGTGGCGGGCTGCGTGCCGTACAGAACAAGAAGCCGGAACAGGTACTCGCGTCGGTCCTCTATCTGGACCGCTCCACGCGCCGTCTGCAGGCCTGGGACGAGATCACCCTGGGCGGCCTCGGCCTGACGACCGCCGAGGTCAGCCGCCACCTGCCCAAGGAGAGCCGACCCGACGCGACGCCCTCCCCTATTCGGTTTGGCTGACACCGAAACCCACGTGTACAGTCTCCGACGTGCCCAAGGGCGCCGGTCAGGGCTCGACCGTTCTGATACCTCAAAGGTTGAAGGAGAAGCTGAACCTCTCGGGGGGAAGCGGAGTCGCACGCTTCTTCACTTTCCCTTCGGGCGACGGACGCGGAAGCAAGCTGTACAAGCAGTTCTGCCCTCATCGTCTAGTGGCCCAGGACGCCGCCCTTTCAAGGCGGTAGCACGGGTTCGAATCCCGTTGGGGGCACGCACAACCTGTGCGACACTTAGTCGCACAAAGCTTGGTCCTGTGGAGCAGTTTGGAGTGCTCGCCACCCTGTCAAGGTGGAGGCCGCGGGTTCAAATCCCGTCAGGACCGCTGCAGCCCGTATGAGCTGCGTGGCTGGGTAGCTCAGTTGGTACGAGCGATCGCCTGAAAAGCGATAGGTCGCCGGTTCGATCCCGGCCCCAGCCACCACCCGAAGGCCCCGTCCACCGGACGGGGCCTTCGTCGTGTCAGACACCCTCCCGGTCCGCGGTGTTCACCCGGTCGGTGCCGTCAGGGCCGTCCACTCCGTCAGCGCCATCCACGCGGTCCGCGCCGTCCGCGCCGTCCGCGCCCTTCCCGCCCCGGCCCCGCCCGGACCGCACCGCGAGCACCAGCAGCACCACTGCCACCACCGCGACCAGCAGCACCGCGTCCGGCACGTGCTCGCCGATGCCCCGGGCCCACTCCTCCACGGCGAAGGACTGGTCCACGTCCAGGAGACCGGGCAGTGCCGTCGTCCCGTCGTACGCGAGGAACAGCGCGCCGAGACCGATGAAGAAGAGCCCCGACAGCAGTGTCGTGGTGTGCAGCTCGAAGCGGCCGACGCGCAGGGCGCGGCCCCGAAGCCAGGCCCTCCGGCCCAGTTCGAACCGCTCCCAGAGCAGCGCGAGCAGGAAGAGCGGCACCGCCATCCCCAGCGCGTAGACGGCGAGCAGCAGCCCTCCGTACGCCGGGCTGCCGCTGACGGCCGCGACGGTGAGGACGCTGCCGAGGATCGGCCCCGCGCAGAAACCGGCCAGGCCGTAGACGGCGCCGAGCGCGTAGACGGACAGGGCGGTCGTGGGCCGGATCCGGCCGCTGAGTGCGGAGATCCGGCGCGAGGCGAAACCCAGGCCGACGATCTGTGCGACGCCGAGCCCGATGATCAGCCAGCCCGCGCCGAGCACGAGGGCGTCGCGGTGGCCGTAGAAGAACCGTCCGGCGTACGAGCCCGCGGCACCGAGCGGGACGAGGGTGGTGGCCAGGCCCGCGTAGAAGATCCCGGTCCGGGCGAGCAGCCGGGAGGCGGAGTCGATGGAGTACGCGAAGAAGGCGGGGAGCAGCAGGGCGCTGCACGGGCTGAGCAGGGCCAGCAGCCCGCCGAGGAACGCGGCGAAGTAGCCGATGTCCGATGTCACTTCGCGGAGTCCTCGGAGGCGGAGGAACCCGCTGCGGGGGAGCTCTCGGCGCGGGGGCTCTCGGCGGCGGAGTTCTCGGTCCGAGATGTGGTGCCTTCCGGGCCGGTGGGCCTTTTGGCGCCCTCCTGGCCTGCACTGCCCAGGTTCTTCTCCCGGTCCGCCGCCTGCTCGATGGCGCGGGTGAACGTCTCCGCCGGCTGTGCCCCGGCGATCGGGCGGCCGTTGATCAGGAACGACGGGGTGGACGTCGCGCCGATCCCGTACCCCTGCTCCTGGTCCTTGCTCACCGCTGCGGCGGCCGCCGAGCCGTCCGTGTCGCGGACGAAGCGGTCGAGGTCGGGCACCCCTGCCTGGCGGGCGAGGGTCTTCAGCCGGTCCTTGCCGAATCCCTTCTCCTTCGCTCCTTCGGCGTACGCGGCGCGGTGGAACTCCCAGAAGCGGCCCTGCTGCCCGGCGGCCCAGGAGGCGCGTGCGGCGGCCTCGGACTCGGAGCCGAAGATCGGGAAGTTGCGCCACTCGATGCGCAGGGTGCCGTCGTCGACGTACTTCTTCACGAGGGCGGGTTCGGTGTCCCGGGCGAACTTTCCGCAGTAGCCGCACTTGAAGTCGGCGTACTCGATGAGGACGACGGGCGCGTCCGCCCGGCCCATCGCAAGCTTGTCGCCGGCGTCACGCCGGGCGAGCTTCGCCAGTTCCGGGTAGACGCCCTCGTCCGGGTCCGCGGTGACGCCCGCCACCACCGAGGACGAGGAACGGCCGCCGGGGGAATCGGGGGCGGTCGCCCGGTAGGACACGTAGCCGAACAGCGCGGCGGCCACGACGACCCCGACGCCGTAGACCAGCGGCTTCCTGCGGGATGTCCGGGACGACGGCTTCGGGGACGGCTTGGGCATGGATGTGGGCATGCGGAACTCCGGGCTGGTGATGCGGGAGGACAGAGGAGGGACGGCAGGGAAGGCGTGGGCCGTCTACACCCTCAGTACGGAGAGTTCCACGGGGGTCGGCGCGGCCGCGTCGGGTCCGCGCGGCGTCATCGGCGCGGGCCGCAGGAAGGGCCCCTGGCCGATGGCCTCGGGCAGGCCCCGTTCGGCGAGGCCCGGCGCCTGGTCGTGGGCCGCGTGGGCCCGCCCGGGAACGGCCGGCTCGGTGCCGTCGTGCTTGCCCTTCCTGCCACAGCCCGGGAGGCCGTCTCCCTGCCCGATGCCCATGGCCACGGCCGCGGCCGTGGACGGACCCGGGGGAGGCGCCGACGCCGAAGCCGTCGCCGGTCCGCAGAACAGCCCCAGGACGACGGCAAGGGCCGCCACCAGGCAGCACCACGACGAACGGGACACGGCGGACAGGCCTTCCGGCAGGGGGCTCGGCGGAGAGATCAACTGCCCGGAATGGTACGTGCTGTGATCGCGGCGCTCCCGACCGTACCGGCCGGGTGACGGAGGCCGCGAGAAATAGGTTCGCCGTTCCCCGGGCCCGGGTGAGATCCTGGGATCCGTATGTCTACTTCCTTTGCTGATCTCCAGTCCCAGCTCGGGCATCTCCCGCTCCGCGACGCGCACCGGCTCGGCCGCCGCCTCGAAGGCGCGCGCCGCATCCGCAAGCCCGAGGCCCAGCAGGCCGTGCTGGACGAGATCGCGGCCCAGGCCACGAAGGCAGCCGGGCGGCTCGCGCTGCGGGCCGGGCGGCTGCCTGCCCTGTCGTACCCCGAACAGCTGCCGGTCAGCCAGAAGAAGGACGAGATCCTGGAGGCGATACGCGACCACCAGGTCGTGATCGTCGCCGGTGAGACCGGCTCCGGCAAGACCACCCAGATCCCCAAGATCTGCATGGAGCTGGGCCGTGGCGTCCGCGGCATGATCGGGCACACCCAGCCGCGCCGGATCGCGGCCCGCACGGTGGCCGAGCGGATCGCCGAGGAGCTGAACACTCCGCTGGGCGAGGCGGTCGGCTGGAAGGTCCGCTTCACCGACCAGGTCAACCAGGACGCGACCTTCGTCAAGCTGATGACGGACGGCATCCTGCTCGCCGAGATCCAGACGGACCGCGAGCTGCTCGCCTACGACACGATCATCATCGACGAGGCCCACGAGCGGTCGCTGAACATCGACTTCCTGCTCGGCTATCTGGCCCGGCTGCTGCCCAAGCGCCCGGATCTGAAGGTCGTCATCACCTCGGCGACCATCGACCCGGAGCGCTTCGCCCGGCACTTCGGCGAGGCCCCGATCGTCGAGGTCAGCGGACGTACGTATCCGGTGGAAGTCCGCTACCGCCCCCTTCTCGAAGAGGACAGCGAGGACTCCGACCGCGACCAGATCACCGCGATCTGCGACGCCGTGGACGAGCTCCAGACCGAGGGTCCGGGCGATGTCCTGGTCTTCCTCTCCGGCGAGCGCGAGATCCGCGACACCGCGGACGCGCTCGGCAAACGCAACCTCAGACACACCGAGGTGCTCCCCCTCTACGCACGCCTGTCGCACGCCGAGCAGCACCGCGTGTTCCAGCGCCACACGGGACGCAGGGTCGTCCTCGCGACCAACGTCGCCGAGACCTCGCTGACCGTCCCCGGCATCAAGTACGTGATCGACCCGGGCAACGCCCGTATCTCCCGCTACAGCCACCGCACCAAGGTCCAGCGGCTGCCGATCGAGCGGATCTCGCAGGCCAGCGCCAACCAGCGCAAGGGCCGCTGCGGCCGTACGTCCGACGGCATCTGCATCCGGCTGTACTCCGAGGACGACTTCCTGACGCGCCCGGAGTTCACCGACCCGGAGATCCTCCGCACGAACCTGGCCTCCGTCATCCTCCAGATGACCGCGGCCGGTCTCGGCGACATCGAGAAGTTCCCCTTCATCGATCCGCCGGACCACCGCAACATCCGCGACGGTGTGCAGCTCCTCCAGGAGCTGGGCGCGCTGGATCCGGAGGAGAAGGATCCGAAGAAGCGGCTCACCCCGCTGGGCCGCCAGCTCTCCCAGCTGCCGGTGGACCCGCGCCTGGCCCGGATGGTCATCGAGGCAGACCGGAACGGCTGCGTCCGTGAGGTCATGGTCATCGCCTCCGCGCTCTCCATCCAGGACCCGCGCGAGCGGCCGTCCGAGAAGCAGACGCAGGCCGATCAGCAGCACGCCCGGTTCAAGGACGAGACGTCCGACTTCCTGGCGTTCCTGAATCTGTGGCGCTACATCCGCGAGCAGCAGAAGGAGCGCGGCTCCTCCAGCTTCCGCCGGATGTGCAAGCAGGAGTATCTGAACTTCCTGCGCATCCGCGAATGGCAGGACATCTACGCGCAGCTGCGTACGGTCGCCAAGCAGATGGGGATCGAACTCAATGAGGACGACGCCCCGGAGCAGTCGGTGCACACCTCGCTGCTCGCCGGACTGCTCTCGCACATCGGGCTGAAGGACACCGAGAAGAACGAGTACCTGGGCGCCCGCAGCGCCAAGTTCGCGATCTTCCCCGGGTCGGCGCTCTTCAAGAAGCAGCCCCGGTTCGTGATGTCGGCCGAGCTGGTGGAGACGTCCCGGCTGTGGGCGCGGGTCAACGCCCGGGTCGAGCCGGAGTGGATCGAGCCGCTGGCCGGGCACCTGCTGAAGCGCACCTACAGCGAGCCGCACTGGGAGAAGGACCAGGCGGCGGTGATGGCGTACGAGCGGGTCACGCTGTACGGCGTACCGATCGTGGCCCAGCGCAAGGTCAATTTCGGCCGGATCGACCAGGAGGCCTCGCGGGACCTCTTCATCCGCAACGCCCTGGTCGAGGGCGACTGGCGCACGCACCACCAGTTCTTCCATGACAACCGCAAACTCCTGGGCGAGGTCGAGGAGTTGGAGCACCGTGCCCGACGCCGCGACATCCTCGTGGACGACGAGACGCTCTTCGACTTCTACGACCAGCGGATTCCCGAACACGTCGTCTCGGGCGCGCACTTCGACTCGTGGTGGAAGCACAAGCGCAAGGACGAGCCGGACGCGCTGGACTTCGAGCGCTCCATGCTCATCAACGAGAAGGCCGGCGCCGTCACCAAGGACGACTACCCGGACTCCTGGCGGCAGGGGAAGCTCAAGTTCCGGGTGACGTACCAGTTCGAGCCCGGTGCGGACGCCGACGGCGTGACCGTCCACATCCCGCTCCAGGTGCTCAACCAGGTCACGTCCGAGGGCTTCGACTGGCAGATCCCGGGCCTGCGCGAGGAAGTGGTCACCGAGCTGATCCGTTCCCTGCCGAAGCCGATCCGCCGGCACTACGTCCCCGCACCGAACTACGCGGACAAGTTCCTGGACCGGGCCGTACCGCTGCAGGAGCCGTTGCCGGTGACGCTCGCCCGGGAGCTCCAGCGGATGGTCGGTGTCCCGGTCACCGCGGACGACTTCGACCTGAGCCGGGTCCCGGACCACCTGAAGATCACCTTCCGGGTCGTCGACGAGCGGCGCCGCAAGGTCGCCGAGGACAAGGACCTGGAGGCGCTGCGGGTCCAGCTGCGCCCCAAGGCCCGTCAGGCGCTCTCCCAGGCCGCCGCGGCGACCGCGGGGCCGTCCGGGGAGTCCGTCGAGCGCTCGAAGCTCACGGACTGGACGATCGGCACGCTGGACCGGGTCTTCGAGACGCGGAGGGCGGGGCAGCCGGTCAAGGCCTTCCCGGCCCTGGTCGACCAGGGCGACACGGTGGCCGTACGGCTCTTCGACACCGAGGCGGAACAGCAGCAGGCCATGTGGCGCGGTACCCGGAAGCTGATCCTGCTGAACATCCCGGTGAATCCGGCGAAGTTCGCCTCGGACAAGCTGACGAACCAGCAGAAGCTGGCCCTGTCCCGCAATCCGCACGGCTCCATCCAGGCGCTCTTCGACGACTGCGCGACGGCGGCCGCCGACCGCCTGATCGCCGCCCACGGCGGTCCCGCCTGGGACGAGGCGTCGTTCCGGAAGCTGTACGACAAGGTGCGCGCCGACCTGGTGGACCTGACCGTCCGCACGATCGGCCAGGTCCAGCAGATCCTGGCGGCCTGGCAGGCCTGCGAGCGCCGGCTGAAGGCCACCAACAGCCTGGTCCTGATCAACAACGTCACGGACGTACGGGACCACCTCGCCCGCCTCGTGCCGCCCGGGTTCGTCACCCTGACCGGGCTGCGCAGGCTGCCCGACCTGATGCGCTATCTGGTCGCCGAGGACCGCCGGCTCCAGCAGATGCCGACGAACGTCCAGCGCGACACCACGCGCATGGAGAAGGTCCACGAGATGCAGGACGAGTACGCCTGGCTGCTGGAGCAACTGCCGCAGGGCAGGCCCGTTCCGCAGGAGGTCCTGGACATCCGCTGGATGATCGAGGAGCTGCGGGTCAGCTACTTCGCGCACGCGCTGGGCACCGCGTTCCCCGTCTCCGACAAGCGGATCGTGAAGGCGATCGACGCCGCCGCCCCGTAGAGCGCCCGGTGGTGGGTGCGTAACGGACCCACCACCAGGAGTGAGGTCGACCGCACCCTCTGACCTCCTGTAGAGTCTGTCTTCGCAGCCAGCCGCAAGGCAGCCGCGAAAACCTGGTCCTGTGGAGCAGTTTGGAGTGCTCGCCACCCTGTCAAGGTGGAGGCCGCGGGTTCAAATCCCGTCAGGACCGCAGTAACGAAAGCCCGGATCCTCTGGATCCGGGCTTTCGCGCGTCTTGACTCCGGCATCCGCCGACGAGTACTCAGAAACCAAGGGCTGCCCCCGGTTTTCCCGGGTGGGGGGCGCATCCACCGGGAGGTGGCGCGGATGGCGGTATCCACGGGCGAGGACCTGCAGCCGGACCGGTCCGGCACCCACGAGCCGGCCGGGGCCTTCGTCGCACCCGTCCCGGCGCCGATTCGCAGGCGGACGCCCCGGCACGAGATCCGCGCCCTGCTGCGCGCCCACCTGGCGGCGGCTTCGGGCTACCGCCACCTCACTCGGCACTGCGCGGTCTGCGCACGGTTACTGCGGCTCGCCATGGAGCCCCCGGTGGCCCCGGGGGCGCCGGAACGGGCGGTGGAGCCCATGGCGGCCCCCGAAGCCCTGGAACAGACCGCACGACCCGTGAAGACCCCCGGGGCGCCGGAACAGAGCGTGGGGCCCGCGTCCGCCTCCACTCGGCCGGCGCGGGCCGCTGGGCACACGACCGCCTCCACTCGGCCGGGGGCGGCCGTGGGGCCCGCGATCACCCCCGGGCCGCCGGAACAGACCGTGGAGCCCGTGTCCGCCCCCACGCCGTCCGGACCGGCGACAGAGCGACTCGGGCGGACGGCAGAGCCCGTGACGGGCCCCGGATCCCCGCACGGGGCCGCTGAGCCGTCGGATGCGGTCCCCGTAAGCCGGTCCGACCGCCCGCAGATGCCGGCCCGTCACATCCCCGCACCCTCCCCGGCGCCCCCCGGCGGTGCCGGAACGGGCTCCGGTGACCGGCGCGACCCCACATGGGCGCAGGACGAAAGTCCTCCCGCCACGTGACCAATGGCTTGACGTTCCGCTCCGCCGCAGTGGCAGGCTCGTACTTGGCAAGACTCATGCCATGTGACGGGTGTCACCGAATCAGTTTTCAGAAGGTGTGGCTTTACACCCTTCCTACAACTGGCGAATTTAATATGTGCAATTGCACCCCTGTGCAAGGGCGCCCCCGGGAACCCTCCGACCCACCCCGATCCGCCCTCCACGGAGCCGGTGTGCACCCCTCTCAGGAAGACCGCCGCACCCTCACAGGACCGGTCCGGAGCCGACCGGACGCCCGGTTTCCAGTGGCGCAATACGGACGGACGCCAGGGAGGCGGCCCGCATCGAAGCCGGCCGCGCGCACAAAAAAGATCGCGCTGGACCCGGCGGAGTCCAGCGCGATCTCATGACGGCACCCGTATGGCACAGGTATGGCGCCCGTTGGGGCGGGCGCCCGTCATATGGAGCTATGGGTGGGCTATGCGGGTTGGGGGACCCAAAAGCCCAGTTGTGACGCGGCGACAGGGGTATGTCAGGCCTCGCTGCGCTGCTGCGGAATACCCGCAAGCAGTGCGCGGACCTCTGCCTCGCGGTACCGGCGATGTCCACCGAGCGTGCGGATGGACGTGAGCTTGCCTGCCTTGGCCCAACGGGTAACCGTCTTCGGGTCCACGCGGAACATCGTGGCAACCTCAGCCGGGGTCAGCAGCGGCTCGGCATCAGGGGTGCGAGCGGTCATGAGCGGCCTCCTCGGGAGAACCGAACCATCTCGGTTCTTTCCTCTAAATTCTGCACCTTGACCCGCGTTGCCCGAAATGGCGGACGCGGGCCGAGTCGGTTATAGGACGAACGGCTTGTCCTCGGCACTACAACTACACCATCCGTCCAGCCACGTCGGCCAAACCGATGGAATTGCCCTCCCAGGTGTTCATCAGCGACGGAAGCCGATGGACCATGCCATAGCGGACAGTCACACCACCGTGACGATCAGTCACAGAGCGATCAGGAGTCATCAGACCCCCCATAGAGTGCAATGCTGAGCATTCCGCCCTTACTTGGACGGATGGAGCCCTCCCCGGACTCCTTGTCCTATTTTGGCACGAGGAGTAGGGAAGGACGCAAGAGCCCCGTAAGTGCAATCCATCACGCTTGAGGCAAAGGCCCGGTTCGGGACGTAGGTCCCGCGACCACTGAGGTACGGTTCCGCCTCTTCACTCTCACGTGTCACGCGGGTCACAGGTTCATCGATCATCAGTTCGCGAACTGGCGGTCCCTCACGGCCCTCCAACGCTCCGCAAGACGGGCATACGCCTCGCTCGCCCCCTCGGCGTCCCCGGCACCCAGCGCCGCGATGCCCTGCGCCACATCCGCGGCGCTCCGGTCCCCCGCGAGCTGCTCCGCCGGCAGTGCGTGCACCAGCCCGCCGTAGTCCAGCTCCACGAGCGCGCGCGGGTGGAACTCCTCCAGCCACCGCCCGACGTCCACCAGCCCCTCGGTCAGCGGACCGTCGTCCATGGAGTCCCGCAGCGTCTTCAGCCCCCGGGCCAGCCTGCGCCGCGCCTGGACCATCGGCGTCCGGTAACGCATCAGGGGCGGCTCGCCGTCCTCCCCCGCCTCCCGGTACTCGCGCTCCTCGTCCGAGAACAGGACGAACCAGCGCACCGGGACCTGCCAGACCGCCGTCCTGATCCACGGCCGGGCATCCGGATTGCGCTCCGCCCACCGTTCGTGGTCGGCCACGGCCTGCCCGCGCACCACCGGCGGCAGCACCGCGTCGAGCACCGCGCCGGGAAACATCTCCGCCAGCCCGTCCAGCGCCAGCCAGCCGCGCAGCCGGGTCCGCCACGGGCAGACGCACACCACGCCGTCCACCTCGGCGACGAACGCGTCGGCGCTCTCGTGCGCCGGCACGCCGACCGGCGGGGTCGCCGCCAAGTCGGCCAGGGAACGGCGCAGTTCGTCCTGGGCCGTCGGGATCCGCCCGCGCCCCGCATAGCGGGCCCAATGGGCACGTTCGGCCTCCGGGAAGGCCGCCAGTGGCTCGTACACCCGGAGGTAGGACGCGTAAGGGACGAGCACTGAAGACACCACCGACATGCAGCGATCGTGTCACGCCTGTACTCCCGCAGGGGGTGATCCTCGGCACTGGAACAGATCTGCGTGCTCCGAGGAATTACGCTCTTGCCCGGACGGACCGGGCGAGCCGGTCGGTCCGGGCCCTCCCCACCTTCAGTAGGGCCCTCCGCCGCTTCGTACTTGGGAGTCACCACAGTGACCGATGTGACCGGCGCGCCTGTCGATGTACTGCACACCCTGTTCCATTCGGATCAGGGGGGCCACGAACAAGTCGTGCTCTGCCAGGACCTTGCCAGCGGCCTCAAGGCCGTCATCGCCATCCACTCCACCGCTCTGGGCCCGGCCCTGGGCGGTACCCGTTTCTACCCGTACGCCTCCGAGGCCGAGGCCGTCGCGGACGCCCTGAATCTGGCGCGCGGCATGTCGTACAAGAACGCCATGGCCGGTCTCGACCACGGCGGCGGCAAGGCGGTCATCATCGGTGACCCCGAGCAGATCAAGACCGACGAACTCCTCCTGGCCTACGGACGCTTCGTGGCTTCGCTCGGCGGTCGCTACGTGACGGCCTGCGATGTCGGCACGTACGTCGCCGACATGGACGTCGTGGCGCGCGAGTGCCGGTGGACCACCGGCCGCTCCCCCGAGAACGGCGGCGCCGGCGACTCCTCCGTGCTCACCGCGTTCGGCGTCTTCCAGGGCATGCGGGCCTCGGCCCAGCACCTCTGGGGCGACCCGACGCTGCGTGGCCGGAAAGTGGGGGTCGCGGGTGTCGGCAAGGTGGGCCACCACCTCGTCGAGCACCTGCTGTCGGACGGCGCCGAGGTCGTGATCACGGATGTACGGGACGAGTCCGTGCGCCGCATCACCGACAAGCACCCCGAGGTCGCCGTCGCGGCCGACACCGCGGCGCTGATCCGTACCGAGGGTCTGGACATCTACGCGCCGTGCGCACTCGGCGGCGCCCTGAACGACGACACCGTTCCGGTGCTCACCGCGTCGGTGGTGTGCGGCGCGGCCAACAACCAGCTCGCGCACCCCGGCGTCGAGAAGGACCTGGCGGACCGTTCGATCCTGTACGCACCCGACTACGTGGTGAACGCGGGCGGTGTCATCCAGGTCGCGGACGAGCTGCACGGCTTCGACTTCGACCGGTGCAAGGCGAAGGCGTCGAAGATCTTCGACACAACCCTGGCAATCTTTGCGCGTGCGAACGACGATGGCATCCCGCCGGCCGCCGCCGCCGACCGGATCGCCGAGCACCGGATGGCGGAAGCCCGCCGCCGCTGAGCGCTCCCGCCGGCCGAACGCGCCGACGGCCCGGCCGGACGCCACCGGCAGCTCCGGCCGCGTGCGCCGACAGCCCTGCGGGGCGTCGTACCGGCGCACGGCCTGCCCACCCGCCGACCGGCGAGACAAGACTCACTCCGGTCGGCGGGTCGCATGCCAATAAGAGGTTAAAATCGCAGTTGACCAGCGAGGACATGCTCCTCGCGGGTCCTCTTCCGGGGCACGTGATGCGGGCGGCGTACCGTATGGCCGCGGAAGCAGGTACCGTTAAAGCACTACAGGCACGGTCTCTCTGCCGAGAGTCCGTTCTGAAACATGAACGCGTGTCAAGACTCTGGGGCCGTCGAGCCCCGTCACCGAGGGGGTCGAGCCATGGGGCGCGGCCGGGCAAAGGCCAAGCAGACAAAGGTCGCCCGTCAGCTGAAGTACAGCAGCGGCGGGACTGACCTGTCGCGTCTGGCCAATGAGCTGGGCGCATCACCTTCGAGTCAGCCACCGAACGCAGAGCCGTTCGAGGACGACGACGAGGAAGATGACCCGTACGCACAGTACGCGGATCAGTACAACGACGACGATGACGAGGACGAGGACGACCAGTCCGGTCCGTCGTCACAGCGCCGCGGCGCTTGACCTCGCGCTGACACAACAACCCGGTCCGGGCCTGTCCCGGACCGGGTTCTGTGCTGTCCCGGTCCGGAGCCGACGAGGGTTCCGGCCGCCGGACGGACCCTTCGGCCCGCCCGGCATTCCGTTCGACTTCACGCGGCTCGCTCGCCGTCGCGGAGAGCGCGTCCGCCGGACCGCTCCCGCGCTCAGCGCGCGTACGTGCCCACGAGCTCCGCACCCGTCGTGTGCGCGCCACGGTCCGTGATCTCGCCCGCCACCCAGGAGTCGACCCCGCGGTCGGCCAGGGTGGTCAGTGCGGCGTCCACCGATTCGGCGGGGACGATCGCGATCATGCCGACGCCCATGTTGAGCGTCTTCTCCAGCTCCAGCTGCTCGACCTGGCCGGCCTTGCCCACGAGGTCGAAGACCGCGCCGGGCGTCCAGGAGGAACGGTCCACCGTCGCGTGGAGGGAGTCCGGGACGACCCGCGCCAGGTTGTTGGCCAGACCGCCGCCCGTGACGTGGCTGAAGCCGTGCACCTCGGTCGTGCGGGTCAGGGCCAGGCAGTCCAGGGAGTAGATCCGGGTGGGCTCCAGGAGCTCCTCCCCGAGTGTCCGGCCGAACTCCTCGACCTGGCGGTCCAGCGTCCAGCCGGCCCGGTCGAAGACGACGTGGCGGACGAGCGAGTACCCGTTGGAGTGAAGGCCGGACGACGCCATCGCGATGACGGCGTCACCCTTGCGAATACGGTCCGGGCCCAGCAGCCGGTCGGCCTCGACCACGCCCGTACCGGCGCCGGCGACATCGAAGTCGTCCGGGCCGAGCAGGCCGGGGTGTTCGGCGGTCTCGCCGCCGACCAGGGCGCAGCCTGCCAGCACACAGCCTTCGGCGATGCCCTTCACGATGGCCGCGACACGCTCGGGATGCACCTTGCCGACACAGATGTAGTCGGTCATGAAGAGCGGCTCGGCACCGCAGACGACGAGGTCGTCCACGACCATGCCGACGAGGTCGTGGCCGATGGTGTCGTACACGCCCATCTGGCGGGCGAGGTCGACCTTCGTGCCGACCCCGTCCGTGGCGGAGGCGAGCAGCGGACGCTCGAAGCGCTTGAGGGCCGAGGCGTCGAAGAGTCCGGCGAACCCGCCGAGGCCGCCAAGGCCTGCGACCTCGGGGCGCTGCGTCTTCTTCACCCACTGCTTCATCAGCTCTACGGCGCGGTCGCCGGCCTCGATGTCGACGCCCGCTGCCGCGTAGGAAGCACCTGTTGTCTCAGACATTGCCTGGGATCTTTCGTGTGGAAATACGGGGCTGGTGGGAAGGCTGCCGAACGGTCCGGATCACGGACGGCGCAGCGCGTCGGCCGCCGCGGTCGCCGCAGGGCCTGCCGCCAGCTCGGTCTCCAGCAGCTGCTTGCCGAGCAGCTCCGGGTCCGGAAGCTCCATCGGGTACTCACCGTCGAAGCAGGCGCGGCACAGATTCGGCTTGTCGATCGTCGTCGCCTCGATCATCGCGTCGATCGAGATGTACGAGAGCGAGTCGGCCCCCATCGACGTGGCGATCTCGTCGACGGACATGCCGTTGGCGATCAGCTCGGCGCGGGTGGCGAAGTCGATACCGAAGAAGCAGGGCCACTTCACCGGCGGGGACGAGATCCGGATGTGGATCTCGGCGGCACCGGCCTCGCGGAGCATCCGGACGAGTGCGCGCTGGGTGTTGCCGCGGACGATCGAGTCGTCGACGACCACCAGTCGCTTGCCCTTGATGACTTCCTTGAGCGGGTTCAGCTTGAGGCGGATGCCCAGCTGCCGGATGGTCTGGGAAGGCTGGATGAAGGTCCGGCCGACGTAGGCGTTCTTGACGAGTCCGGCGCCGAACGGGATTCCGCTGGCCTCCGCGTAACCGATCGCGGCGGGGGTGCCGGATTCCGGTGTCGCTATGACCAGATCGGCCTCGACCGGGGCCTCTGCCGCCAGCCTGCGTCCCATCTCCACGCGGGAGAGGTAGACGTTCCGCCCGGCGATGTCGGTGTCGGGGCGGGCCAGGTAGACGTACTCGAAGACACAGCCCTTCGGCTTCGCTTCTGCGAATCGGGAGGTGCGCAGGCCGTTCTCGTCGATGGCGACGAGTTCGCCCGGCTCGATCTCGCGGACGAAGCTGGCACCGCAGATGTCGAGGGCGGCGGACTCGGAGGCCACCACCCAGCCACGCTCCAGCCGGCCGAGGACCAGCGGGCGGATGCCCTGCGGGTCGCGGGCCGCGTAGAGGGTGTGCTCATCCATGAAGACGAGGGAGAAGGCGCCCCTGACCTCGGGAAGCACCTTGGTGGCCGCCTCCTCGATGGTGAGCGGCTTGCCGTCCGCATCGGTCTGGCCGGCGAGCAGCGCGGTCACCAGATCGGTGTCGTTGGTCGCGGCGACCTGGGTGGCGCGGCCGTCCTTGCGAGGAAGGTCGGCGACCATCTCGGCGAGCTGGGCCGTGTTGACCAGATTGCCGTTGTGACCCAGGGCGATCGAGCCGTGCGCGGTCGCACGGAACGTCGGCTGCGCGTTCTCCCACACCGAGGCACCGGTGGTGGAGTAGCGGGCATGACCGACCGCGATATGGCCCTGGAGCGATCCCAGAGACGTTTCGTCGAAGACCTGCGAGACCAGTCCCATGTCCTTGAAGACCAGGATCTGGGACCCGTTGCTCACTGCGATGCCCGCGGACTCCTGTCCACGGTGCTGCAGGGCATACAGTCCGAAATAGGTGAGCTTGGCGACCTCTTCGCCCGGAGCCCAGACACCGAAGACGCCGCAAGCGTCCTGGGGGCCTTTCTCTCCGGGGAGCAGGTCGTGGTTGAGTCGTCCATCACCACGAGGCACGCCACCGAGTGTAGGCGAGATCGACCACTGGTCCGAATTGGGGACGCCCCGCCGGACTGCGGAAGAAGCGGCCCCGCAGCCCCCTCCTCAGCCGGACCGACCGGTGACACGGAGTGAACACCGGTCGGTGCCGAACGACCGGCCGCAGCCGCGTCGGGGCAGTCGTCGCCCGGATCACCGGCTGGTTACCGACGGGTTCCGGCCACGGAAGGGTGGGGCGACCGGGCCGGTTCGTGGCACTCCGTGAGGTGCCTCCTCGCGACCTCGCACGGGGTGGCCGAACGCTCGTTTCGTGGTGAGCCTCACACCGGGCGGGCGACGGGAGGACCGGTATGAGACCTCTTGTGACGCCTGGCTGAACCACTTGCGACCGCCGGGCGAAGCCCGTGCGGTGCTCGTCGGGCGAGATGCGGCGGTGCCGGGTGAGATGCGTGCGGTGCTGGGTGAGACCGGGGGCGGGCGAAGCCTTGGGGGCCTGCCGAGACCTGGCGGTGCCGGGAGGCCTTGAGGTGCCGGGCGGGATCCTGCGGCGTGGGGGTGCGGCCTGGCGGCGGGCATGACCGCGGGACACCGGGCTGGGCCCCTACGCCGCCGGGCGAAGACCGTGGGCCACCGGGCGGCGCCCCTGCGGCGTCGGGTGCAGTCGTCGCCCGGCGGCGCGGGTCCGTCCGGAGTGCGAGACCGGCGTTGACAGGCGCATGACTCGTTGGCAGGCTCCTGCCCCATGCAGCCCCTCGGTGATCACACGGTCACGCTCGTGGAGCGCCGTCACGTCGATCTGGGACGTGTCTCGAGCGCCATCTGTCGCTGCGCCTGATTTCTTCGGCGCCACGCGAGGGTTCCGCTTCTTCCGACCCCCTTCCCCGCCGCCCCGGCCGTCTCCGAGGCAGCCCGGCTCCGTACTCGGCCGTCCGGCTTCGTCATCCGACATCCGGCCCGTCCTCCGGCGCCCGGCCCTCAGCGGCACCGCGGCCTCCTCGCCCAGGTGCGCTCGGCGCCCCTTGCGTCCGCCGTGCCACCCGGCATCCCCTCGCGCCCTTGCGCCTCGCGCACGTCCGTAACCGTCCGGCCGGCCAGCAGGAGTCCGGCCCAGTGAGCGTCCGGGGGCGGTAGCCGGTCCCGCACGTCTCCGGACCAGGCATCCGTTCCCGTACGTCTCCGGACCCGGCAGCCGGTCCCGTACGTCTCCGCATCCGCTCCACATCCACATCCGCGTCCTTCCTCAGCTGCCGACAGGCGTGACGGTCCTCCTCGCCTCCGTCACCCTGCACGGCCGACCCCGTCCTGGAGCAGTCATGTCAGCAGATACGCCCCTTTCCGACACGAACAACAGTTCCAGTACTCCTTTGACGCGACGCGCCTTCGGAGTCGCGGTCGGCGCCACGGCCGCCACCGCCGCGGTAGGGCTGCCCGCCGCGCCCGCCGTTGCCTCACCGGCGGATTCGGCCGCGCAGGAGCAACCCTTCCGGGCCGCCCGGGGCCGGCACGCTCGGCGGCCCAACATCCTCTTCATCCTCGGGGACGACCTCGGCTGGGCCGACCTCTCCTCCTACGGTTCGCCGGACATCCACACCCCGAACCTGGACCGGCTCGGCCGGCAGGGCGTCCGGTTCACCGACGCCTACGCCGGGTCCGCGACCTGCTCGCCGACCCGGTTCAGCCTGTACACGGGCCGCTACCCCGGGCGCACGAAGGGCGGGCTCGCCGAACCCATCGCAGACCGCTCGGTCGGCCTCGAACCCACCCACCCGACCCTCGCATCGCTGCTGCGCGGTGCGGGGTACGCGACCGCGCTGATCGGCAAGTGGCACTGCGGCTATCTGCCGGACTACAGCCCCACCAAGTCGGGCTGGGACGAGTTCTTCGGCAACTTCGGCGGGGCACTGGAGTACTACTCCAAGCTCGGCCTCGGCGGCGAGTACGACCTCTACGAGGGCGATGCCGAGTACAAGGACCTTCGGTACTACACCCGCATCCTCACCGAGCGGGCGAGCGAATACGTACAGCGCGACCACGACAAGCCGTGGCTGCTGAACCTCAACTTCACCACCCCGCACTGGCCCTGGATCGCGGAGGGCGACACGGCCGAGAGCGCCGAGATCGTCCGGAGGATCAAGGAGGGCGGGCTCGGAGGGCTGTTCCATGCCGACGGGGGCTCGGTCGCCAAGTACAAGGAGATGGTCGAGGACCTGGACCGCTCGGTCGGCGAGGTGCTGAAGGCGCTGAAGCGCTCCGGGCAGGAGGAGGACACCCTGGTCTTCTTCGCCAGCGACAACGGCGGTGAGCGCTTCTCGTACCAGTGGCCGCTCACCGGCAACAAGAGCTCCCTCCAGGAGGGCGGCATCCGGGTCCCGGCCGTGTTGCGCTGGCCGGCCAGGATCAATCCGCACCAGGTGAGCGGTCTGCCGCTGTTCTCGCCCGACTGGACGGCGACACTGCTGGAGCTCGGTGGTGCCCGGCCAGATCCGGCATACCCGCTGGACGGCGTCAGCCTGGCCGGGTACCTGCTGCGTGGCGAGCAGCCGAAGGAACGGGACCTGTTCTGGCGGGTGCGTGGGGAGCGTGCGCTGCGCCGCGGCGAGTGGAAGTACTACCGGGGCAAGGGCGGCGCGGATCAGCTCTTCGACCTGGCACACGACCAACGGGAGCAGGCCAACCGGGCCGCCGCCGAACCGGAGCTTCTGGCCGAACTGCGTGCGGCCTGGGAACGGACGGACGCCGGCCTGCTGCCGTACCCGAAGACCTCCTGATCCCCCTACCGAACCCGCTGCGCTTCCTCTTCCTCCTCCGCCGGGGCAGAGGCCGCGATTCCCTTGCCGTCCTGCGCGGTGAGGGTCAGCGTGCGGTGGGCCAGTCGGTAAGCCGTCCGTTTCCCGTCGAGCACGGCGAGCAGCGCGCGCTCCAGCCGCATCCCGGGGTCCGGGCACATCTTGCGGGTCGTGACGAGCGGCCCGAAGACGACGGTGGAGCCGGAGACCTCCGCGGTGCCGCGGAAGCTGTTGCAGCCGAGGGTGCCGTGGACCGTGCCGTCCTCTCCGAACGTGAAGTGGGCCTGGTCCTCGGTACCTGCGGGCAGGGAGGAGGCGGTCGAGCCGGAGACCAGGGTGGTGATCCGCCAGCGGGTTCCGGTGAGCGGGGCCGGGGGCCGGGCGGTGAGGGAGACGGTGTCGCCGTTCACTGTGGTCAGAGTGAGATCGCTGTCCGTGGCAGCAGCGGTGAGCTTGCCGCTGAACGCGCGTGACAGCAGGGTCTCGAACCGGCGGATGTCCTGCTCGCAGCCCATCTCGGTGGTCGTGCCCGGCCCGACGGTGAGAGTGTCGCCGTCGAGCCGGACCTCGGCTGTGAACCGGTTGCAGCCGTAG
Organism: Streptomyces sp. NPDC002809; assembly: GCF_040295435.1. Taxonomy (NCBI): domain Bacteria; kingdom Bacillati; phylum Actinomycetota; class Actinomycetes; order Kitasatosporales; family Streptomycetaceae; genus Streptomyces; species Streptomyces sp. NPDC002809. The sequence goes on from NZ_JBEOVJ010000001.1 coordinate 58,440, forward strand.
TTCCCGCTTGCCCGCCCGTCGGCGCCGATCTCGACATGGGCGCCGGCCGGGGCGGCGGACCGCTGCCCGCCGACGGTCACCGATTCGACTCCCCAGCGGGTGCCGGTGAGGGGCGGGCCACTCGCTCCGGAGCCGGAGCCGGAGCCGGTACTGGGACCCAGCCCGTCGCTGCCTGCGGAACCGGAGCCCGTCACCGTTCCGCAGGCGGGAAGGGCGAGTAGAGCAGCGAGGGCGAGGACGCTGACAGCCAGGCGTTGACGGTGCATGGCGATGGGACGGTCCGAGCCGGTGTTCCGGTTCCCGTCACCCCATCAGCGGCAGCAGTGCGGCCAGGTCCGCCCGCTCGCCACTGGCGCTGACGTGGGCCGCGTCGAGCTCCCGCGCCCATGAGGTACGCCCGGTGGCGAGCCTGATCCAGGTGAGCGGGTCGGTCTCGACCACGTTGGGCGGCGTGCCGCGCGTGTGCCGGGGGCCCTGAACGCATTGGACGACCGCGAAGGGCGGGACCCGCACCTCGACCGAGCCCCCCGGTGCCTTCTCCGCCAGGGCGTCAGCAAGCAGCCGGGTGCAGGCGGCGAGCGCCTGACGGTCGTACGGGATGCCGAGCCCGGTCGCCTCGTTGAGGTCGTAGGTGTGGACGACGAGCTCCACGGTGCGGGTGACCAGGAAGTCCCCGAGCCGCATGGCACCGACCCGAGTGGCCACCAAGCGGTCATCGGGAGCAGTCGGCACCAGCGCCTCGAAGCGGTCGGCCACCTCTCCGTACAGGGCGTCCACATCGGGGTGTGCGGCTGCAAGCGCCACGGTGTCGTCGGCGATCCGGCCGGCCCGCCCGGCTGTGGAGAACGGCCACTCCAGCAGGGTCACCTCGGGCTTGGCGAGGGCCGGTTCGGGGAGTTCCAGGTTCCTGCTGACGTGTGAGAGCGCCATGGTCAGGTGGACGGTGAGCGCACGCACCGTCCACGCGCCGAGTCCGCTCGGCTCCCCCAGTTGCCGGGGTGTCAGAGTGCGTACAGCAGCCCGGACATGGGCGAACTGCGCCATGATAGCGGCGCGGGTCCTGACCGGGTCGTAGCGGCGGGCGCGCTTCTGGGACGGAGGCATGGAGGGGAGCCTAAGGCGTCATCCGCCACCCCGGCACAAGCAGATGCCCGAGGCAGCCCCGAGCCCCGTCGGAGACAGAAACGGGCCCAGCCCCCGACGGGCACGGATCGGACCCGAACACGGGTCAGACTCCATCCCGACAGGCGCGGATCGGACCCGATCGCAGGTCAAGCTCCATCCCGACAGACATTGGTCAGGCGCCCTCCCGAAGAGGCGAGTCGAGCGCGATCCTCAAAGGCCCAGGTCAGGCGCGGGTCGCGAAACCGCTCAGGCCCTTCTCCAGCAGGTCGAAACCTCGCTCGGCGAGCACTGCGGCGTCCGCTGCGACCACGTCGGCCGATTCACCGGCCAGCAGCCGTCGCTGGTTCTCGGTGATCAGGGCGTTACGGGTGCCGATCAGCTGAGCGGCCACAATCCGTGCGACGGCCGGCTCCTCGCCCTCTTCGACCAGGACGTCGATGAGCAACTCGTCGGTGCGGACGAGGAAGGCGTAGGCCCGGGTGAGCAGCGCCGGCGTCTGCTGGATGAGCCGGAGGAGCCCGAGTACCACCGGCGAATCGCTGACCCCGACGGCGGGATCGCGGCTCTCGACGGCGGCCAGGAACTGTCGCCGCACGCCTGCCACCACCGACTCACCGGAGGCCCGGTCCCGCACCACCCTCGCGACATCCCCGATGTGCTGCTCCATGGGGGCGAGAACCAGATCTTCCTTGCTGTCGAAGTAGTTGAAGACGGTCATCTTCGACACGTCGGCAGCTTCGGCGATCTCCGCGACCGACACCTGGTCAAACCCGCGCTCCCCGAAGAGCCTCATGGCCTCGTCCAGCAGACGGCGTCGCGTCTGGATCTTCTTGCGCTCGCGCAGGCCCAGTCCCTCGGTCAGCATGCCATCACTGTACCAGGATGAAAGTTAGCCCTGGATGAAAATTTAACCTAGTACATGTCACTCGCGAAGGTGACGGCTGCCACGACGGCACCACACCGTTCCCGATGAGGCCCTGCCGCACAGGAAGAGACGACAGAAGCCGGCCTCGTACCCGGTGCCCGGCACCCGCCCCCGGCACCGCCAACCCGACGATCTTCGGCGGGCACGCCGTTCCCGTGCCAGGTGAAGGCGGTTCCGACCGACGAGCCGTCCACGCCCGGATCTTCCATCAGCTGGAAACGCGCACGCGGTTCGGTGGCGTTCCGCGAGTTGCCGCACTCGGCAAGTATCCGTCCCGCCCGGACCCGCAGACGGGCAGACGGGCACACGGGCACACGGGCACACGGAAGCCCCCGCACGGTCGGACCGTGCGGGGGCTTCCGCGAAGAGTGACGGGCGTACCCGCCGGGCGGCTACGCGAGCAGCGCGGGGATCGTTCCCTCGTGCGCCGTACGCAGCTCGTCCAGCGGAATGCTGAACTCGCCCTGGATCTCGATCTCCTCGCCGTCCACGACACCGATCCGGGTCACGGGCAGACCCCGCGCCCCGCACATGTCGTTGAAGCGGAGCTCCTCGCTGCGCGGGATCGAGACGATCGCGCGTCCCGCCGACTCGGAGAACAGGAAGGTGAACGCGTCCAGACCGTCCGGCACGACCAGCCGGGCACCCTTCCCACCACGGAGGCAGGACTCGGTGACCGCCTGGATCAGGCCGCCGTCGGACAGGTCGTGCGCCGCGTCGATCATGCCGTCGCGGGACGCCGAGATCAGGATCTCGCCGAGCAGCTTCTCGCGGCCCAGGTCGACCTTGGGCGGCATGCCGCCGAGGTGGCTGTGGACGACCTCGGACCAGGCCGAGCCGCCGAACTCCTCGTGCGTGTCGCCCAGCAGGTAGAGGAGCTGGCCCTCTTCCTTGAAGGCGACCGGCGTACGCCGCGTGACGTCGTCGATCACACCGAGCACGGCCACGACCGGCGTCGGGTGGATCGCCGTGTCACCGGTCTGGTTGTACAGCGACACGTTGCCGCCGGTGACCGGGGTGCCCAGCTCCAGGCAGCCGTCCGCCAGGCCACGGGTGGCCTCGGCGAACTGCCACATGACGTCCGGGTCCTCGGGCGAACCGAAGTTCAGGCAGTCCGAGATGGCGAGCGGCTTGGCGCCGGACGCGGCGACGTTGCGGTACGACTCCGCCAGCGCGAGCTGCGCGCCGGTGTACGGGTCGAGCTTCGCGTACCGGCCGTTGCCGTCGGTCGCCATGGCCACGCCGAGGTTGGACTCCTCGTCGATGCGGACCATGCCGGCGTCCTCGGGCATCGCGAGCACGGTGTTGCCCTGGACGAACCGGTCGTACTGGTCCGTGATCCAGGACTTCGACGCCTGGTTCGGCGAGGAGACGAGCTGCAGAACCTGCTCGCGCAGCTCGGCGCCGTTGGCCGGACGGGCCAGCTTGCCGGCGTCGTCGGCCTGCAGGGCGTCCTGCCAGGACGGGCGGGCGAACGGGCGGTGGTAGGTCGGGCCCTCGTGGGCGACGGACCGCGGCGGCACGTCCACGATCTGTTCGCCGTGCCAGAAGATCTCCAGCTGGGAGCCCTCGGTCACCTCACCGATGACGGTGGCGATGACGTCCCACTTCTCGCAGATCTCCAGGAAGCGGTCCACGTGCTGCGGCTCGACGATCGCGCACATGCGCTCCTGCGACTCGCTCATGAGGATTTCCTCGGGCGAGAGGGAGGAGTCGCGCAGCGGCACGGTGTCCAGCTCGACGCGCATGCCGCCGGAGCCCGCGGAGGCCAGCTCGGACGTGGCGCAGGAGAGCCCGGCGCCGCCGAGGTCCTGGATGCCCGCGACGAGCTTCTCCTTGAAGATCTCCAGGGTGCACTCGATGAGGAGCTTCTCCTGGAACGGGTCGCCGACCTGGACGGCCGGGCGCTTGGCCGGACCGGTCGAGTCGAAGGTCTCCGAGGCCAGCACCGAGACGCCGCCGATGCCGTCGCCGCCGGTGCGGGCGCCGTACAGGATGACCTTGTTGCCGGGCCCGGAGGCCTGGGCGAGGTGGATGTCCTCGTGCTTCATCACACCGATGCAGCCGGCGTTGACGAGCGGGTTGCCCTGGTAGCAGGCGTCGAAGACGACCTCGCCACCGATGTTCGGCAGGCCCAGGCAGTTGCCGTAGCCGCCGATACCCGCGACGACACCCGGCAGGACGCGCTTGGTGTCGGGGTGGTCGGCCGCACCGAAGCGCAGCGGGTCCACGACCGCGACCGGGCGGGCACCCATCGCGAGGATGTCGCGGACGATGCCGCCGACACCGGTGGCCGCGCCCTGGTAGGGCTCGATGTACGACGGGTGGTTGTGCGACTCGACCTTGAAGGTGACCGCGTAGCCCTGACCGACGTCGACCACACCGGCGTTCTCGCCGATGCCGACGAGCATCGCGTCGTTCTCGGGAACCTTCTCGCCGAACTGCTTGAGGTGGACCTTGCTGCTCTTGTAGGAGCAGTGCTCGGACCACATCACGGAGTACATGGCGAGCTCGGCGCCGGTGGGACGGCGGCCCAGGATCTCGCGGACCTTGGCGTACTCGTCCTCCTTGAGGCCGAGCTCCCTCCAGGGCTGCTCCACGTCCGGGGTTTCGGCCGCGTGCTTGACCGTGTCCAGGCTCATGCGTTGACCAGCTTCTTGATGATCGAGGTGAAGAAACCGAGACCGTCGGTACGACCGGTGCCGATCAGCGGCTCCACAGCGTGCTCCGGGTGCGGCATCAGGCCGACGACGTTGCCCGCGGCATTGGTGATGCCGGCGATGTCGCGCAGCGAGCCGTTGGGGTTCACATCCACGTAGCGGAACGCGACACGGCCCTCTGCCTCCAGCTCGTCGAGCGTGCGCTCGTCGGCGGTGTAGCAGCCGTCCATGTTCTTGAGCGGTACGGAGATTTCCTGGCCCGCGGAGTAGTCCGAGGTCCAGGACGTCTCCGCGTTCTCGACGCGGAGCTTCTGATCGCGGCAGATGAAGTGCAGGTGGTTGTTGCGCAGCATCGCGCCGGGCAGCAGGTGTGCCTCGGTCAGGATCTGGAAGCCGTTGCAGATGCCGAGAACCGGCATGCCCGCCTTCGCCTGCTCGATCACCGTCTCCATGACCGGCGAGAAGCGGGAGATGGCTCCGGCCCGCAGATAGTCGCCGTAGGAGAAGCCGCCCGCCAGGATGACCGCGTCGACCTGGTGCAGGTCCCTGTCGCGGTGCCAGAGCGATACGGGTTCGGCGCCGGCGACCCGTACGGCCCGGAGGCTGTCCTGGTCGTCGAGCGTGCCCGGAAAGGTGACGACTCCGATACGAGCAGTCACTTCGACTCCTCGGCCTTCTCCACCTTCACGGTGAAGTCCTCGATCACGGTGTTGGCGAGGAACGTCTCGGCCATCTCGTGAATACGGGTGAGGGCGGCGTCATCGACCGGACCCTCGACCTCCAGCTCGAAACGCTTTCCCTGACGTACGTCCGCGATTCCCTCGAAGCCGAGACGGGGCAGCGCACGCTGCACAGCCTGTCCCTGCGGGTCGAGGATCTCGGGCTTGAGCATGACGTCGACTACGACGCGTGCCACTGGCACTCCCGGTGTGGTGGTGTGGTGCGGCTGTTTCTCCGGGGGGTTCCCCAGACCCCCGCGGGTCCACTCAGCGTACCTGGCCAGAAATTCTACGCGGGTAGATATCGAGCGGCCCAGATCACGCCGAGATTTCGGTCGCGACAACAGGCACGGAAAATCCTGCAAAAAAAATCCTCACCAGCAGCACACAAAGCCGGTTGACACGCGCAGGTAATTGGGCGGGCTTCACAATGCGGTGCTCATCGCTGTACAAATGATTACCGGGGAAAGCAGCATTTCCCCTAGACGGCCGACACCGGTCGGCCCGCATCCGCGCTCACAGCCGGAAGGCCGGCATCCACGCATGTCAGGCGCGGATGCCGTAGGAAAGGACCGATATCCGTGGCTCAGCGCGTAGTGGTCACGCTCTCCGACGACATCGACGGGGGAGCAGCGACGGAAACGGTCACCTTCGCCCTGGACGGGAAGTCGTACGAGATCGACCTCAATCCGTCCAATGCAAAGAAACTGCGCAAGTCCCTGGCGCCGTACGTGGCGGCCGGCCGCAAGCAGACGAACGCAAGCAAGCACGGCAAGGTCCCCACCTCGTACCGGCACACCTCGCTCGCGCCCGATCCGGCGGCCGTCCGGGCCTGGGCCCGCTCGCACCGGATGGATGTGCCGGCCCGGGGCCGGATCCCCAAGAAGGTCTACGAGGCGTTCCAGGAAGCGAGTTGACCGGAGGCACGGTGACGGCCGGCCGGCCGACGGGCATCGGACTGCCCGTCACCGGCCACTCGGGCGACACCGCGCGGGAGCCGACTTGCGCGACACCCCTGCAGGTCGGCTAGAGTCTGGAGCACGCCGAGGGGCAAGGCCGCAAAGCCAAACCTCGCGCAGCGTGCGGGTGTAGTTCAGTAGTAGAACATCCCCCTTCCAGGGGGAAGGCGCAGTGTGCAATTCCTGTCACCCGCTCTGCATCGCTCTCCTCAACCACTCCGGTGGATCAGGTAGAGTAGTGCTCGTTCCACCGGTGAGAGCCGAGTGGCGCAATGCGGACGTAGCTCAGTTGGTAGAGCGCAACCTTGCCAAGGTTGAGGTCGCCAGTTCGAACCTGGTCGTCCGCTCTTGATCGAAGGCCCTGGTCGATTTCGACCGGGGCCTTCGTCGTATTCGATTGCTGGCCATTTCCCCTCGCGCATCTCCTCGCACATCCCGCGCATGTCCTCGAGATATCCCCTCGCGTATCTCCCTCCCCTCCGGCTCTCTTCATCCATGCCGCTTGTCATGAGCCGTGACGCATGACGTTTGTCATGGGGAGCGATGACAGGTCGCACTGCTCCTGGTCCCGGCCGGCCGGGAGCCTTGAGTCCATGACCAGCGACGCAATTCCCCGTGACCGTGTGATCGAGGTGGACGACGTCCGGCGCAGCTACGCGGGCGGCTTCGAGGCTGTGACCGGCATCTCCTTCTCCGTGGCGCGCGGCGAGGTGTTCGCCCTGCTCGGGACGAACGGCGCCGGAAAGACATCCACCGTGGAACTCCTCGAGGGCCTGGCACGCCCCGACGGCGGCGCGATACGGGTTCTCGGCCACGACCCGTACGCCGATCGCGCCGCGGTCCGGCCGCGCATCGGCGTGATGCTTCAGGAGGGCGGCTTTCCGTCCGACCTGACCGCGGCCGAGACCGTGCGGATGTGGGCGGGCTGCACCAGCGGTGCCCGGCCGACCGCCGAGGCACTGGATCTGGTGGGGCTCGGCCACCGGGCGGCCGTCCGGGTGAAGCAGCTCTCCGGCGGCGAGCGGCGGCGGCTGGACCTCGCGCTGGCCCTGCTCGGCCGTCCCGAGGTGCTCTTCCTCGACGAACCGACCACCGGCCTCGACGCCGAGGGGCGACGCGACACCTGGGAGCTGGTGCGAGGGCTCAAGCAGGACGGCATCACCGTCCTGCTGACCACGCACTACCTGGAAGAGGCCGAGGCCCTCGCCGACAGGCTGGCGATCATGCACCGGGGCCGCATCGTGACGACGGGGACCACCACGGAGGTGACGGCCGCCCGCCCGGCCCGGATCCGGTTCGAGCTGCCCGGGGGAGTCGCTGCGGGACAGCTGCCGCTGAGCCTGCGCGCCGCGGCCGAGGGCCCGCGGATCGAGATCCGTACCCATCGGCTCCAGGAGTCGTTGACCGTACTGCTGCGCTGGGCAGCGGAGTCGGACGTCTCCCTGACCGGTCTCGATGCCCGGTCCGCCTCCCTCGAAGAGGCATTCCTCGATATCGCGAAGTCCGCCGCCCAGGCCGAAGAGATGATCACGTCATGACGATCTCCACCACCACTGCGCCGGCCCCGGCGGCCCGGACCATGACAACGGCCCGAGGACGCCTGATGGCTCTCGGCCGGGCCGAAATGACCCTGCTGGCACGCAACAGGACGGCCGTCGTCGTCGCGCTGCTGGTGCCCTCGGCCATGATCATGGCAATGAAGTCGACGTTCGAGCAGGTGGATCTCGGCGGGACCGGGCTGACGGTCGCCGGAGCCGCGCTCACCGGCGGCATCGGGACCGTACTCATCCAGGCCGTCTACATGAACATGGTCGCCGCCTATGTGGCGCGGCGCGAGGACCTGGTCCTGAAGCGGCTCCGCACCGGCGAGGTCGGCGACGGCGAGATCCTGGCCGGGACCGCACTGCCGTCGGCCGCCCTGGCCCTGACACAGTCCGCGCTGATCATCGCGACCGGTGCGGCCTTCTTCGGCCTCACCGCACCGCAGCGGCCCGAACTCCTCCTCGCGGGACTGCTGCTGGCCGTGGCGCTGTTGACGGTGCTGGCCGCGGCCACCTCCATACTGACCCGCACCGTGCAGACGGCCCAGCTCACCACGCTTCCGCTGTTCCTCGTCTCGATGATGGGATCGGGGCTCTTCGTCCCGCTGGAGGTCTTCCCCGACCCGCTCGCGTCGGCCTGCGAGTTCCTGCCGCTGACTGGAGTGATGACGCTCGTGCGGTCGGGCTGGCTGGGCGTCCCCGAAGGCGCTGACCTGCTCGGAGCGGCACTGACCGGACTGGTCTGGACGGCGCTCGCGGTGTTTGCTGTGCAGCGGTGGTTCCGCTGGGATCCGCGACGCTGAGGGAGATTTGGCGTGTTGAAGCGTGCACGGGGATGGCGCCGCGACTGGCAGGAGCGCGGAAAGCTGGAGCGGATCGACCTGTATTCGCGATTCACGATCTCCTCGATCCCCTGGCTATTCGCCCTCTCGTGGCAGCTGGCGCCCTTCAAGGACGACATCCGCCACGAGCCACTCCCACTGGCGCTGGGCGCAGCGCTGCTCCTGGTGAGCCTCACCCAGTGTCTGCTGAGCAACCGCAACGTCCGCCCCTCGTACGAGCACTACCTCGGCGTCTCCGTGTTCCCCACGCGTCGGATGCTCGCTCCTCTGGCCCTGTTGCTGCTCGGAGTGGTGCTGCTTGCGACGCTGGCCGGGGTGGACGGGATCGGCAGCCCCGGCCTGCTCCTCATGAGCCTGAACGCACCGATGCCGTTCGTGATCACACGGGTGCTCCTGATCCCGGTCCGCACGTTCGTGATCGAATCGCTGCTCCTCACCGCGCTGACCACCGGCGCACTCGCCGCGGCAGGAGTGCGGGGCGGCCCCCTCGCCGGCGTCGTGCCGACGACCCTCTTCGGCTGCGTACTGGTCCTGATCTCGGTGCGTCCCAGCGCCTGGAGCCTGAGCGTGATGTGGCAGGCCGAGGAGGCCCGGGACATACAGGCCCGGCTCGCCGTCGCCGAGGAGCGGCTGCGGTTCGGGCGGGACATGCATGACGTGATGGGCCGCAATCTCGCGGTGATCGCGCTGAAGAGCGAACTGGCTGTGGAGCTCGCACAGCGAGGCAGGCCCGAGGCGGTGGACCAGATGGTCGAGGTGCAGCGGATAGCCCGCGCTTCGCAGCAGGAGGTACGTGATGTCGTACGGGGCTACCGGAAGGCCGATCTGACCACGGAACTGGCCGGGGCCAAAGGGGTGTTGCAGGCAGCAGGCATCGAATGCGCGGTCACCGGCGACGACGGCGCGGGGTTGCCGGCGCCCGTCCAGTCGGCGCTCGGCTGGGTGGTCCGCGAGGCCGCGACCAATGTGCTGCGGCACGGCGATCCGCGCAGCTGCACGGTGCGGCTCCACGTATCGGCGGATGCGGTGGTGCTGAACGTGGAGAACGACGGAGCACCCGCCGCCGCGCCCGGGGAAAGCGGCTCCGGTCTGGCGGGGCTGCGCGAACGGCTCGGCGCGCTCGACGGGGCGCTGGACGCCGGCCCGGCAGAGGGCGGCCTGTTCCGGCTGAGCGCGCGGATCCCATTGGCCCGCACAGCAGAATCCGCCGGCACCCCGCATGCGGCGGCCCGTGACGTATCGCGCATGGCTCTTCTGGAGGAACGACGATGACCGCGGTACGGGTGCTGCTCGCTGACGACGAGCACCTGATCCGGGGCGCACTCGCTGCCCTGCTCGCGCTGGAGGACGACCTGGTGGTGGTCGCGGAGGCTGCGACCGGCCCCGAGGCGCTCGCCATGGCACGAGCGCACCGCCCCGATGTGGCGGTGCTGGATCTGGAGATGCCAGGGGCAGACGGTGTGAGCGTCGCCACATCGATACGGTCCGAACTCCCGGACTGCCGAACCATGATCGTGACGAGTCACGGCCTCCCGGGACACCTCAAGCGCGCCCTCGCGGCGGGCGTGCGGGCGTTCGTACCGAAGACCGTCAGTGCACGCCAGCTGGCCGGGATCATCCGCACCGTGCACGCCGGAAACCGCTATGTGGACCCGGAGTTGGCGGCCGATGCCATTGCCGCCGGGGACTCGCCGCTGACCGTGCGCGAGGCCGAGGTACTGGAATTGGCGGCCGACGGGGCGCCGGTCTCCGAGATCGCGGAGCGGGCGTCCCTGTCGCAGGGGACGGTGCGCAACTACCTCTCGGCGGCAGCTGCGAAGCTCGGGGCGGAGAACCGTCATGCCGCAGTGCGTCTCGCACGCGAGCGGGGATGGGTATAGTAGTTCTCGCGCTTCGGCGCTTGCGGACGTAGCTCAGTTGGTAGAGCGCAACCTTGCCAAGGTTGAGGTCGCCAGTTCGAACCTGGTCGTCCGCTCGATTCAGCAAGAAGCCCCCGGCCTTTCGGCCGGGGGCTTCTTCGTGTGCCGAGAGGCCCTACTTCCAGGGCGTTCCGGTGAGGAGCTCGTAAGCCTCCAGGTACTTGGCGCGGGTCGCGTCCACGATCTCCTGGGGCAGCGCCGGCGGCGGCTGCTCGCTCTTGCGGTCCCAGCCGGATGCCGGGGAGGTCAGCCAGTCGCGCACGAACTGCTTGTCGTACGACGGCTGGGCGTGGCCCGGCTCCCAGTCCGCGGCAGGCCAGAAGCGGGACGAGTCCGGGGTGAGCACCTCGTCGGCGATGATCAGTTCCTCGCCGCCGTCGGCGGTGGGCGCGAAGCCGAACTCGAACTTCGTGTCCGCGAGGATGATCCCGCGCTCGCGTGCGATGTCACGGGCCCGGCTGTATACGTCCAGCGTCGCGCGACGCAGCTGTGCGGCGGTCTCGGCGCCGGCCTGACGGGCCACTTCCTCGTAGCTCACGTTCTCGTCGTGGTCGCCGACGGCCGCCTTGGTGGCGGGGGTGAAGATCGGCGCCGGCAGCTCGGAGCCGTCGACGAGGCCTTCGGGAAGGGCGAGACCGCAGACGGTGCGGGACGCGTTGTACTCGACCAGGCCCGAGCCGGTCAGATAGCCGCGGGCGACGCACTCGACCGGGACCATCCGCAGCGACTTGCAGATCGTCGTGCGGCCGGCCCAGTCCGCGGGTGCGCCGGCGGGCAGCTCCGTGGACAGGACATGGTTCGGTACGAGATCGGCGAGCTGGTCGAACCACCACAGCGAGAGCTGGGTCAGGACGCGGCCCTTGTCCGGGATCTCGGTGGGCAGGACCCAGTCGTACGCGGACATCCGGTCGCTGGCGACCATGACGAGGTCACCCGCCTCGTTCCGGTACAGGTCGCGCACCTTGCCCGTGTGCAGGTGGGTGAGCCCCGGAACCTGCACGGGCTCGGGCTTTTCTACAAATCCGGACACGCTGCCTCCGCGTAGGTTGATCCAGGAGCTGTTCCGATTGTCCCGTATCCGGGCGCGGACGGCTTCGGAGGGGTGCGGAGGGGCGCGGATGTACTGCCGGAGCGGGCCCCGGAGGGCGGCCGGGCTTCAGGCTCGCTTGCAGATGCGGTCGAGGAGGTTGGCGGTGGCCCGCTGGATGCGCGGGTCCACGTGGCCGGGGCGGTCCAGGGCCGGGGACCAGGCGAAGGTGCCGGAGGCGAAGACGAGCGCACCCGACGGGGCCCGGTACAGGGACGTCTCCTGGTGGCGGGTCACGCCTTCGCTGTCCTGGTACGGAGAGTGCGCGAGCAGGATGCGGTTGTCGTGCTCGGGGAGCGTGGTGCGCGGGAAGTAGCGGTCGGCCTCACCCGCGACCAGGCCGTTGATCTCGTCGCCCTCGCCGGCACCGGTCGCGTCCCAGAGCCAGTGCTCCGCGTTCCGCACGACGAGGGGGTGGGGGTCGGGGACCCGGCCCGCGTACTGGATGCCGAGCAGCTGCTGCTCGGGGCGGTCGAGCTCGCGCCAGAGCGCGGGTTTGCCCGGGCCCCGGCGCTTGCGGCAGCTGAGCAGCCGGTCGGGGACGCCGGAAGGCGACGGCGCGAGGCTGACCTGCCAGTACATGGTGTTGGCGGAGAGGAAGACGAGGGACGTGCCGTTGTCGCGGGCGCGTTCGGCGGTACGGCGCATGGGCACCGACCAGTACTCGTCGTGGCCGGGGAAGACCAGGCCCCGGTAGCGGGTGGGGTCGATCCGGCCCGCGTGCAGGTCGCGGGTGTCGGCGTAGGCGATGTCGTACCCGTAGCGCTCGGCCCAGCGGATGAAGTCGTAGGCGTGGCCGACGTGGAGCGGAAGGCCGGCGCCCGCGTAGGGGCGGTCGAAGGAGACGGTGACCGCCGCGTCCTCCTCCCCCAGCAGCCGGCCCTGTTCGTCCCAGGCGTGGTAGAGGCTGGCGCCGGTCCGGCCGTCCTCCGGGTAGAGGTTGTACGCCTGCCAGGTGATGTCCGGGAGCACCAGCAGCAGGTCGGCCGGGTGGTCGTCGCGGACCGTGAACGGAATGTGGGAGCGGTAGCCGTCGACCGTGGTGAGGACGGCGACGTACGCGCCGATCGACCAGTACGTGGGGATCTGCAGCCGCCAGGACTGCCACCAGTGGTGGCAGGAGACCGTGCGGTCGGCGGTGAGGGGGGCCGGCTGGACGATGCCGGAGAGCCGCGGGCTCGTGGTGATCTTGGCGGCGCCGTCACCCCCGTAGTGACCGATCCGGTAGATGTCCACGGAGAACTGCTGGGGCGGGTCCACGGTGATGTGGAAGTCGATCGCCTCGCCCGGGGCCGCGGCGCCGGTGGAGATGAAGCCCTTGATCTGACGGCGGACGTCGTCGGCGGTGCGGGTGCCCCCGCCGGTGGAACCGCGGGGCAGGGTGGGGTCGGCGTACCAGGGTACGACCTGGCCTGTGTCGTCGAAGTAGTTCTCACTGCCGCGCAACCAGGGAAGAGGTCCCTGGCCGAAAGGGTCGGTGACCGCATGCGCGAGGGCACCTGACTCCCAACGGCGAATCTGCTCCGCCCCCATGACGCATCCCTCCCTCAGGCCCCCGGAACAACAGTGGTGCGCCGACTGTCAGCGCCGATCCCCAGCACATCACATAACGCATGCACTCCGTCACCGTTCGTCGCGAATTGACGTGAACGGAACCTAATGTTCCGGATATTGGGTGTCGGTCCGAGCGAACAGCCGCCTGTCCAGACGTGTTTCAGACGAGACGGACGGGCTTGTCGGTACGCACGCCGACCGAGACGAGCCAGGACCGCAGCGGCTCCGCGTCGCCGTCCTCGACAAGGCTGAGGACGGCGGTGCCGAGGTCGGCCCGGCGTTCGCCGTCGACCAGCAGCGCGGGGCCGTCGAGCCAGTCCAGTCCGGGCGCCGCGCCCGCCGTGTCCACGGCGGCGCAGCAGACCATCGCCGCGACGTGGTCCGCGAGCAGCTCGCTCCCCGTACGGGGCGGCTGGAGCGGGAAGAGCGGCAGCGGATCGGGACCCCAGAGGTCCAGCACGTCGCCGCCCACGTCCCCTGCGCCCCCGGTGCCCGGCTGTGGCGCCTGCGCCTCCTCCCGGGCCACGGCGGCGCTGATCCCGGCCGCGAGCTCCTCGCCCCCGTCCCGGCCCGCGGCGAGGTGCTCGACGACGCGCGCCAGTGTGGGCACCCCGGCGCAGGCGCTTTCGCCTGCGGCGCCGACGGCGGGGGGCACGCCCATGGAGTCCAGGACGCGGTGCAGCCGGGCCGCCTCCGTGCGCCATTTCCGGTCGACGACCTCTTCCGGATACTGCTGCCAGTCCACCGGAGCCCAGTCGGGCCCGGTCTCCGCGGGGCCGCCGTGGAAGAGCCGTGCGGCCAGCAGGGACGCCGCCTCGTCGGCCGCTCCCGGCGCCTCCAGAAGGTCGCAGGCGGGGCGCTCGCCGAGCCGGGTGGTGAACCCTTCGGCCAGCCGGTCGCGCCGGGAGAGCTCGGTGAGGGCGGAGACGACGCCCGCGTTCAGCCGGGAGGGCCAGCGCCCCATCCGCCAGGCGGGAAGCGCGACGCGGGTGAGCAGCCGGTCCCAGCCCGCGTAGGCGAGACCGACCTGTTCCTGGGCGACGACCCGCAGCCCGTAGTCCACCGCCTGGGCGCGCGTCGACGCGGCGGCGGCGACACCGCGCTCCATCTCCGCCGCATGGCCGCGACAGCTGCGCAGCAGCAGCCTGGCGATCCGGCCGACGAAGCGGCCAGGCAACCGCAGGACCCTGCGCAGCGTTCCGTGGACGGGTGCGGCGGCATCGGCGACCACGCCGTCCAGCCCGCGTACGAAACGCCGGGCGGCGGCTATGTCGGGTTGGGCGGAGGGACCGGTGCCGGCCACGACCGGGGCGAGCACCGCCCGCAGCTCGGCGACCCGCATCCACCAGAGGAAGGGGGAGCCGATCACCAGCACAGGCGCCGCCTGCACCCGGCGACGGCGTCCCGGACGACGGCCCGGGCCGTCCGCCGGACCGGTCGGGTCCCGGCGCGCGGCCTCCTTGGCCGCCCGGTCCGCAGCCGGGTGGGTGCGGTCCTCCAGCCAGCTGTCGCAGTCCGGTGTGAGAGCTATGGCCGAGGGTGCGGGCACACCGAGCCGCTCCGCCAGGTCACGGACCAGCCGGTAGAGGTCCGGGGCCGCCTCCTCGCTGAGCGGGACGGTCGGGCTGACCGCCGGCTTCGCCCGGACGACCGCGATCGCGACGGCCGCGGCGATGAGAAGGACGACGACGGCGCAGGCCGTCATGGCCCAGCGCACCGCGTCCCAGCCGCTGCCCTCGGCGAAGCCCTGCGCCTCTGCGGCGAACAGCACGACGGCCGACGCGGCCGGCAGCAGTGCCACTGCCGTTGCCCTGCTGCGGATGCGCAGCAGGACGAGAGCCCGGGCGCGCGCTGCCTGCGCACCCAGCTCCTCACCTGTACCGGTACCGGACACGGCCGGACGTCACCCCCTCTGCCCCCACGGCGGTGTTGCTCACTCCCCCACTGTGGCACCCGTCACTGACATCGCAATGCCGGTGGGCCAAGTGCCGGAATGCTTGCGCCGCACCCTAGTTGGGGCTTCGGCGGGCGTCATCCGGATGGCTCAGCCGTCACTCGATGGAATGGCTTTGGGCAAAGGTGCTGACGCGCCGCTGTCCATAGGGCAGCGGCGCGTCAGTGGTGGTCGGAGCGGTACGGCTCAGGTGTCCGTGGCCCTCGCGGAAACGGGTGGGGATCTCGTGGAAACGGGTGGGGATCAGGCCTCCGCGGCCTTCTTGGCGATGTCCGTACGGAGCTGCGAGCCGTCGAGCCGGATCCTGGCCGCGGCCGCGTAGGCACGCTCACGGGCGCCCGCGAGGTCCTCGGCGGTCGCGGTCACCGAGAGCACGCGACCACCCGCGCTGACGACCGTGTCGCCGTCCCGCCGGGTCCCGGCGTGCAGAACGTACGCGTGCGGCGCATCCTTGGCCGCGACCTCGTCGAGCCCCTCGATCGGATCGCCCGTCCGCGGGGTCTCCGGGTAGTTGTGGGAGGCGATGACCACGGTGACGGCGGCCTCGTCCCGCCACTTCAGCGGGGGCAGCTCGTCCAGGGTCCCGTTGGCGGAGCCCAGCAGGACACCGGCCAGCGGGGTCT
Source organism: Streptomyces sp. NPDC002809 (assembly GCF_040295435.1). NCBI lineage: Bacteria > Bacillati > Actinomycetota > Actinomycetes > Kitasatosporales > Streptomycetaceae > Streptomyces > Streptomyces sp. NPDC002809. The sequence continues at coordinate 74,348 of NZ_JBEOVJ010000001.1, forward strand.
TCAGACGGGCCAGGACCACCTGGGTCTCCGGGTCGCCGAAGCGGGCGTTGAACTCGATGACCCGTACGCCTCGCGAGGTGATCGCGAGACCCGCGTACAGCAGCCCGGAGAACGGTGTACCGCGGCGGCGGAGCTCGTCGACGGTCGGCTGGAGGACCGACTGCATGACCTCGTCGACCAGCTTCGGGTCCGCCCAGGGAAGCGGGGAGTACGCGCCCATGCCGCCGGTGTTCGGGCCCTCGTCGTTGTCGAGGGCCCGCTTGAAGTCCTGCGCGGGCTGGAGCGGCAGCACGGTGGTGCCGTCGGTGATCGCGAAGAGGCTCACCTCGGGGCCGTCGAGGAACTCCTCGATGACCACGCGGTCGCAGGCCAGCGCGTGGGCGCGGGCCGCCTCGATGTCGTCGGTGACGACGACGCCCTTGCCTGCGGCGAGGCCGTCGTCCTTGACGACGTACGGGGCGCCGAACGCGTCGAGGGCGGTGTCGATCTCCGCGGGCGTGGTGCAGACGTAGCTGCGGGCGGTCGGAACGCCCGCGCCGGCCATCACGTCCTTGGCGAAGGCCTTCGAGCCCTCCAGCTGGGCGGCCTTTCCGGACGGGCCGAAGCAGGGGATGCCGGCGGCGCGCACGGCGTCGGCGACCCCGGCGACAAGCGGTGCCTCCGGGCCGACGACCACCAGCTCGGCGCCCAGTTCGGTGGCGAGGCGCGCGACGGCAGCGCCGTCGAGGGCGTCGACGGGGTGCAGTTCGGCCACCTCTGCGATGCCGGCGTTGCCGGGAGCGCAGTACAGAGCGGTGACGTCGGAGTCGAGGGAAAGAGAGCGGCACAGGGCGTGTTCGCGGGCGCCGCCGCCGATGACGAGGACCTTCACGGGGTGCAGCCTAGCCGCCGGGGCGCGGCGCCCTTGACGGACGCCGCTCCGTGGACACCGCGGGCGCCGGTCCGGGAAGGCCCGGAGAGACGGGCCCGCACGGCCCAGGTGTATTGATCACGATCAAGGGAGACCTGACCGGAATGGCCCCGGCCACCTCGACGATGGCCCCGCCCACATCTGCCTCCCCTGCCCGTTACTCGTTGGTGAACTCCTCGACGACCGTGGCGCCCAGTTCGCGGACGATCAGGTCGTGGCCGGACAGGGCGGAGTCGACGAGGTCGGGATCGTCGGCCTCGGGGGTGTCGTCCTCGGGGGCGACCGACCGGGGCGGTTCGGGAGCGGCGTACGACGAGGGTGCCGGCTCCGGGGCGGAGCCGCCGCCCGGCTGTCGGTGCTCCGGCGCGGGCCTGGGCTCGTACGACTGCGGTGCGGGGGCCGCAGGGTGCTGCGGCGCGGGCGGTGCGGCTGCGGAGGGGCGGCCGCCACCGACCTGCGGGGGCTGACCGGCTCCGCCCGACGGGTCGACGATCGCCTCGATCTTCCACTGCGCGTTGAACCGCTCGGCCAGGGCCTGCTTCAGCACTTCTTCGCTGCCGCTGCTCGCGAAGTTGTCGCGGGCACCGGCGTTGAGGAAGCCGATCTGCAGTGTGGCTCCGTCGAAGCCGGTGACCTGGGCGTTCTGGCTGAGGAGGATCCAGGTGAACCGGCGGCGGCCCTTGACCGCCTCCAGGATGTCGGGCCACATGTTGCGCACCTGCGCGGCGCCCTGCGTCGCGCCCGGGGCGGGCGCGGCGGCGACGGGTGCCGGTGCGGCGGCGGGGGCCGCAGGAGCCGGCGCGGGGGCGGCGGCCTGTGGCGCGGGGGCCTGGCCCGGAGTGGAGGCGGTCGGCCAGCCTCCGGGCCTCCGGCCCTGCTCGGGCGCTGCCGCGGCCGGCCAGGCGCCGGGCCGCTGACCGGCCGCGGGCGCCTCGGCGGGCGGCGCCTGCACGGGGTCGGGCGCGGGAGCCGGCTGAACGGGTGCGGGCGGGGGTGCGTCCCCGCGTGCCGCCGCACGCGCGGCGGCGGGCCCCGATCCGGCGTCCGGCTGCGCGAAGGCGGGCGGCGCGGGGGCCTGAGGTGCGGCGGGGGCGTGCGCCTGAGGTGCGGCGGGGGCGTGGGCCAGCGCCTCCGGCCCGGGGACGTACCCCATCGAGGGCCCCGGCCCGGTGGTGGCGAAGGACGCGCCCCGCTCCAGGCGGTCCAGTCTGGCCTGGAGGGAACGCTCGTCGTCGAAGGCGGCAGGCAGCAGCACCCGGGCGCAGATCAGCTCGACCTGGAGACGCGGCGAGGTCGCCCCGCGCATTTCCGTGAGCCCCTCGTTGACCAGGTCGGCGGCGCGGCTCAGCTCGGCGGCGCCGAAGACGGACGCCTGGGCCGACATCCGCTCGACCACATCGGCCGGTGCGTCGATCAGCCCCTTCTCCCCCGCGTCCGGCACGGCGGCCAGGATCACCAGGTCGCGCAGCCGCTCCAGGAGGTCGGCGACGAAGCGGCGGGGGTCGTTGCCGCCCTCGATCACCCGGTCCACGACCTCGAAGGCGGCGGCCCCGTCGCCCGCGGCGAAGGCGTCCACGATCGAGTCGAGCAGGGAGCCGTCCGTATATCCGAGCAGCGACGTCGCCATGGCGTACGTCACACCCTCGTCGCCCGCGCCGGCCAGCAGCTGGTCCATGACCGACATCGAGTCACGCACGGATCCGGCACCGGCCCGCACGACGAGCGGGAGCACCCCGTCCTCGACGTAGCTGTTCTCCCTGCCGCACACCTCGGCGAGGTACTCGCGCAGCGTCCCGGGCGGTACGAGCCGGAACGGGTAGTGATGGGTACGCGACCGGATGGTGCCGATGACCTTCTCGGGCTCCGTGGTCGCGAAGATGAACTTGAGGTGCTCCGGCGGCTCCTCGACCACCTTCAGCAGGGCGTTGAACCCCGCCGATGTGACCATGTGCGCCTCGTCGATGATGTAGATCTTGTAACGACTCGACGCGGGCCCGAAGAACGCCTTCTCCCGCAGGTCACGCGCATCGTCCACGCCACCGTGCGAGGCGGCGTCGATCTCGATCACATCGATCGATCCCGGTCCGTTGCGCGCGAGGTCCTGGCACGACTGGCACTCCCCGCAGGGCGTGGGCGTGGGCCCCTGCTCACAGTTCAGACAGCGGGCGAGGATGCGCGCACTGGTCGTCTTGCCGCAGCCGCGCGGACCACTGAACAGGTACGCGTGATTGACCCGGTTGTTCCGCAGCGCCTGCTGCAACGGGTCAGTGACATGCTCCTGACCGATGACCTCGGCGAACGACTCGGGGCGATAGCGGCGGTACAGCGCAAGGGACGACACACCTACGAGGTTATCGGGGTCGACTGACAACCGGCCCCGGACCGGCCACACCACCGGCTGCGGGAAACCTCACCACAGGAAATCCGGACGCCGGAAACCCCGGCCCCACCGAGCCCGGGAAACACAAGGGCCCCCCACGCACCCGCCAGAGCCAACTTACCCTTGCTGCCTTCCGGCCCTGGGGGAGTTCAGTCAGATAGCGCCACGTGAGGGGCTGACGCCCACCTTAGCCGATCCCCACCCCCGCGAGTCCACCTCCCCCGCACCCGGGAACCCCGCCGAGGCCCCCCGGAGAGGTCCGAGACGGAACGGGTTCGCGAGCACTCCTCAACGTCTTGTATTGTTTGCCGCGGAGGATTCGCCTAGTGGCCTAGGGCGCACGCTTGGAAAGCGTGTTGGGGGCAACCCCTCACGAGTTCGAATCTCGTATCCTCCGCCATTGCTCTCACCGGGCAATACGTCGAAGGCCCCCGCAGCTTGCTGCGGGGGCCTTCTTCGTGCGTCGGCCTACGGAACCTGACGGTAGATGTCGCGGCGGTTGCCAACGGCAAGGACCCACACGATCAGCTGACCGTCCTCAACGGTGTAGACGACGCGGTAGTCGCCGACCCGGAGTCGCCAGCGGGCGTTGTGCCCCTGGAGGGCTTTGATATCGAACGATGCGGTGTCGCCGGCGTCCAGGGCCTTCTGGAGTTCGGTGAGGCGGTACAGGACGCGGAGGGCATCCGGACGCGGGACCTTGAGCATGTTCCGCTGAGCGTGCGGCGTGAAGCGTGTGACGTACCCCATCACGTCAGCCCTGCTGAGCACGGAGCAGGGCGGCCATTTCTTCGAGCGAGACCGACCCCTCCGCACCCTCGGACTCGGCGTCGTCGGCCAGTTGGTTGAGCCACGCCTCCTCGACACCCTCCGCGATCTCACGCAGGCGCTGGTACTCCTGGATGTCGATCACGACGGCTTCCTGCTTGCCTCGCCGAGTGATGATCGTCGGGGTTTCCTGCCGACGGGCACGATCGATGACGTCAGCGAGATGACTGCGGACATCTGCCATGGATTCAATCACTGGCTCACTCATGTCATGAATGTAGCAGATGTACATGAAAGTCGGGATGGTATGGGAGGCCGCAGCAACATGATCTGTCCGTAGGGAGCACATCGGAGGCGCGGGACAACCCAGGCCGCTCACACCGGGCCGGCACGGGTGTACCGGCCGGCCTTCTGCTGATGCCGCACAGCTTGCAGCCCCGCAGAAGCACCGGCCAGCGATCGCCCACGAGCCGTACCGCTCGGGGCAGTCTCACGCATCGAGACCAGCTGTTCCGGGATCCGAGCGGCCTACGGATCCCGAACAACCGCTCAGCATCCGACGTCTGGCGTGAGCACGGGCTGGGCTCCTGTGGTTGCAGTTCTGGTTGCCTTCACCGGCGTACGGCATCGTTCAGAAGCCCTGCCTGACTCTCCTGAACCGCAGGTCAGGACGTCCCCGCACTTCATCGAACCTCCGGACGAACATTTGGAAAGCGTGTTGGGGGCAACCCCTCACGAGTTCCAATCTCGTATCCTCCGCCATTGCTCTCACCGGGCAATACGTCGAAGGCCCCCGCAGCTCGCTGCGGGGGCCTTCGACGTTGTCCGTCTCATTCGGGTTCTGCGGAGCCCTCCACGGTGGGCTTCACCCGCTCCCGCACAACTCGCCGGATTCGGACCTGTTGGCCCGGCGTTCGGAAACTTCGGGCCGCCTCATGCCCGCCCGGTACCCGACTCCGGCTTTTGGCCCGGCTCAGGCTGGAGATCCCCGGCTTCGAGGGCGCGCCTTGTGGCTCCTTGGACACAGAACCCGCCGCGACGTCCACAAAACTTCTCGAACCAGTGACAACCTCCCGTACGGCCCAGCACGTCAGTACGGCATGAAGTACTTCTCACCGCGCACCGTTGCGGTGCCGGGCGGAGGCGGTCTGTGATCCGGACACCGGACGACCAGGGCGTCTACGCGGTCGGCGTCGGCGGCGACATCGCCATCGAATTCGACGAGTTCGCGCGCAGCCGCCAGGCACAGTTGCGCCGTGCCGCGTATCTGCTGTGCGGTGACTGGCACTTGGCCGAGGACCTCACGCAGACGGCGCTGGCGAAGCTGTACGCGGTGTGGCGCAAGGTACGGATGGACTCTCCCGACAGTTACGCCCGCAAGGTGCTGTTCCGTACGTTCGTGGACGAGACCCGGCGGCGGCGCTGGTGGGAGCGGCCCAGTGCCCACCAGTACGACGTGGCGGCCCCGGCGGACGATCCCGATCTGCGGATGGTGCTTCTGGCCGCCCTGCGGCAGGTGCCCGCGCGCAGCCGGGCGGTGCTGGTCCTGCGGTTCTGGGAGGACCAGAGCGTGGAGGAGACCGCGGCGGCGCTGGGATGCAGCACCGGCACCGTGAAGAGCCAGACCTCCCGAGGGCTGGCGGCCCTGCGCCGCATCCTGGGCGACCGGGCGTCGGCGGCACTGCCCGGGAGCGGGGACCGCGCCGGTGCGGGCATGAAATCCGGGACCGGCTATCTGAAGGCGGGGTGGTGAGCATGGCGGGCAAACATGGCGGTGGCGAGGACGGGTTCGCCCTGGCCGAGGCGCTGGGCGAGGCGCTGGGCGGGCTGGATGCCGTTCCGGAGCCGCCGATGCCGGATCTGGTGTCGGGCGCGATCGTGCAGGGTACGCGGATCCGGCGGCGGCGCCGGATCGGTGCGGCACTGGGCAGCGCGGCCATGGCAGCGGTGGTGTCGGTCGGCGCGTACGGGGTGCTCGCCCCGACGCCGGAGACCAGGCGCCCGCTGCCGGCCGTGGCGCCGACGGTCTGGCATCCCTCGCTGAAGCTGCTGCGGTCGATCGTCCCGGCTTCGGTCGGCACGATCGAGGCCGCGCAGCCGCACCACTCGCGGCGCCCGGCAACGTACTTCCGGCTGACCGACCCCAGGACCGGGCTGGTGAGCGACCTGTACGTGTCGGTGGCGCGGTCCGCCACCGGGGCTTCCCTGCTTCCGGCGAGATGCCGGGAGGGTCGTGGTCCCGAGTTCACCTCCCCGTGGGGTGGTAGCTCGTTCAAATGCTCCGTCAGGTCGACGAGTTCGGGGGACCGTGTGCTGGCCTACTTCGCGGATCCGCGTTTCCTGCCCGCCCGCAAGGACGACCAGGGCGGTTCGTACACGTTCGGCGTCACCCATGTGACAACGGGCGGCTGGGAGGTGCAGGCGCTCATGGGCCCCCATGACGAAAGCGGCAAAGGCCACGTGGTCACGAGCTCGGACTGGTCCGTGCTGACCGACCTGGCCACCGACCCTCGGATCTACGACGCCGTCGAGGCGACCGGCAGTTGACGACCCACTGACGACAAACCGCACTGCACCACGAATGGATATATGGCATGCACATGCCCACGCTTGCCCTACGTAACTCCCTGGTCGCAGCCCTGGCCGTCGCCATGCTGCCGATGCTCAGCGCGTGCGGAGGTTCCAGCGACACGGCCGCCCCCGACGCCGGTTCGGGTTCCACCGTCGACGGCGGTACGAAAACCGTCGACGGCGCCGCCCAACTCACCATCCCGGACGGCACGGACGCCGCGACCAAGAAGATGTACATCGAGGAGAACGCCATCGCGGCCTGCATGAAGAAGAAGGGCTTCACCTACACCCCGCACATGGAGAGTCCGCCGGCCGACGACGGCTTGCTCGACGGGCAGGACTACGCCCTGGAGAAGAAGCTGCGGCAGAAGTACGGCTTCGGCACCTACGCGGCCGCCGCCTACCCCGACGACCCGAACGCCCCCGGCGCCAACACCAAGGGAAAGGTGCACGGGAGGGTCATCACCCCCGACGACGGGGACGAGAAGGGATTCACCCCCGCCCAGCAGAAGAGCTACGCCGAAGCACTGGACGGAATCCCGCCCACGACCGGGACGAAGGTGGAGAGGGAGCAGCTCGGCGGGTGCTCTGCCGAGGGCAGGGCCAAGGCGTACGGACCGGAACTGAGCATCGAGGATCAGATGAAGGAGCAGGCCGAAAGGGAGGAGAAGAACCGTGCGAACGGGCTGGAGCTCAACGGCGACCCCGAGCTGGTGCAGCTTGCACAGAAGTTCGCGAACTGCCTCAAGGCGCAGGGCATTCCGGTCTCCACCACCCAGCCGACCGGCATGTTCAACATGGTGCGGCTCGACCTCGCCGAACAAATGCCGATGCACGAGCAGGAGCTGACCCAGGCGGAGGCGCTGCCTCTGCTCACCAAGGACATCGCCATCGCCATGAAGGACCTGGAGTGCGGCAAGGAATTCCGGGCCGCGTACTTCCCCAAGGACAAGGCCAACCCGTACTGGGGTTCCGGCGCATGAAACACCTCAGCGGACGCAGACAGCTGGGCGCACTGGTCGGCGTGGTGGTCCTGGTGGGCGCGGGCGGCTGGATCGCCGGTACCCAGGTCCATTCCCCCGCCGATGCCGCCGCCGCGCACAACGCGCCGAAAGCCGGCCCGGTGACCGTCGGTGTCCAGCGGCAGTCCCTCATCGCCACCGTGGTGGCGAACGGCTCCATCGAGTTCGCCTCGCCCCAGCCGCTCTCACTGGCCGGCTCCGTGGGCACCGGATCATCCGGCGGCACGGCCGGTGAAGGTGCTGAGCAGCGGGTCACCAAGGCACCGGTCGCCGGTGCCAAGATCAAGGAGGGCGATGTTCTGATGGCGGTCAACGGCCGCCCCGTGCTCGCGCTGAGCGGCCGGGTCCCGATGTACCGCACGCTGGGCCCCGGCACCTCCGGCGACGATGTGAAGCAGCTCCAACGAGCCCTGCGACGGCTCGGTTTCGAGCCCGGCGCGATCAGCGGCAACTACGGCCAGGGCACCGCGGCAGCGGTCACCCAGTGGTACGCGGACAAGGGATACCAGGCGCAGCAGCCGAGCCCGGACGAACAGCAGCAGCTCGGCCAGCTGCAGCAGTCGGTGTCCTCCGCCCAGGAGACGCTCCTCACGATCACCGGCAGCGAAAGCACCGGCGGGACGCAAGCCGCCCCCAAGAAGGACACGGACACGGACGGCAACAGCAACAGCAACGACGGGGCGATCCGGAAGATCCAGCTGGAGTCCGCCCAGAAGTCGCTGGCCTTGGCGAACGCCGCCCTCAGCACCTATCAGACCACTTACGGAACCAAGGTCCCCGCCGGTGAGGCCGTCTTCTTCCCGGAGCTGCCCGTACGGCTGGACAAGGTGACGGTGAAGACCGGGGATTCCGCGTCCGGCCAGATCGGCACCGTCACCGGGTCCGAGCTGGTGGTCCAGACAGTCGTGCCCGGTTCGGACGGCAAACTGCTCAAGAAGGGCATGACCGTCGAACTGACGACGGCGGGGGGCGAGAAGACCCGGGGAACCGTCTCCGCGCTCGGCGCCGACGCCGCGCCCTCGACGGCGGAGGGCGACGGCGAGCAGCCCACGGGGGAGACGTCAGGGGGCGCCGAATCCGCCGAGGAGGCCCCGGCGGCCGGCGACCCCTCGGCCCCGGTCCCGCTGCGGATCTCCGTACCCGACCCCGGCCCGCTGGCCGGTCAGGCCGGGGCCTCGCTGAAGGTGACCATCGAGATCGGCGCCTCGGACGGCAAGGTGCTGACCGTGCCGCTCGCCGCGATACGGACCTCGGCCGACGGAAAGGCCCGGGTGCAGGTGCAGCGCGACTCCGGCGTCAGCGATGTACAGGTCACCGTCGGGCTGTCCGCGGCCGGCCTCGTCGAGGTGAAGCCGGTCGGCGGCGCACTGAAGCAGGGCGACCACGTGGTGGTGGGCAGGTGACTCCCGGCCCGGACGTCGTCATCGAACTCAGCGATGTGGAGAGGACCTTCGACACCGAACCGCCCGTACACGCTCTGCGCGGCGTGAATCTGACCGTACGGCGCGGTGAGCACCTCTCCATCGTCGGGCCCTCCGGATCCGGCAAGTCGACCCTGCTCAACACACTTGGCCTGCTCGACCGGCCCACCGCCGGCTCGTTCCGGCTCGACGGGGTGGAGACCACCGGGCTCGGCGACCTCGAACGCACCGCGCTGCGCGGCAGCCGGATCGGGTTCGTCTTCCAGTCCTTCCACCTCCTGCCCTACCGGACGGTGGACGAGAACGTCATGGTGGCCGAGGCGTACCGCAAACCGCGCCCCGGACACGAACGCGGCACCCGGCTGGACCGTGCCCGCCAGGCGCTGGAGCGGGTCGGGGTGGGGCACCGGTCGGGCTTCCGGCCCGACCGGCTGTCCGGCGGTGAACGCCAACGCGTCGCCATCGCACGGGCCTTGATAGGCGACCCCGCACTGCTGCTGTGCGACGAACCCACCGGCAACCTGGACAGCGAGAACACCCACTCCGTACTGGAACTCTTCGACGACCTGTGCGCCCAGGGCATGACACTCGTCCTGATCACCCACGACGAGGCGGTCAGCCGCCGGGCGAGCCAGCGCGTCCGCATCACCGACGGCCGCCTCACCCCGGAGGCCGTATGACACGCGGGAAACACACGACGCCCGCGCCCCCGGCAACGGCCGGGGCACGCGCCGAACGCCCCCGGATGGACCCACGGGACCTGTGGACGGAAGCACTCGCCGGCGTCCTCGCCCGCCCGATGCGATCCGCGTTGACCACACTGGGCACGGTGCTCGGCATCACCACGCTCGTCACCACCATCGGTGTGGCCTCCACCGCGGGGAACCAGATCGTCGGCCGGTTCGACGCGCTTGCCGCGACCTCGGTGACCGTGAAGGTACCGCGGGCGCAGCCCGGCTCGGTCGACACCGGGCCACTGGTGGACTGGTCGGGGACCGAAGCGGTCCGGCGGCTGGCCGGGGTGGAATCGGTCGCCGCCCTCGGGGACTCCGCCACGACCAACAGCGTCCAGGTCCGGGCCAACGACGTGAACGCACCCGGCGACGCCTCCGGACAGACCCTGGCCGTCGTCGCCGCCTCGGCCGGGCTGCCCGCCGCCGTACGCGGCACGATGACCGCGGGACGGTTCTACGACGCCGGCAACCTCGCCCGGCACGACCAGGTGGTGGTGCTCGGCGACCAGGCCGCGCAACTGCTCGGCATCAGCCGGGTGGAGGATGCTCCCGCGGTCTTCTTCAAGGGCCAGTCGTACACGGTCATCGGCATCCTCGGCGGCATCGAGCGGGAGCAGCGCCTGTCCACCGCCGTCATCATCCCGCCCACCACCGGCGCGGACCGCCTCGGCCTGGGAGACGTCAGCCTCGTACTGGTCAACACCGCGCTCGGGGCGGCCGAGCAGGTGGCGCGCCAGGCACCGATCGCCCTGGCGCCCGGGCACCAGGACTCGCTCACCGTCGTGGCGCCGCCCGACCTGTCCAAGGCACGTGACGGCGTCCAGAACGACGTCAACGGCCTCTTCCTCGTCCTCGGCCTGGTCTCGCTGGTGGTGGGTGCCATCGGCATCGCCAACGTCACCTTGGTGACGGTGATGGAACGGGTCGGGGAGATCGGACTGCGGCGCGCTCTGGGCGCGTCGAGGCGACAGGTGGCCGGCCAGTTCCTGCTGGAGTCGACAACCATCGGCCTGCTCGGCGGCATCGTCGGCGCGACCCTGGGCATCGCAGTCGTGGTGTGCGTCGCCGTCGTCAAACAGTGGACCCCGGTACTCGACCTGACCTTGGCCTTCGGCGCCCCGCTCGCCGGAGCCCTCGTCGGCCTGCTCGCCGGCCTCTACCCGTCGCTGCGCGCCGCCCGCATGGAACCGGTCGACGCGCTGCGCGCACCGTCGTAGCGCCCTGCCGGGCTCCCGGGACGCCCGCGACGTGCTGATGCCTGCGCCCTGGGGACGTGCACGGTCACGTTGTTGACTGAGGAAAACGGACGGGCATTTCGGGGGCCGGTATGGGCCTCTCGTGCAGAATCGTGGTCGGACATCACAGGTGCGCTGGAGACAGGTCCCTCTGAAGGCCCTCATCTGACCACGCGTGCGAAGGAAGCAGGGGCGTTTCCGTCGCTTGCCCGACAAGCTCCTTGATCACGACAGAATCGGGACGGGCACGCACGCCCTGGTCTCGGTTTTGGCCTCATTCGCCTCCGTCCGGGACCGTCCACCACGATGCGTCCAGTCCCCTCCGCCCCAGGTCAGGACGAATACGCTCCGCGCCGGACGGGCATACGAAGAAGGCCCTGACCGGTTTCGACCGGTCAGGGCCTTCTTCGTAGGAACGAATACGAAGCCCGAGCGGTAGGCGGTGCGGCGGCGATTGCCGAGGGCGCTCCTGATCCAATCGATCAGCCGACCTCCCCGGCTTCCGGCCTCGACCGGCAACGGCGGGCAGGTTCCACAGATCGCAGTAAGGCCGCACCGGCTCGGGGCCCTCAGCGACCTGCTCCGGTCCCCCTTCAACTTCAACTTCAACTTCAACAGCGTCTCTGCCCACCGGGCCGGATCAGGATGACGGCGGTGTGCTCCTCGGCAGCGCAGCCGACAGGCACGAGGGCTTCCGACAGGCACGAGGGCTTTCTGACACCACTTCCGCGACTCCTTCAGCTCGTTCTTGTTTCCTCGTCGGCCTCGGCGCGACTAACTTTGGGCAACTCGACGAGGGTGGAGGGCACATGGCTGGATTGAGCAGGCTCGATGGCAAACGGACTCTGGTGATCGGCGGTGGCGGGGGCGGTATCGGCCGGACCATCGTCCGTTCCCTCGCAGCCGCCGGGGCGACAGTCGCAGTGGCCGACGTGGACGCCGCGCGGGCGGTCGAGGCGGCGGACGAGTTGCGTGCGGCCGGGCACGTCTCCCATGCGCTGAGCGGCGACGTCCGATCCAGCGAGCAGCTCGAGGACCTGATCGTCGGCGCGGCCGAACGGCTCGGCGGGCTGGACATCCTGGTCACGGTGGTCGGCGGGCAGGTCGCGTTCGTACCCGCGGTCAGACTGCACGAGATGACCGACGAGGACTGGGACACCGTCTACGACGTAAATCTGCGCTACGTGGCTCGCGCGGTGCGGCGCGTGCTGCGGCTGTTCCTGGAACAGGGCACCGGCGGGAACATCGTCAGCATCGGCTCGGTCACCGGATTCATGGCCGCTCCGAAGCAGGCCGGTTACGGTGCGGCCAAGGCCGGCCTGTACAGCCTGGCGCGGACAGTCGCCGCCGAGTACGCGGCCGACGGCATCCGGATGAACGTCGTCGCAGGTGGGGCGATCAACACCGCTGTCAACGCCGCCCCCTCCGACGAGTGGGTCCCGGAAATCCCGGCAGGCCGCTACGGCACGTCGGAGGAGATGGCTGCCGCGGTCGTGTACCTGGCCTCGGACGAGGCGCGCTACATCACCGGTCAGCAGATCGTGCTGGACGGTGGGGTCTCGGTCCGCGGCCCATTCCCCGAATAGACCGGGCACGAAGGCGGCCCGGGCCTCTTCCCGCCCCGGATCGCCGACGCTTCCGGCTCGCGGGGGCCTTCGGCGTCGGTTGTTGCGACCGGCGCGGGCCGCCCCGGTGAAACGACGGGAATGCGCCGCGTGTCGCCCACTGCCGGAGGCCACAGGCCCGGTCGGCGGCGAGCCGAATGGGCCCGTGGCGCCCGGAAGCCGGGATCACACCTTGCGAGCGCGTCCCAGGCGGAGGGCCGAGACGAGGAAGAAGACACCGCCGAGGAGTGCGTAGCCGGCCAGGCTGTCCAGGGAGGCGCCGTCCTTGGCCGCCTGGGCGAGGAACGAGGCGCCCGCGAGGGCGGAGATGGCGCCGCTGGCGATCATCGCCCATTGGCCGCCGAGTCGGCGTCGGGCGGCGCCGACGATGAGCTGGACGATCCCCGCGGCGACGGCCCACGTGCCCCAGATCCGCAGGACGGCCGGGATACCGGAGGTGGCGGCCACGGCCAGGCCGATGCCGGTGAGGGCGTTGAGCGCGATGTTCACGTAGAGGGCGCGCATCGGCGGGCCGTTCCTGTGGGCGGACCTGATGTCGACGGCCGCGCACGCCACGTCGAACAGCGGGTAGATCACCAGCAGCACGGCCGTGAGCGCGCCAAGCGGGCCGTCGGTGGCGAACAACAGGGCGGCACAGCACAGCCCGAACGGTCGACGAGATGTTGGCTGCCCCGACCGCACGCGGTGACGCTGAGCGGTACGTCACCGGGGTTCAGCGAGCGCGGGCGGATCCGCGCCGCCCGCGGCACGGCGGAAGGAGTCACACCATGAGGGTCATGCTGCGAGCACAGCTGGACACACAGCTCGCGAACGAAGCGGTCAGGAACGGCACCCTGCCGCAGATCATGAAGTCGCTCGCGGAGCGCCTCAAGCCGGAGGCGGCCTACTTCGGCCCCAGCGAGGGCAAGCGCTGCTGCACCTTCGTCTTCGACATGCAGGACAGTTCGCTGCTGCCCTCCATCGCGGAGCCGCTCTTCGAGGGGCTCGGCGCGACGATCGAGATCCAGCCGGTCATGAACACCGAGGACATGCAGAAGGGCCTTGCCGCGCTGAAGCAAGGCTGAAGACGGAGCAAGCACGGAGCAAGGACGGAGCAGCCCAGAAGCAGGGCCGGAGCAACGCTGAAGCAGGCCGCCCTCCGCTCGGCGCCGCCGGCGACTCCCCCGCCGGTCCGCCCGCCCCTGCCCATCCCTCGGGTCCGCCCGCCCCCGCCCATTCCTCGGTCCGCCCGCCCCCGCCCGTCGCTCCGTGCCGCCCGCAGGGAACCGGCCGACGCGCCGCGCGCACCGTCACAGCACGGGGCCGACGCGCCGCGCGCACCGTCGTGGCGCCAGGGTGCCGGGGTGCCAGGGCGCCTGGGCCGTTCCGGGAGTTCTCGGCGCTTCCCGGGAAACTCCCCGGCGCGGTGTCGAGAACCGTCGCCCCTCTCCGACGTCCCCTGTGAGAGTCGCCCACGAGAGGCGGCAGCAACCCGGACGAGGGAGCGGAATCATGAAGTACCTGGTGATGGTGCAGGGCTCGCAGGCCGACTACGAGGCGATGCGCGGGACCGCGTCCGCCGGCAATCCGGCCTGGAGCGAGGCAGACGTGCAGGCCATGTTCTCGTTCATGGGCGCGGTCAACAACGATCTCGCCGAGACGGGTGAGCTCATCGACGCCCAGGGCCTGGTCGAACCGGCGAAGACCCGGTTCGTCTCCGCGGGCGAGGACGGCCGTCCCGTGATCACCGACGGCCCCTACGGGGAGACGAAGGAACTGCTCGCCGGGTACTGGGTGCTCGAATGCGAGAGCCTGGACCGGGTCACGGAGATCGCCGCGCGCGTCACGCAGTGTCCTGCGCCCGCCGGAGCGCCTGTCCGCCCGGTGGTCATCCGGGCGATCGACAGCGGCGGAGGCGATGTGTGAAACGTACGACCGAGGTCGAGGACCTGTTACGGCTGCACGCCCCGCAGGTCCTCGGCGCGCTGGTGCGCCGGTACGGGCGCTTCGACGGGACCGCACGGGACCGCACGGCGAGCTGATCCCGCTCGACGAGCAGGACCGCAGCCGATGGGACCGGGCGGCTGTCGCCGAGGGCACCGCCCTGGTCGAGGAGGCCCTGCGCGAGGGACCGGCCGGGCCCGCCCTGTCAGGTTCAGGCGGCCATCGCGGCGCTGCACGACGAGGCGGCCCGCGCCGAGGACACGACTGGCCGCAGATCCTGGCGCTGTACGACGTCCTCGTACGGATCGCCCCCGAGCCGATGGCCGAACTGAGCCGGGCCGTCGCCGTCGCCGTCGCCATGGTGCACGGTCCGCACGCCGGGCCGGCCGAGGCCGATGTCCTCGTCGACCGGCTGGCGGGCCACCACCGGCAGGACGCCGTCCGCGCCCACCTGCCGGAACGGGCCGGCGACACGGAGGGTGTCCGCGCCGCCCACCGCTCAGCGGCCTCCGGGACCCTCAGCATCCCGGAGGCCCGCTACCTGAACCGCCGCGCGGACCGCCTCGAAGGCTGACACGGCTTCGTACCCCCGAGTCACGCGGTGCCCGATGCCCCGCACCCGGCACCCCGGCACCCCTCAACGTGGAAGCAGCGAAGGTAACAAAGGCAACGAAAACGACACAGAATATATACAAACAGCGGCAAACGGCTGCAAACGGATGTACCGGCGGTGGTTTCACTGGCCGTCGTGCCCCCGGCTCGCAATCATCGGGTCCATGACCGACAGCAACCAGGGCCGGGACGTCACCCTCCGGATCGCTCAGCAGCCGGAGGCGGACGAGCTTCTCGCGCGCAGCCCGCTCGCCGCCCTCGTGGGCATGCTGCTGGACCAGCAGGTGCCGATGGAGTGGGCGTTCTCCGGACCGTACGCACTGGCGCAGCGCATGGGCGAAAACGATCTGGACGCCCATGAGATCGCGGCGTACGACCCCGAGGCCTTCACCCAGCTCTTCACCGACAAACCCGCTCTGCACCGATACCCGGGTTCGATGGCCAAGCGGGTGCAGCAGCTGTGCCAGTACCTGGTGGCGCAGTACGACGGCGAGGCAAGCGCGGTGTGGACCGGGGCCACCACCGGGGCGGAGCTGCGGAGACGGCTCAACGCCCTGCCCGGGTTCGGCACCCAGAAGGCCCAGATCTTCCTGGCCCTGCTGGGCAAGCAGTTCGGTGTCCGGCCGCCGGGCTGGCGGGAGGCGGCGGGACCGTACGGGGAGGCAGGCTCGCACCGTTCGGTCGCCGACATCACCGGCCCCGATTCGCTCGCCGAGGTCCGCGCCTTCAAGCAGGAGGCCAAACAGGTCGCGAAGGCCGCCAAGGCGGCGGCCAAGAGCAAATGAGCCCGTCCCGGCCCACCGGGTACGCGCTACCGCCTGCGGCGTGCCGTGCCGAACAGCGAGCGTGAGATCTCCCGTCCCATCTGCGTCCCCACAGACCGGGCAAGCGACTTGAACATCCCGCTGCCGACCACCTGTCGCACCAGCGAAGAGTCGTCCTCGGAGCTTCCGCCCGAGTGTCCGGCCGGCTGTTCGCCGGACGTGACCGCGGCCTCCACCGCGGCCCTGTCGGCAGCTTCGGCGGCCGACCGCTGCTCCGCGTCCTGGGCGGCGCCCAGCTTCTCGTACGCCGACTCCCGGTCCACGGCCTGCGCATAACGTCCGTACAGCGAGGAGCCCTTCACCGCCGCGTCCAGTTCCGCCGCCGGGCACGGCCCCATCAGCGACTGCGGGGCGCGCAGCCTGATCGCGGCGACGGGCGTCGGCGCGCCCTGCTCGCTCAGCACGGTGATCACCGCCTCGCCGGTGCCGAGACCGGTCAGCAGCTCCTCCAGGTCGTACGGCGAGTTCGGGAAGGTCCTCACCGTCGCCCGCAGCGCCTTCGCGTCGTCCGGGGTGAAGGCCCGCAACGCGTGCTGGACCCGGTTGCCGAGCTGTCCCAGGACGTCGGCGGGGACATCGCGCGGTGTCTGCGTGACGAAGAAGATGCCCACGCCCTTGGACCGGATCAGCCGCACGGTCTGCGTGATCGACTCCAGGAACGCCGGTGAGGCCCCGTCGAACAGCAGATGTGCCTCGTCGAAGAAGAAGACGAGCTTGGGCCGGTCCAGGTCGCCGACCTCCGGCAGGTCGTGGAAGAGGTCGGCGAGCAGCCACATCAGGAAGGTCGAGAAGAGCTGCGGTCTGTCCTGCACGGCGGCCAGTTCGAGTACGGAGACCAGGCCCCGCCCGTCCGGCGCCTGCCGCAGCAGCTCGGCTGTGTCGAACTCGGGTTCGCCGAAGAAGCCGGCCGCACCCTGCTGCTCGAACGCGGTGACCGAGCGCAGGATCACTCCGGCCGTGGCCGTCGAGAGCCCGCCGATCCCCTTGAGCTCCGCCCGGCCGGTGTCCGATACGAGGAAGGCGGCCACGGACCGCAGGTCCTTGAGGTCCACCAGGTCGAGCCCCTTGGCGTCGGCGTAGTGGAAGATCAGGCCGAGCGACTGCTCCTGCGTCCGGTTGAGGCCGAGCACCTTGGCGAGCAGGACGGGACCGAAGCCGGTGACGGTCGCCCGCAGCGGGATGCCGGGGCCGATGCCGCCCAGCGCGTAGAACTCGGTGGGGAAGCCGGCGGGCGTCCACTCCTGTCCGACCTGACCGGCGCGCGCGGCGACCTTGTCGCCCGGGGCGCCGGGAGACGCGATCCCGGAGATGTCGCCCTTCATGTCGGCGAGGAAGACCGGCACCCCGTTCGCCGACAGCTGTTCCGCGATCAGCTGGAGCGTCTTGGTCTTGCCGGTGCCCGTGGCCCCCGCGACGAGACCGTGCCGGTTGAGCATGCCGAGCGGGACGCGGATCTGCGCGCCGGGCAGACACGTGCCGTCCCAGAGCAGTGCGCCGAGGTCGAGAGCGGGCCCGGCGATGTCATATCCGGCCGCGATCTCCCGCGCCTGCGGCGGCAGTACGCCGTCCGCGCCGGTGCCACCGCTCGCACCACCCTCTGCGCTCCCGGCCGCGCCCCCGCCCGTGCTGTCGCTCTCGTTCATCACGGCCTCAATTCCGGAATGGAGGCTTATATGCCTCCCCGGTCAGCATCGCAGTCCCCTTCCATGGCTGCGCCCGGAGGCCCTTGACCGGTAGGCTTTCCGTGTGATCTTCAAGCGCATCGGAAATGGGCAGCCCTATCCCGACCACGGCCGGGAAAGCACCCGGCAGTGGGCGGATGTCGCGCCGCGCCCGGTCCGCCTCGACCAGCTCGTGACCACCAAGGGCCAGCTGGACCTCGAAACGCTCCTCGCCGAGGACTCCACGTTCTACGGCGACCTCTTCGCGCAC
Organism: Streptomyces sp. NPDC002809; assembly: GCF_040295435.1. Classification (NCBI taxonomy): domain Bacteria; kingdom Bacillati; phylum Actinomycetota; class Actinomycetes; order Kitasatosporales; family Streptomycetaceae; genus Streptomyces; species Streptomyces sp. NPDC002809. The sequence goes on from NZ_JBEOVJ010000001.1 coordinate 92,305, forward strand.
GTCGTGAAGTGGCAGGGCGACCTGTACCTGGAGGACGGACTGCACCGCGCCGTCCGCGCCGCGCTCCAGCAGCGCCAGGTGCTGCACGCCCGCGTGCTCGAACTCGGCTGAGGCGCCACACCGTCCCGTTCGACTCCACCGGGGTTCGTTCGAGTGCACTTTCGCACTCGGACGGGTGCGATCCGTCGATCATCAAATAGTCATCATCTCCGGGTCGCACTACGCTGCGCCCATGAGCATGCTCACTCCCCCCGGCATGGGCGGAAAGTACCGCATCACGGGTGACAAGTACCCACGCATGCGACGCCCCCGCCGCCGCAGCAAACTGGTCCTCACGGCCATCGCCTCCGTGGTCGCCCTCGGGCTCGCCGGATGGGGCACGCTGCAGCTCATCGATGTCTTCACGGGCGGCGACAAGCAGGCAAGCGCCGCCGACCGCAAGGCGGACTGCCCGACCGCCAAGCCGTCCCCGCCCGCGAAGGTCCTGCCGAAGCCCGCGAAGATCACGGTCAACGTCTACAACGCGACACCGCGTGGCGGACTGGCCAAGGCGGCGGCCGATGAGCTGAAGAAGCGCGGCTTCACCATCGGCAAGGTGGGCAACGCCTCCGCCTCGTACGACAAGAAGGTCCCCGGGACCGGCATACTGCTGGGCGCTCCGGCCGCGCTCAACGGCACGTTCCCGGTGCTCGGCACGCAGCTGCCGGGCGCGACGACGAAGACCGACGCCCGCAAGGGCGCGGACGTCGATCTGATCATCGGGACGAAGTTCAAGTCGTTCAGCACGCCGCAGGCGGCAGCCACCGCGCTGACCACCCTCACGAAGCCGGCCCCGGCGCCGTCCTCCTGCTGAAGGACGGCGACCGGACACAGCCGGACCGAACACAGCGGCCGGGGCGCTCGAAGAGCACCCCGGCCGTGGGCCGTGCCGTGTCCTGCGCCCGCCAGGAGCGGGACAGCCCTCAGCCGACGGTGCCGTACATCCGGTCCCCGGCGTCACCGAGGCCCGGCACGATGTAGCCGTTCTCGTTGAGCCGCTCGTCGACCGAGGCGGTGACCACGGTGACCGGCGTCCCCGCCAGCTCGCGCTCCATCACCTCGACGCCCTCGGGCGCCGCGAGCAGCACGACCGCGGTGACATCGTCCGCACCGCGCTTGATCAGCTCCTGGATGGCCGCGACCAGCGTGCCGCCGGTGGCGAGCATCGGGTCCAGGACGTACACCTGGCGGCCCGAGAGGTCCTCCGGCATGCGGGTCGCGTACGTGGACGCCTGGAGCGTCTCCTCGTCGCGGATCATGCCCAGGAAGCCCACCTCGGCGGTCGGCAGCAGCCGCACCATGCCGTCGAGCATGCCGAGACCGGCCCGCAGGATCGGCACGACCAGAGGTCGGGGGTGCGACAGCTTCACGCCGGTGGTGGGTGTCACCGGGGTCTCGATGTCGACCTGTTCGGTGCGCACATCGCGGGTGGCCTCGTACGCGAGCAGGGTGACCAGCTCGTCGGCGAGGCGCCGGAAGGTCGGGGAGTCGGTGCGCTTGTCGCGCAGGGTGGTGAGTTTGTGCGCGACCAGCGGGTGGTCGACGACGTGGATCCGCATGGCACCAACAGTAGCCGCGCCTCCCGTACCCGTGCGCTGGCATCAACCGCACGTTCGGGGGGAAGGTGGGGGCATACGGACCCAGCTGGGGGTGACGAGCCGATGCCGGACGGGGCGAAGCAGGAGCGGGACGCGCCGGACGCGCGCGAAGCGCAGGACGCGCCGGAGACCGATGCGCAGCGTCGCAGGCGCCGCGCCCAGTTCCTCCGCGAGCTTCACGAGGCCAAGGCGCTCCGCGACCGGGTCCAGCCTCGCCGGGTCAAGGCCGCCAGAATGCGCCAGGCCATGCGGATGCGGACGTTCCGCTGGTAGCCGTCCGACCGGGTGGAGGAACCCCCAGGTGGCGGCGTCGGAGAGAACTGATGGCCGACGCAACGGCGGAACTGCTCTCGCGAAGCCCTCGTTTCTGCCACGATTCCGATGGGCGGGACGCAGGGCAGCCGGACCACCGACTGCCTTCCCGCCGGACCGACACGCTCAGGGTCTTTCGTTGGGATCGGAGCCTGCTCCCTGATCCGGCCTGTTCCGAACGAGAGTCTCTAAGACCAGTGGGAGAGTCACGGTGTACTTCGCCGCACTGCTCGCGCGCACCGAAGACGGGTGGAAAGCGAGCGACACGGAGCTCGACGATGTGGAGTCTCTGTCCGATCTGACGGATCTGGCCCGTGAGGCCTCGGTGGACGAGGACACGGTGCTCGTCTTCATCGAGCAGGAGGACGCCTGGTTCGGCGTCATCCGGGTGGACGGTGAGGAGGACCCGCGTATCTACGTCTCGAACGCCTCCGCCGCCGCCCGCTCCTCGTACGGGGAGATCCTGCTCACCGACGAACTGCTCGGCCGCGAACCCGGGGCCGAAGTCACGATTGCCGCCCTCGAAGAGCTCGTCGGCCTCGACGGTACGGAGGACGGCGGGCCGGAAACCCCCGACAACCACAACGACAACGCCGGCACCGACGATGACGACGGGCCGGACGCCGACGTCGTACCTGCGGGTCCGCTCGGCGACACCGGGGTGCTGTCCGACCTCGGGCTCCCCGAGGCGGAGCTGCTGATGCTGCGGACGGACGCGCTGGCGGAGATCGCGGACGCGCTGGGAGCGGCCGAGGTCCTGGAGACCGTCCGTTAGGGTCCGCGGGTGACCGAAGCACCGCACCCGCACGCCCCCTGCCCAGCGCAGTACCTGTCGCACGATCCCGTACGGGACCCGTGGCGGGCGCCCATGCGCCGCGCCCTGGACGAGGCCGACCGGGCGGCGGCGGCCGGCGATGTGCCGGTCGGCGCCGTCGTCCTCGCCCCGGACGGGACCCTGCTCGCCACGGGCCACAACGAACGCGAGGCGACCGGCGACCCCACGGCGCACGCCGAGATCCTCGCCCTGCGCCGGGCCGCCGCCGCCCTCGGCGAATGGCGGCTGTCCGGATGCACGCTCGTCGTCACCCTGGAGCCCTGCACCATGTGCGCGGGCGCCCTGGTGCAGTCCCGCGTGGGCCGGGTCGTCTACGGCGCCCGGGACGAGAAGGCCGGAGCGGCCGGATCGCTCTGGGACGTCGTACGGGACCGGCGGCTCAACCACCGCCCCGAGGTGATCCACGGCGTCCTGGAGACCGACTGCGCGGCCCTCCTGACAGCCTTCTTCCGCGACCGCTGACCCGGCGTCCCCGTACGCGCGGGGCGTTGCGCGGAATCGGATTTCGACGGACGGCCGAGATGGTCTAAGCTCTCTCTCGGTAGCGTGTCCGAGCGGCCGAAGGAGCTCGCCTCGAAAGCGAGTGTGGGGAAACTCACCGAGGGTTCAAATCCCTCCGCTACCGCTCTTGTGAAGGGCCCGACGCACAGCGTCGGGCCCTTCGAGTTTTCCGCCCCGCGCCCGTTCCGTCGGCGTCTGTTCCGCCCCGCGGCTTGTTCCACCCGTGTCTGTTCCGCCCGCGCCTGTTCCACCTCGCGCCGATGGCGCAGCGGGCATGACAGATGGCCCCGGGTCCGACGGCGGTCGGGCCCGGGGCCATCTGTGCGCTCGGGTCGGGGGAAGCGGCATCGGGGGGACAAGCCGCTCCCCCCGATGAGAACAGGCCCTACCAGCCCTCGCCGCGATCGGGGGTAGGCCGCGGCGAGAACCCCACAGAGAGGTCCTGTTCCTCGCCCCTCGGATTCCTGCCACATCCGCTGGGCTCATCCACCATCCTGCCGCTCCACAGAAGCCACGTGGGCGGGCAAAGGGCCCCTGTCTCCGGGCCCTTGGTCCCTAAAGACCGGATGAGTGATCGGAAACAGCAGGCCGATACGGCCATGTGTGCGGATAGACTCGCCCGACTGCACAGGGGATCGAAGGGGAGTACGGGGCCGATGGTGCAAGCAAAGAAGATCGCTCTCTACCTGATAGTCGTCTTCGTGCTCTACACGATCATCACGTCCCCTGCCCGGGCCGCGGATCTCGTCCAGGTAGGGTTCGAAGGCGTTTCGGACGCCGCACAGGGCGTCGGCGACTTCATGTCCGAGCTCGTGAAGTAGGAGTACCCCCCATGATCCGCCATCTGGTCCTGTTCAAGCTGAACGACGGCGTCGAGCGGGACGATCCGCGGGTCGTCGCAGGCGCCGAGGCCTTCCGGGGACTGGCGGACAAGGTGCCCGGGCTGGAGTTCTGGGAGTGCGCCTGGAACATCACCGACCGGCCGATCGCGTACGACTTCGCCATCAACTCCGCAGTCGCCGACGAGGCCGCGCTGAAGAGCTACATCGAGCATCCGGCCCACCAGGCAGCTGCCGGGCAGTGGCGCGAATTCGCCACCTGGGTGATCGCCGACTACCCGTTCTGACGCCTTCGGCCCTGCGAGCCCCTCACCACGACGGTGAGGGGCTTTCTTTGTGTTTAAACCGCTTCGAGGTCAACACGGCGCTATGGGGTGCTTGCACATAGTGGACATGTCTTGTGATGCTATGACCGCTTTTGACGGATGAGTTGACCGAAGTTGACCGCGAAGGGGTGGCATCATCGTGCCGGCCAGTACAGCACCGCAAGTGCCTCCCCAGACCGTCCAGGCCGTCCAGGCCGCCCGGACGGCGTCGGCGGCACAGACACCCCCGGCGCCCCCTGCGTCCCAGCCGTCTCAGCCGTCCTCGGCGCCCCAGTCGGTCCAGGCACCCCAGGTATCCGCGACGCCCCAGGCACCTCTCACAGCCCAGACGGCCCAGGCGACCCAGACGACCCAGGCGACCCAGACGACCCAGGCAGCCCAGACGATCCAGACCGAGACGCCCGACGACACCGTCCCGCCCGGCAGGACACGTGGTGCCGACACCAGGGCCCTCACCCAGGTGCTCTTCGGCCGCCTCCAGGGCCTGGAGGCGGGCACCGCGGAGCACGGCCGGGTCCGGGCGGCGCTGATCGAGGCCAACCTCCCTCTCGTCCGGTACGCCGCCGCACGGTTCCGCAGCCGCAACGAGCCGATGGAGGACGTCGTCCAGGTCGGCACCATCGGCCTGATCAACGCCATCGACCGGTTCGATCCCGAACGCGGGGTCCAGTTCCCCACCTTCGCGATGCCGACGGTCGTCGGTGAGATCAAGCGGTACTTCCGGGACAACGTGCGGACCGTCCACGTGCCGCGCCGGCTCCACGAGCTCTGGGTCCAGGTCACCGGCGCCACCGAGGACCTGACGACCGCTCACGGCCGCTCCCCCACCACCGCGGAGATCGCCGAACGGCTGAAGATCTCCGAGGAGGAGGTGCTGGCCTGCATCGAGGCCGGCCGCTCGTACCACGCGACCTCGCTCGAAGCCGCCCAGGAGGGCGACGGGCTGCCCGGACTGCTGGACCGGCTCGGTTACGAGGACCCCGCCCTGGCCGGCGTCGAACACCGAGATCTGGTCCGGCACCTGCTCGTACAACTGCCCGAACGCGAACAGCGGATCCTGATGCTCCGCTACTACAGCAACCTGACGCAGTCCCAGATCAGCGCCGAACTGGGAGTCTCCCAGATGCATGTGTCAAGACTCCTGGCCCGAAGTTTCGCCCGACTTCGATCCGCAAACAGGATCGAGGCGTAACCGGATCGGGTAGACCGGCTCCGAGGCGTTCCCCGCGGGCCAAAAGCCGCACACCCCTTGTTAACTGCGCAGACTCCCCCGGAACTTGTCGACAAGTCACTACAGCGTGTTGCCGACATGTGACATTCTGCGGGAACCGCGTTTGCCGCAGCCTCCCCTCCGGTATTCAGGTGGAGGCTGCGTTCCTCCGATGGTCGTGGCCACCGCGACCGTCCGCGACCTCAAGGGGGTGGCATGTCCGCAGAACAGGGCAGCTCGAAGGTGCTCACGCTCACCAAGAGCGCACCCGCACCCGTTGTGCTCACCAGCTCGCCGGAAGCCATCGACACCCGCACGCTGTCCCGCTCCCTGTTCCTGCGGCTTGCCGCGCTGGGTCCCGCACCGGGCCCCGACGGAACGGACACTCCGGAGCGCGCCTATGTGCGGGACACACTCATCGAGCTCAACCTGCCGCTGGTGCGTTATGCCGCGGCGCGGTTCCGCAGCCGCAACGAACCCATGGAGGACATCGTCCAGGTCGGCACGATCGGCCTGATCAAGGCGATCGACCGGTTCGACTGCGAACGCGGCGTGGAGTTCCCGACGTTCGCGATGCCCACCGTCGTCGGCGAGATCAAGCGCTTCTTCCGCGACACCTCGTGGTCGGTGCGGGTGCCGCGCCGGCTCCAGGAACTGCGGCTCGCCCTCACCAAGACCAGCGACGAGCTCGCCCAGAAGCTCGACCGATCGCCGACCGTCCCGGAACTGGCCAAGGCGCTCGGAGTCTCCGAGGAGGACGTCGTCGACGGCCTGGCCGTCGGCAACGCCTACACGGCCTCCTCGCTGGACTCGCCCTCGCCCGAGGACGACGGCGGCGAGGGCTCGCTGGCCGACCGGCTGGGGTACGAGGACGCGGCACTGGAGGGCGTCGAGTACCGCGAGTCGCTCAAGCCACTGCTGGCCAAACTCCCGCCGCGTGAACGCCAGATCATCATGCTGCGGTTCTTCGCCAACATGACCCAGTCGCAGATCGGCGAGGAGGTCGGCATCTCGCAGATGCACGTCTCACGTCTGCTGACCCGCACGCTCGCCCAGCTCAGGGAGGGGCTCATCGCCGACTGACCGGGAACCCCGATCCCGAGGGTTCCGATTTGACGGTCCGTCAGACACACTGACGCGATGCGACGTCAGACATTCGGCCGGACCGGCCGCCGGGGCACGGCGATCGCCGCCTCGGCGGCCGTACTGTGCCTGGGCGGGGCACTGGCGGGCTGTGGCGACCAGGCGGGCGGCGACGGCTACGTGGCGGTCGGCGCAGCCGGTGCGGGGCCGGCGAAGACGCCCACCGGGGCGGTGGCGCCCACCGGGAAGGTGACCCTGGTCCCGCTGGACGGGAAGCGCGGCGGCAGCGGGGGTACGGACCCGGGCCCGGGCTCCTCGGCGGCAGGCGGCGGCCCGGAGGGCCGGGGCGGCGACGCACGAGGCGCCGCGGGCGCCGCAGGCGGCACCGCGAGCGGCAGCGCGCAGCCGTCCGGCGCGTCCGGGGGCGGGGCAGACTCGACCGGCACCACCGGCACCACGGGTTCCACCGGCACCACGGGCAGCACCGGCTCGGGCGGCAGTGGCTCGGACACCGGCGGCGGTAGCGGCACCGACTCGGGCGACGGCGCCGGAAGCGGCTCCCCGGACCCCGCCACCCCATCGGCACCCGGCTCCACCGCGCCCGCCGCCCTGACCGTGAGCGCTCCCGTGCGCGCGGCGGCGGACGAGCGGTGGTGCGAGAAGGTGACCGTGGAGTTCCGCAACACCGGTGGCTCACCGGCGCGATCGGGCACCGTCACCTTCGCCACGCACATCATCGGCGGACTGGGGATCGACTGGGCGACCCGGGAATCGACAGCGCCGCTGCCCGTACCGATCGGCGCGGGAGCGGCGCGGAAGATGACGTACACCGTCTGTGTGGACGCCTGGCGGGTGCCCCTGGGCATGCATGTCGAGACCCGGGACGTGACCGCCGTCTGGAAGTGACGGGTGACTGGGAGGCTGCCTGGCGGCCTCCCAGGAGTGACCGGAGGGCCGGTCAGCCGAGCGCGAGCCAGGCGACCGCGCCGAGCACGACGACGACCGCGACGATCGCGGCGATCAGCCCGGTCCTCGGTCCGGACGACACGGCGGCGGGCTGCTGCCGGCGCTGCGGCTCGCCCTCGTCGACGAAGGCGCGGAACATCTGGGTGTTGCCTGCCGGGTCGCTGTTGCCTTCGGGACCCTGCGGGGCGTGGGGATTGTGTGCCATGTCGCAGGACCCTAGCGAACTCCGCGGAAGGGCCCAACCCCCGGGCGGTGAAGGCACGAGGCCCATAACCGGGGAACCGGTGAAGGAGGAGTGGGGACACGGCCCGGTCCGACGCGGCGGTGCCGAAGTCGCGACGGCTCGCTCCGCTCCAACCCTCCGGCGCGCAGGTCCAGTTGGGAGTCGCACCTGCGCCACCCCCCTCTGACGCACCCGTATATATGCGCGCCGGCCGGTTCGGCGTGCGCGCACGTGCGCCGAGGCCGGCCCCATGCGCGTATGTACGTGAAGGCCACCCCCCTATACGCGTACGTACGTGAACGCCCGCCCTCCGTACGCGTACGCGCGTGAAGACCGGCCCCCATGCGCGCGAGGACCGGCCGCTCCGCGCTCCGGGGGTCGGGCCGCACATCGCCGCAGGCGAGCTTCGGCAGGCGGCCGAGCAGCGCTGCGCGGGGACCCGGCGAGCGGCGGCGAACCATCCCCGGACCGCCCACGGCTCACCCTCCGGTCCACCCCCAGTCCACCCACGGCCCACCCTCCGGTCCACCCCCGGGCCCGCCCTCGGGTCCGGCGCAGGACGTCTTCACCACCGCCTCCACAGTGGCGCACGACACACATGCCACTCGCGCACCGCACACGCTGCGGGTTTGACTCGCGCCCTACGCAGCCTTTTGCGTTCCTTTACTTCTGCAAGGCCCTTTTCGTTTGCCTGCAGCAACCAACGGCTTCTATGGTTGCCCTAAGCAACAAGATGACCGGTGAGATGTCTGGGGGTCCCGTGGCCGCACGGAGTCAGTACGAAGAACTGGCCCGGCAGCTCAGCGCCATCGGTGCCGTCAAACGTGGCCTGGCCCGCATCCTCCCCGCCGAGTGCCCTGCCGGCTCCGCCGCCGTACTGGCGCTGCTGCGTCAGCACGGCGAAATACGGATCAGCAGACTGGCGGAGCTCCTCTCGGTCGACATGTCGGTGACCAGCCGGCACGTCGCTCACGTGGCGGAACGCGGCTGGATCGAGCGGTCCCCGGACCCGGCGGACAAGCGCTCCCGCATCCTGCGGCTGACCCCCGCGGGCAAGGGCGTGCTCGACGATCTGAACTGCCGGACGACCGAGATGTTCGCCCATCACCTTCAGGATTGGTCCGACGAAGAGGTCGGACAGCTCAACACGTTGTTGGCCCGGCTGCGCGACAGCTTCTCCTGCCGCGGCTCCGGCGGGTGCGCCCCCGGAAAGCACAGCGGCGACTGCCGCACCCGGCCCACCGACAGCCACGACGGCTCGTACACCCGTACACCCGTGTAACAGAAGCAAAGAGAAGGATCTAAATGGCTACGACCACACCAACCGGTGTGCGGGGCGGCCACGCCAAGCACGGAGGGAACGACTCCTCCGACGGCACGCCGATGACACACCGGCAGATCATGGAGGCGCTCACCGGGCTGATGCTCGGCATGTTCGTCGCGATTCTGTCGTCCACCGTCGTCACCAACGCCCTGCCGGAGATCATCTCCGACCTCGGCGGCGGTCAGAGCGCCTACACCTGGGTCGTCACGGCCTCGCTGCTGGCCATGACCGCGACCACCCCCCTGTGGGGCAAGCTCTCCGACCTGTTCAGCAAGAAGCTGCTGGTCCAGATAGCACTCGTCATCTACGTCGCCGGCTCGGTCGTCGCCGGTCTCTCGACCAGCAGCGGCATGCTGATCGTCTGCCGTGTGGTGCAGGGCATCGGCGTCGGCGGTCTCTCCGCCCTCGCCCAGATCGTGATGGCCGCGATGATCGCCCCGCGTGAGCGCGGTCGCTACAGCGGCTACCTCGGCGCGGTCTTCGCCGTCGCCACCGTCGGCGGCCCCCTGCTCGGCGGTGTCATCACCGACACCAGCTGGATGGGCTGGCGCTGGTGCTTCTACGTCGGTGTGCCGTTCGCGGCCATCGCCCTCGTCGTGCTCCAGAAGACCCTGAAGCTCCCCGTCGTCAAGCGCGAGGTCAAGGTCGACTGGACCGGCGCCTTCTTCATCAGCGCCGCAGTCTCCCTGCTGCTCCTCTGGGTGACCTTCGCCGGTGACAAGTACGACTGGATGTCCTGGCAGACCGGTGCGATGCTCGCGGGCTCCGTGGTCCTCGCCCTGCTCTTCGTCTTCACCGAGTCCCGGGCCAGTGAGCCGATCATCCCGCTGCGGCTGTTCCGCAACCGGACCATCACGCTCGCCTCGCTCGCCTCGCTCTTCGTCGGTGTCTCCATGTTCGCGGGCACCGTCTTCTTCAGCCAGTACTTCCAGCTGGCGCGCGGCAAGTCGCCGACGATGTCCGGTGTGATGACGATCCCGATGATCGCGGGTCTCTTCCTCTCCTCGACACTCTCGGGCCAGATCATCACCAAGACGGGCCGCTGGAAGGCCTGGCTGGTCAGCGGTGGATTCCTGATCACGGCCGGGCTCGGCATGCTCGGCACCATCCGGTACGACACCGAGTACTGGCACATCGCGATCTTCATGTTCGTGATGGGTCTCGGCATCGGCATGATGATGCAGAACCTGGTGCTCGCCACCCAGAACCAGGTCGACCCCTCGGACCTCGGTTCGGCCAGCTCCGTCGTCACGTTCTTCCGTTCGCTCGGTGGCGCGATCGGTGTCTCGGCACTGGGCGCCGTCATGGCGAACCGGGTCACCCACTACGTCAAGGACGGTCTGGCGGACCTCGGTCCCAAGGGCGCGGCCATGGGCCACGGCGGCACCGGCGGCGGGGGCATCCCCGACCTGGACGCGCTGCCCGCACCGTTCCGTACGGTCGTGGAGTCCGCCTACGGGCACGGCGTCGGTGACGTCTTCCTGTACGCCGCTCCGGCCGCCCTGATCGCCTTCCTGATCACGATCTTCATCAAGGAGGTCGCGCTGAAGACGAACGCGGCCAACGACGCCCCGGTTCCGGCCCAGGCGGCCGCGCTCGCCGAGGTCCCGTCCGGTACCGCCGCGCCGGTCTTCGAGGGAACGGCCGGCACCACTGCGGTCGACACCCTCAAGGCCGCTCCGGTAGCCACCGCTCAGGGCACCGCGGTACGCGGTGTGGTCCGCGGCGCAGAGGGCGCACCCGTCGGCCGGGCCGCCGTCACGCTGATCTCGCTCGGCGGCCGGCAGCTGGGCATCTCGGTCGCACAGGCCGACGGCGGCTACGCACTGGACGCCCCGGGCGCCGGTTCGTACGTGCTGATCGCGTCGGCCGACGGCTTCCAGCCGCAGGCGTCCACCGTGGTCGTCGGCGACGAGCCGCTCGCGTACGACATCCTGCTCGCCGGTACGAGCGGCCTGGCAGGGGCCGTACGGGCCGCCGAGGGCGGCGCACCGGTCGAGGGCGCCATGGTCATCGTGACCGATGTGCGCGGCGACGTGCTGGCCACCGGCAAGTCGGGCGACGCGGGCGAGTTCACCTTCGGTGAGCTGGTCCCCGGTGCGGTGACCGTCGCGGTCAACGCGGCCGGCTTCCGTCCGCTGGCACTGCCGGTGGAGATCGGCGGCCAGGGTGTCACCCGGGTCGACGTCGCGCTGCAGTCCGGTGCGCTGGTGCAGGGTGTGGTGCGGGCCGGTTCCGGCCGGCTGCCGCTGCCCGACGCCCGCGTCACGCTGGTCGACGCGGCCGGCAACGTGATCGCCACCTCGACGACCGGGGAGGACGGGGCATACGCCTTCGCCGACCTGGACGCGGGCGAGTACTCGGTCATCGCGACCGGCTACCCGCCGGTGGCCGGCGCCCTTACTGTGGCCGGTCACGGGGTCGACGGCCACGACATCGAGCTCGCCCACCCCGGCGAGTAACCGGTCCGGGCACGTCCCGGACACGTAAGACCCCTGGCGGGACGGCACTTCGAGCGGAGAGTCTGTCCAGGCCGGCGGAAAATGGGCCCCGGCGGTGGGGACGGCAGGCAGGGGACGGCCTGCCGTCCCCGCCCCGGGGCCCGACTCATTGAGTGACCCGTTCCGGGAGTGGATGGGCCATGGAGCAACGGGCAAGGAGAGAAAACGGGATGGGACTTCGCGCACAGGTACGCACGCGGGACGGCTGGGCCGTCCAGCACGCGGTCGTGACGGTCACCGACATGACCGGTACGCAGGTGCTGCGGGCCGCCGCCGACGAGGACGGAACGGTGCGGACCGACGCGCTGCTGTCCGCCGGCGCCTACACCGTGATCGTGACGGCGGTCGGGTACGCCCCCGCCGCCTCCACCGCCCTCGTCACGGCGAGCGGCCGGGTCGAGGCCGGCACGGTGGTGCTGGCCCGCCAGGGCGGCGTGGAACTGCCGCCGCCCGGCGCCTGGTCGCTGGATCCGGCCCACTCCTCGGTGGGAGCCGTCGCACAGCACCTGGGGATCTCCAGCGTGCACGGCCGGTTCACCGAGTTCGGCGGACGCATCGAGATCGCCGAGGACATCCAGCACTGCCGCGTGGACGCCGTCATCAACGCGGCCAGCATCGACACGGGCAACGGCATGCGGGACAAGCACCTGCGCTCGCCCGACTTCCTGGACACCGACCGGTTCCCGGAGATCACCTACCGCTCCAGCGGGCTGACCCCGGCCGGACCCGACCGCTGGACCGTGCACGGCGAGCTGTCGCTGCACGGCGTGGAGCGTCCGGTCGACCTGAACCTGAGCTATCTCGGCACGGGCCCGGACCCGTGGGGCGGCGTCCGCGCGGCGTTCAACGCCTCGGCCGAGCTGCGCCGCGAGGACTTCGCCATGAACTACAACCAGGTGGTCCAGGCGGGCATCTCGGCGATCGGGACGACGCTGCGGGTGGAGCTCGACATCCAGGCCGTTCAGGGCGATTCCCTGCCGACCGCCTGACCGCACGGTCGTAGGGTCGGTTTCATGGCATCCAACATCGCGACCAACACCGCCGTGGCACTCGACGAGTTGCTGGCCTTCGTACGGCCCCGGCACCGGGCGATCCTGCTGACCACCCGCTCCGACGGCCGCCCCCAGGGCTCCCCGCTCACCTGCGGCGTCGACGACGCGGGCCGGATCGTCGTCTCGACGTACCCCGAGCGGGCGAAGACCCGCAATGCGAAGCGGGACGAGCGGGTGAGTGTCCTCGTCCTGTCGGACGAGTGGAACGGGCCCTGGGTGCAGATCGACGGCTCGGCCGAGGTGATCGACTCACCGGACTCGGTCGAGCCGCTCGTCGAGTACTTCCGGAACATCTCGGGGGAACACCCCGACTGGGACGAGTACCGGGCGGCGATGGTGAAGCAGGGCAAGTCGATCATCCGGATCACCCCTGAGCGGTGGGGGCCGATCGCCACGGGCGGCTTCCCCGCCCACCTGGCCCCGGACAGCTGATCGCAGACCGCAGACCGCAGACCGCAGACCGCAGACAAGTTGATCGCAGACCGCTGATGGCTGATCGCAGATCTCCGTGAGACTCACGCTAACAGTGGCCGGGCGGGTTCCGGACCTCGCCGCGGGCCGGGCAGGGGCTACTGACGGGCGCGGGCTACTGACGGGGACGGGCCTCTTCCCCGTCCCCTGACCGCTCCCGCTCCCGCTCGGCACGTTCCCGCATCGCGACGATGCCCGCGATCAGCAGGTCGAGAGCGAACGCGAAGTCCCGCTCGTGCATCTCGTGGACGGTTTCGGCACCCCGCGCCGCGATGAGGTTCTGTGAGTTCTCCACGATCGGGCCCAGATGCGGCTGGCCCTGGATGGCCGCCATCGCCTGCTGGAAGTACTCGTCCTGGGTGAGCCCCGCCTCGGCACTGCGCTGGGCGAACTGGCCCTCGACGGTGCCGAATCCGTACACGAACTGGAAGACCGCGGAGAGCGCGCCGGTCTGCCGCCCCAGAGGGAGACCGGTCGCGCGGATCACGTCCTGGATGGCATACGACATGAGCATCGCGTGCGGGCCCATGTTGAGGTACTTCCCGACGAGCGGGGAGACCCAGACGTGCCGGACCAGCAGCTCCCGGTAGGCCGTCGCCAGCGACCGCAGCCGGGACTCCCAGGGCGCGTCCTCCTGCGGGGGGTCGATCTCGCTGTAGACGGCGTCGAGGGCCAGTTCCAGCAGGTCGTCCTTGGTGTCGACGTACCAGTACAGGGACATCGCCGTGACGTTCAGCTCGGCGGCGAGCCGGCGCATGGAGAACTTCGCGAGGCCCTCGGCGTCCAGCAGCCGGACCGTCGCGGCGGTGATCCGGTCGCGGTCGAGCCCTGCGGGCTGGTCCGTCTTCCGGCCGCGCGAAGGCGGGCGGTGGTTCAGCCACACACTGGTCCGGGCAGGGTCCTTCGCGCGGTCGGCCGCGGACACCATGGCGCACTCCCTCTTCTCGCCGGCGGGACGAACCGGATGCGTACACCGTGCCCCGAAAACGGAGCCATACGGTCCGGTACGTCCCGCCTGATGCTATGCCGCTGCCGCGGCCGGGTCAGCCCGATCCGATTCTCCTCGCTCCGCCCGGCGCAGCAGTACCGCGGCCAGCAGACCGCCGGCCAGTACCGCTGCCGCTCCGACCAGCATGCTGGTCTCCAGACCGGAGGAGAAGGCGTCGGTGATCCGCTGCCGCTCCCCCTCACCGCCGGCCGCGGCGAGAGCCGCGGGCAGCGAGGCCGCCCCGACGGCCGACGGCACGAGCGCCGCGAACCGGGAGTTCAGCACCGCGCCGAGCACGGCGACCCCGAGGCCGTTGCCGCATTCGGCGAGGGTTCCGTTGACCCCGGCGCCGACGCCCGCCTTCTCGGGCGGGATCGCGCTCATGATCGCGTTGGCCATGGCCGGCATGGCGAGCGCGATGCCCGCGCCCATCACGAGCAGACCGAGCAGCGTCCCGCCGTAACCGTCCCCGCCCAGCAGCGCGATCGCGCCCAGACCCGCGGCGAGCAGTCCCATCCCGGAGGCGATGGTGACGGGCGTACCGAGCTTGGGCACCAGCCGTGCGCCCAGCCCGGTGAGGTTGAGCGCGACGACGCTCAGCGCGAGCGGAGCCGTGCGCAGGCCCGCCTCCAGCGGACCGTAACCGAGGACGAACTGGAGCTGCTGGGTGAGCAGGAACAGCGAGCCGCCCATCCCGAACGCCACCAGGATCGCGCCCGCCACCGCACCGATGAACTTCTGGTTCCGGAAGAAGTGCATGTCCAGCATCGGATACGGGATGTGCAGTTCCCACAGCACGAATCCGGTGAGGACGGCGACCCCGATGAAGGCGGTCAGCAGCACCTGGCCGGAGGTCCAGCCGTGTCCGGGGCCGGAGATGATCGCGTACACGACCGCGGCCATACCTATGGTGGAGAGCAGCGCGCCGAGCAGGTCGGGGCGGTCCCCGCTCGGGTTCTTCGACTCCGGCACCAGGCGCGCCACGGCCACCAGGCCGATCACGGCGACCGGGATGTTGATCAGGAAGATCGCGCCCCACCAGAAGTGGTCGAGCATCACCCCGCCGATCAGCGGTCCCACGGCGAAGCCGAGCGAGCTGACGGTCGACCAGATGCCGATCGCCTTCACCCGCTCGGACTCGTCGAAGATCTGCACGACGACGGCGAGGGTCGTGGTCATCAGCAGGGCCCCGCCGATGCCCATGCCCGCCCGCGCGGCGATCAGTTGCCCGGAGGACTGGGCGAGCCCCGCCACCAGTGAACCGATGCCGAACAGGGCGAGCCCCGCGATCAGCATCTTCTTGCGGCCGTAGCGGTCGGCCGAGCTGCCGGCGGTAAGCAGCAGACCCGACTGCACGAGCGAATAGGCGTTGATCATCCACTGCACATCGGCGGTGGACGCGTCCAGCTCCCGGGTGAGGGAGGGGATCGCGACGTTGAGGACGGTGTTGTCGAGCAGCACGGTGAGCTGGGCGAGGCAGATGACGCCGAGGATCAGCCAGCGCTGCGGGTGGCTCGGTGGTGAGAGGTGGTTCTGCTCGGCGGCGGTCGCCGTCATTCGGACTCCCGGGCGTTCGGTCAGATCCCTATACGGTGTACAGGGGAGCGGTTGTACACCGTATAGCCACTCCTGCGCGGCGTTCAACCGACTTTCCCGCGGTACGGTGCCGGTCGCTGATCCGACAAGGGCTGGAGTGGTATGTCACTGCGTCGTCGTACGGTGGAAGTCCTGCTGACCGCAGGCCTGTTGGGGACGGCGCTCGCGCCTCCCGCGATGGCCGCGGGGCACGGTCCGGGCCGGCTGGTGCCCCTTCGTGTCGCCACGTACAACATCCATGCGGGTTCCGGCATGGACAACGTCTTCGATCTCGACCGGCAGGTGGCCGAGCTCCGCTCACTGGACGCGGATGTGATCGGGCTCCAGGAGGTCGACGTCCACTGGGGCGACCGCAGTCAGGGGCGGGACCTGGCGGCCGAACTGGCCGAACGGCTCGGCATGCAGGTGTCGTTCGCCCCGATCTACAGCCTCGATCCGGTGACGGCGGGTGCCCCGAGACGCGAGTTCGGCGTCGCGGTGCTGTCCCGGTACCGGATCGTGAGCGCCGAGAACCACGACATCACCCGGCTCTCCACCCAGGACCCGAACCCGGTCCCGGCGCCCGCGCCAGGCTTCGGCGAGGTCGTGCTGCGGGTGAAGGGGATGCCCGTGCACGTGTACGCGACGCACCTCGACTACCGCGGCGACCCGTCCGTCCGGATCGCCCAGGTGGCCGACACCCGCCGGATCATGGCGGAGGACCAGGAGTCGGAGCGCCGGCCGGTGCACCAGATCCTGCTCGGCGACTTCAACGCGGCCCCGGCGGCGCCGGAACTGGCCCCGTTGTGGGAGACGCTCACCGACGTGGAGCCGGGCGGCCCCACCTACCCGGCGCTGAACCCGGTGCAGCGGATCGACTACGTGGCGGTCTCGAAGAACACCGTGCGGGCACGCGACGCGGCGGTGGCCGAGACGCTTGCCTCGGACCACCGCCCCGTTGTCGCGGACTTGTTGCTGAAGCGCTGAGCCGTCAGCCCCGGGCCGCCCGGGCTCGGGCCTCGGGCCTCGGGCCTCAGCTGCTCGTCGGCTGGGTCAGGTCGTAGAAGGTCGCGCTGCCGACGGTTACCTCCTTGAAGCTCTTCTCCACCCAGGCGGAGATCTGCGACGAGGTGCCGCTGCTGCCGCCCATGCCGCCACCACCGCCCGTGCCACTCGAGATGAAGTAGTGGATCCGGCCGTCCTCGACGTACTTCTTGAACTGGGAGAGCGTCGGGGACGGGTCGCTTCCGTTGAAGCCGCCGATCGCCATCACCGGGTCACCGGTGGCGAGCTGGTAACTGGCGGCGTTCTGCGAGCCGATGGCCGCCGCGGCCCAGGTGTAGTCGTCGGCGTTCTCCTCCAGGAGCTTCTTGGCCTCGGCACCGACGGACGCGCCGTTGAGCAGCCCGCCCATGCCGCCCCCTCCGCCACCGGCCTCGCCCATGCCGGGCATGGCGCCGGGCTGTTGCCCGTTCTGCGCCGTACCGGGACCGCCCTGCGTCTGTCCCTGCCCCTGGCCCTGGCCGGGCGGGGTGCCGGTCGGGGGCCGGCCCGTGCCGCCACCCTGCTGGTTGCCCTGCTGGTTGCCCTGCCCGGGCGGCTGCATGCCGCGGCCGCCACCATCGCCGCCACCGCCACCGGGGCCGCCCATCCCGCCGGAGGACGGGCCCGCGGTGACGATCGAGCCCTGGTGGCCGGTGTTCAGCGTGCTCACGGTGTACGCGGTCGGCCCGGCCAGCGACGCGGCGAAGCCCAGCCCCACGGCGGCGAGGGCCAGTTGACGACCCAGCCGGGACGCGAACAGCAGGCCGACTGCGGCCACGAGCCCGACGACGAGCACGGTCGGCCGCAGCCACGGCTGGTAGTCCGGGGTCCGCCCCAGCAGCACGTACGCCCAGTACGCCGTCACGGCCACCGTGCCCGCGAGCGCGGCACCCGCCCACCAGCGGGAGCGCTCCTCCCACAGAACCGTGGCACCCATGCCGATCAGCGCCGCGATGTAGGGGGCCAGAGCCACCGTGTAGTACTGGTGGAAGATGCCGGCCATGAAGCTGAACACGACCGCGGTCATCAGCAGCGAGCTGCCCCAGGCCAGGAAGGCCGCCCGCGCCGTGTCCGTCCGCTTCGCCCGCCAGGTCAGCCAGACACCGGCGGCCAGGAGAATCAGCGCGGCCGGCAGCAGCCACGAGATCTGGCTGCCGATCTCCGAGTTGAACATCCGGCCGATGCCGGTCTCGCCCCACTGGCCGCCCCCACCGGCGCCGCCCCCGCCACCGCCGACACTGCCGGTCTCCTCGCCGTTGATCCGGCCGAGCCCGTTGTAGCCGAAGGTCAGCTCCAGGAACGAGTTGTTCTGCGAGCCGCCGATGTACGGGCGCGAGGAGGCGGGCCACAGCTCGACGATCGCCACCCACCAGCCGCCCGCGACGACCATCGCCAGCGCCGAGAGGCCCAGCTGGCCGAACCTCCTGCGCACGGAGACCGGCGCGAACACCGCGTACAGCACCGCGAGCGGCGGCAGGATCAGGAACGCCTGCAAGGTCTTGGACAGGAACGCCAGACCGACCGCGACGCCCGCCCACACCAGCCACTTGGTGCGGCCGTTCTCCATCGCGCGCAGCACGCAGTAGACCGTGACGGTCATCAGGAGCGCGAGCAGCGCGTCCGGGTTGTTGAACCGGAACATCAGCGCGGCGACGGGCGTGAGCGCGAACACCGCCATGGTGATCAGCCCGGCCGCGGCGCTGAACCGGCGGCGCACGGAGGCGTAGAGCACCCCGGCCGTCGCCGCGGCCATCAGCACCTGCGGCGCCAGGATCGCCCACGAGCTCAGGCCGAAGATCCGCACCGACAACGCCATCGGCCACAGGGTGGCCGGGGGCTTGTCGACGGTGATGGCGTTCGCCGAGTCCAGCGAACCGAAGAAGAAGGCCTTCCAGCTCTGGCTGCCGGCCTGAACGGCCGCGGAGTAGAAGGAGTTGGCGTAGCCGGACGCGCTGAGGTTCCAGAGGTACGCCAGCGTGATGACGAGCAGCATGGCGAGGAAGGCCGGGCGCGTCCAGCGGGGGTCCTCGGGCCGGCCGCGCCACACGCGGTGCGGCAGCGAGCCGCCGGTCCGTCCGTGGCTCGGCGAGCCCGCCGCCTGGGGCGGGGCCGGGAGGTGGTCGAGCGTGGTCATCGGACGTTCCTCAGTTCGTGGTGGGTGTCGTCGGCCGGCGCGGCGTCCTGGCGGTGCGCAGGGGCGTCCGCGGGGCGGGCCGTGTCACCGCCCCGGTCGCGGTCCGGGAAGACCCAGGCGCGGAAGAGCAGGAACCGCAGCACCGTCGCCGCGAGGTTGGCCGCGATCAGTACGGCGAGTTCGGTGCCGTGCGAGGGCGACCCGGAGGCCGCGCCCAACGCGGCCAGCGAACCGGCGGTCAGCGCGAGGCCGATGGCGAACACCACGAGCCCCTGTGCCTGGTGGCGTACGGCGCTGCCCCGGCCGCGTACCCCGAAGGTGAGCCTCCGGTTCGCTGCCGTGTTCGCGACGGCCGACACCAGCAGGGCGCCGCCGTTGGCGATCTGCGGGCCGACGCCCAGCCGGAACAGCGAGTACAGGGCCAGATAGAAGAGCGTGGACAGGGCGCCCACGACGCAGAACCCGACCAGCTGCCGGGCCAGTCCGCCCGGCACCCCACCGATCCCGCGGTCGCGCGGGTCGTCGCCGAAGGGGCGTGCCAGGCGGTCCAGCGGCAGTGCACCGACGGCCAGCGCCCGCCCCACCCGCCACACGCCCTTCAGGTCCTCGGTGGCGGTCCGCACGATGTGGACCGTCGAGTCCGGGTCGTCGACCCAGTCGACGGGCACCTCGTGGATGCGCAGACCGGCCCGCTCGGCGAGCACCAGCATCTCGGTGTCGAAGAACCAGCCGGTGTCCTCGACCATCGGCAGCAGCCGCTGCGCGACCTCCCGCCGGATCGCCTTGAACCCGCACTGCGCGTCGCTGAACCGGGCGGCCAGCGACGAGCGCAGAATGATGTTGTAGGCCCGCGAGATGAACTCCCGCTTCGTCCCCCGCACCACCCGCGAACTGCGCGCGAGACGCGAGCCGATGGCCAGGTCCGAATGCCCGGAGATCAGCGGTGCGACCAGCGGGAGCAGCGCGTTGAGGTCGGTGGACAGGTCCACGTCCATGTAGGCGAGGACCGGGGCGTCCGAGTGCGACCAGACGGTGCGCAGCGCCCGTCCGCGGCCCTTCTCCTCCAGCCGGTACGAGCGCACCCCGGGCAGCGAGCGAGCCAGCCGCTGCGCCACCTCGGGGGTCCGGTCGGTGCTCGCGTTGTCCGCGACGGTGATCCGGAAGGCGTACGGGAAGGTGCGCGCCAGATGGTCGTGCAGCCGCAGCACACACGGCTCCAGGTCCTTCTCCTCGTTGTAGACGGGTACCACCACATCGAGTACGGGGGCACCTGCCGCGTCCACGCCGGCCAGGAGGTGGTCCCGGGCCGGCAAGGTGCTCCAAGGAGTGTCGGTTTGCATGACAACGACACTCGCCAACCGCGCTGTCACGCCCGTGTGCTGAGCCTGTGGCCGGACTGTGAGTGCTCCGGTGCACGGCCCGCGGAGCCCACGGCCGGACCCCCTGCGTACCCGGAGTACCCGGAGCCCGCCGGCAGATGGACGGCGAACACGGTGTTCCCCGGCACGGAACGCACGTCGGCAAGCCCACCGTGCGCGGTGACAACGGCCTGCACGATGGCGAGCCCGAGCCCCGTCGACCCGGCGTGCCGGGACCGCGAGGCATCCCCGCGAGCGAACCGCTCGAAGACGTGCGGCAGCAGCTCGGGCGGGATGCCGGGCCCGTTGTCCTGGACCTCCAGGGTCACCCAGGGGTTCCCGGCCTCCGCGAGCACCCGGGCCGTGACCGTGGTCCCGGGCGGGGTGTGCGTACGGGCGTTGGCCAGCAGGTTGACCAGCACCTGCTGGATCCTGGTCGGGTCGGCGCGTACGGTCGCCGGAATCTCGGGAAGTTCCAGCCGCCAGTGATGGGTGGGCCCGGACCCGTCCCCGGAGGCGGCCCGGCCCGTGACGCGTGCGTCGCTCACCGCGTCTATGACGAGCGGGGAGAGATCGGTGCTCTCGTAACTGAGGGGGCGGCCCGCGTCCAGCCGGGCGAGCAGCAGCAGATCCTCCACCATGCCCGTCATGCGCTGCGCCTCGGACTCGATCCGCCCCAGTGCGTGCCGGGTGTCGGGGCCGGTTTCCTCCCGGCCTCGCCTGGTGAGTTCGGCGTACCCGCGGATCGAGGCGAGCGGGGTGCGCAGCTCATGGCTGGCGTCGGCGACGAACTGCCGTACCCGCATCTCGCTCTTCTGCCGCGCGTCCAGCGCCGAACCGACGTGTCCCAGCATCCGGTTGAGGGCGGCACCGACCTGGCCGACCTCGGTACGCGGATCGGCCTCGGCGTCCGGGACCCGTTCGAGGAGGGCGACCTCGCCGCTGTGCAGCGGGAGTTCGGAGACGCGCGTCGCGGTGGCGGCCACCCGTCGCAGCGGCCGCAGGGCGACCGTGACCATGGCGGCGCCCGCGATCCCGGCCGCGATCAGTCCGGCGCCGGTGACGCAGACCTCGACGAGGACCAGGGTGGTGAGGGCCCGGCTCACCTCGGTGGTGGGAATGCCGACGAGCACGGTCGTCCCGTCGGCCTCGTGCACGGCCTCCACCCGGTAGCCGCCGAGTCCGGGCAGCTCGACGTCGTGCGCTTTCCTGTCCGCGGGGACTCCGGCCGCCTCCAGGGCGGCCTGCTGTGCGCCGGTCAGCGGCTCGGTGTTCTCCTCGGGGTCGAGTCCGCCGTCCTTCACGACCACGGAATCGGTGACCCCACCGTCCGAGGAGAGCGCGCCGAAGGTCTTGAGGGGCTGGCCGCCCATACCGATGAAGCCGAGCGGATCCTTGTCCTTGGGCCCGCCGGGAACGGGCGCACCCGGCTTCCGTTCGGCCTGTACCGCGATGTCGCGCAGCTGGCCGTCCAGCTTCCCGTACATGTAGGTGTGGAAGGCGATGGCGGTGACCGTGCCGATCACGGCCGCGACGACCGCGATCAGCATCACCGAGGAGACCGCAAGCCGGGTCCGCAGCGTCCACGGCCCCTTCGTCAGCCGTTTCACGCGGCTACTCACCGGGCTTGATGAGGTATCCCGCCCCGCGCCGGGTATGGATCATGGGCGTCCGGCCCGCGTCGATCTTCTTGCGCAGGTACGAGATGTAGAGCTCGACGACGTTGGCCTGGCCGCCGAAGTCGTAGTTCCAGACCCGGTCCAGGATCTGCGCCTTGCTCAGCACCCGGCGCGGATTGCGCATCAGGAACCGCAGGAGCTCGAACTCGGTCGCGGTGAGGTGGATGTTGGCTCCGCCGCGGCTCACCTCGTGGCTGTCCTCGTCCAGCATCAGGTCGCCGACGACGAGCGTCGACTCGCTGCGTACCGCCGCCGTGCCGGACCGCCGGATCAGCCCGCGAAGCCTCGCGACGACCTCCTCCAGGCTGAACGGCTTGGTGACGTAGTCGTCGCCGCCGGCGGTGAGCCCGGCGATCCGGTCCTCCACCGAGTCGCGGGCGGTCAGGAACAGCACGGGCACCTCGGAGAGCTCCCGGCGCAGCCTGCCGAGCACGGCGAGCCCGTCCATGTCGGGCAGCATCACGTCGAGGATCACCGCGTCGGGCCGGAAGTCCCGGGCCGTACGCAGGGCACCGGCGCCGTCCCCCGCACTGCGCACCTCCCAGCCCTCGTAGCGAAGCGCCATGGAGAGCAGCTCGGCCAGCGGGGCCTCGTCGTCCACGACCAGGACCCGGACGGGGGTCCGGTCCGGCCTGAGCAGTTCGGTACGCCCCTGGGGCGAGGTCGTCGTCGTCATGCCTCAACCCTCCGAGACGCCCCTGAGAGAGTTCTTTTCCGATTCTGTGAATTCCCTGAGAATGCGCTCGGGGCGGCCGGGCCACCCCGGGCGGGTGACCGGGCGACCCCACGCGGGTGACCGGCAGTCCCGAGCCAGTGGCCGGGCCGTCCCGGGCGAGTGGCCGGGCGCCCGCCGCCTCAGCGGTCGAACAGCGCCTTCGCGTTGTCGTCGAACAGCGCCTTCGCGTTGTCGTGGCAGACCGCCCGCAGCCAGTCGTCCCCGAGTTCCAGCCGCTCCAGGGCGTGCAGCTGGTGTGCGTACGGATACGGAATGTTCGGGAAGTCCGTCCCCAGCAGAATCCGGTCCCCGAGCGCCGCGAGCCGTCCCCGATCGGCCACCGGGAAGGGGATGAAGTCCTCCGTGAAGTCCGTGAAGGCCATCGTCGTGTCGAGCCGGACCTCCCGGTACGTCTCCGCGAGCGTCAGGAACTCCGCGTACTCAGGCATCCCCATGTGCGCCACGATCAGCCGCAGCCGGGGGTGCCGGGCGAGGAGCCGGCCGATGGGTTCGGGCCCGGTGTGCCTGCCGGGCGCGGGCCCGGACCCGCAGTGCGTCACGACGGGGACTCCGGCCTCCGCGAGCAGCCCCCACACCGGTTCCAGCAGCGGATCGTTCGGGTCGTACGCCCCGACCTGGATATGCGACTTGAAGACCCGCGCCCCGGCCTCGACGGCCTCCGCCACATACGTCTCGGCTCCCTCCTCGGGGAAGAAGGTCGCGGTGTGCAGACAGTCGGGCACCCGGCCGGCGAAGTCGGCCGCCCAGCCGTTCAGCCAGGGCGCCATGCCCGCCTTGTGCGGGTAGAGCATCGAGGTGAACCGGAGCACGCCGAACGAACGCAGCAACGCGAGCCGTTCGTCCTCGTCGTGCCGGTAGGCGATCGGCCACTCCATCCCGGTCAGCGGCCCGACCGAGTCGAAGTACGCCCAGACCTTGCGCAGTACTTGTTCCGGCATGAAATGCGTATGGATGTCGATGATCCCGGGCAGCCCGAGCCGTTCCCAGAACCGCACCACGTCGTCGCGTTCGTCACTCATCAGGCGCTCCTGCCCTCTCGGCCACGCTCCGACGATCTCAGAGCAGCCTGCCCGGCGAGGCGCCACCCCCGAAGCTCTCGGAACAGCCCGTCCTGCGAAGCGCCGCCCCCGGAGCTCTCGGAACAGCCCGTCCTGCGAAGCGCCGCCCCCGAAGCTCTCAGAACAGCCCGTCCTGCGAAGCGCCGCCCCCGACGACGACGGTCGGCACACTCACCCCGGTTCCGCTTCCGGTTCCGGCCGCCGGCCCGGCCGCCGTCAGTGCCCAGCCGGTCATCAGCCGGGTGTCCACGACGACGACCCCGTCCGCACCGGTGTCCAGATGCAGATCCGGCCCGGCCGCCGCGATCAGCCGCCCCACGACCACGCCACCGTCCACCAGCCCGGTCACCGCGCGCACCGCCCCGCCCGGCCCGCCCGGCCCGTCGATCCCGAAGATCCCCGCATGGTCGACCGCGTCGAACGGCAGCCGCTCCAGCGCCTCGGGCCAGCCGCCCCCGTCGAGCGTCACCGCCCTCCCGTACAGCTCCGCCACCTCGCCGGCCCGCTCACCGGCTCCCGGGAGCTCCGCCCGCACCGCCCGCTTGCGCGCGTACGCGATCCGGTCCGGCACCCCGAGCGCCGCCCGCAGCACCTCCTCGGCCCGCCGTGCCGCCATCAACGGCCCCCGCCCCAGCCAGCTGAAGACCACCGCCCCCTGCTCCCGCAGCCGGGCCGCACCCCGCTCCTCGGCGGTGATCCCGACCTTCACCATCCCGGCCCCGAACCATGCGAGGTAGACGCGGTACGTACGCGGGTCGTCGGGAATCGTGTCGGCCGCCACCGAGTGCGCCCGGTCCAGCCGCCCGCACTCGGCGCATCGCGCGCCCGTGCTCCGCTCCGGAACCACGGCCGCCATCGGGCAGGCGTTCCCCCGCGCCCCGACGCAGGTCCGCCCGCCCGAGGCCCGGAAACCGAGCTCGGTCCCGTACGCGAGGACGCTCCCCCTCGTCCGACGGCCCTTCTGCCACCCGAGCACGGGCCCGCCCCGCTCGTCCGGCCACCGGAGACCGGTGCACTGCCACTCCATGCGCGAACTCCCGGACTCCTGGATGTGAAACGGACGAATGCGAGACGGATGGACGCGAAACGCATGGATGCGAACCCGCCATGCTTCCACATATCGCCATCCACTGTGATCCGCGTCACACTGGATGGGTGGTGGGCCCGATCCCAGGATCCCTCAGAGGTGTTCGACCATGACCAGCATCAAAGCCACTGCTCTCGACAGCCTGCGCTCGAACGTGCGGGGGCCTGTGATCGCGCCGGGGGACGCGGACTACGACACGGGCCGCGGCATCTACAACGCCATGATCGACCGGCGCCCCGCCGCCATCGCCCAGTGCGTGGACGTGGCGGACGTGCGGGCCACCCTCGCCTTCGCCCAGGACGCCGGGCTGGACCTGGCCGTGCGCGGCGGCGGACACAGCGGGCCGGGGCTGTGCGTGCTCGACGACGGGCTGACCCTCGACCTCTCCCCGATGCGCTGGGTGCGCGTCGACCCCGAGGCCCGCACGGCACAGGTGGGCGGGGGAAGCCAGTTGGGCGACCTGGACCACGCGACGCACACCTTCGGCCTCGGCGTACCGGCCGGGATCATGTCGACCACCGGCGTGGGCGGCCTCACGCTGGGCGGCGGGCACGGCCACCTGACACGCGCGTACGGCCTCACGATCGACAGCCTGCTCGCCGCGGACGTCGTCCTGGCCGACGGCGTGTTCGTCACCGCCTCCGAGACCGAACACCCGGACCTGTTCTGGGCGCTGAGGGGCGGCGGCGGCAACTTCGGCGTGGTCACGTCGTTCACGTACCGGCTGCACCCGGTGGACACGGTCGGGGTCGCGGTGACCGTGTGGCCGGTCGACCGCACGGCGGAAGTGCTGCGGTGGTACCGGGAGTTCATGCCCGCCGCGCCGGACGACCTGAACGGCTTCTTCGCTCTTCTGACCGTCCCGCCCGGACCGCCCTTCCCCGAGGAGATCCACGGACAGAAGATGTGCGGCGTCGTCTGGTGCTACACGGGCGACCTCGCGGCAGGCAAGCTGGAGGAGACCCTGTCGGTGGTCAACGACCCGGCACCGCCCGCCTTCCACTTCACCAGCCCCATGCCGTACCCGGCCCTGCAGTCCATGTTCGACGACCTGCTCCCCAAGGGCCTCCAGTGGTACTGGCGCGGCGACTTCTTCGACGCGATCTCGGACGAGGCGATCGAGGTGCACGCGAAGTACGGCCGCAACCTCCCCACAGGCCTGTCGACGATGCACCTGTACCCGGTGGACGGAGCGGCCCACCGGGTCGGCTCCGACGCGACCCCCTGGGCCTACCGGGACGCCATGTGGTCCGGCGTCATCGCCGGCATCGACCCCGATCCCGCCAACGCCGAGGCGATCCGCCAGTGGTGCGTCGACTACTGGACCGAACTGCACCCGCACTCCATGGGCGGCGCGTACATCAACTTCCTCGGCGAGGCCGAGGCCCCGGACCGTGTCCGGTCCACCTACCGCGGCACCTACGACCGACTGGCCGCGGCCAAGCGCACCTACGACCCGGACAACTTCTTCCACGCCAACCAGAACATCGCGCCGGCCGCGGCGTGAAGACCCCCCAGACCCGCGAACCCGTACGCATGTAGACCCGCAGGATCGGGTTCGCAGGATCGGGATCGCGGGGAGGGTGGTCCAACTGCTTCACGAAGGCCGGCCACAGACGTTCTCCGGCGATCGCCTCCAGCGATTACTCTTCGGCCATGACGAATCAATCCGTGGCGGCGGGCGTCACTCTCGCCGGCGTCATGGCGCACTGCGGCGGGAACCCGGTAGGCGCCGTGAAGTTGCTGGTGGGGGCTGTCACCTCCGCGCCGGGTTCGACCGAGCCCTATGCGGCCCTCGCCGAGTTGTGGCGGGACCGGCGCCCGGAGCTGAAGGCGGGCCTCGAAGGGGACGGTTCCCTGAGCTCCGTTGCGGCGCAGGCCTACTTCCTGTTCCTCGATGGGGACATGGACAACGCGGTGATGGCCCTGGGTTCGGTCGCGGGGGCGCGTCCCGACGTGTCGTGGGGCGCTGCCCCATGGTTCGGCGATGAGCGATTCCTCGGCACGGTGAGCGCCGAGGCGCTGGCCGAGGCGTGTCTGCGGACCCTGGACCACGCCCACGACCTGGACAGCGACGAGATGCGTGAGCGGTTCGCACCCTGGTTCCGCGCCATCGACAGGGTCTCCCGACGCAGTCCGGTACCGGAGTCACTGGCCGCGATGGCCCGGCTGCCACGGGCCTGCGGCCACTACGAACAGTCCTTCGCCCTGTGCGACCGCGCCGATGCCGTCGAGCGGGTCATGTGGACCGCGGTGGCACGAGCGAGCACCTGGCGGGCCATGGGCGATCTCGACCGGGCCGCGGCAGCCTTCGAGGACGCCCTGGCCCTGGACCCTCACAACTGGTCCCTCTGCCTGGACCTCGGCGACGTGCGTGCCGAGCAGGGCGACTTCGCCGCAGCCGCCGCGCTGGCCGAACAGGGCCTGCGGCACGAACCACAGGAAGCGTCCCTGCGTGCGGCGGCAGCCGCCTACCGCACACGTCTGTCCGGCTCGCCCGAGGACCTGCGCGCCCTGGTGGTGCTGGCACCGGAAATACCGAATACGTCCTACCGGGACCTGCTGATCGACTACGCGTGCGCGGGGCCCGGACTGCCCCAGGACCTCGTGGCCGAGGTCCGCCGCATCCGGAACTGACCCCACCCGCACAGGACCGGCGTGGGCCGCGTCGCGGGGCCGGGCCGGAGCGGGCGCCGCCCGGCATGAGCCCCGCGCGCACCGGTCCGACGCTGCGGCGACCGGCGCATACACACCCAGGTCGCGAGCGCCGCAGCCGTGCCAGCGCCAAGCACCACGCACGGTCCACGGCCGACGCGCACCACGCACCACAACGGTCCACGGCCCGGCGCGCACCGCGAGCGTTAGGATCCGGGCCATGCCCCTGACCGTGCAGGACGTGGACCGGTTCGAGGCTTCCAGGCCGCGTCTGGAGGCCATCGCCTACCGTCTCCTCGGCTCCGCGAGCGAGGCCGAGGACGCCGTGCAGGACACCTTCCTGCGCTGGCAGGCCGCCGACGTCGACCGGATCGAGGTCCCCGAGGCCTGGCTGACGAAGGCGCTCACCAACCTGTGCCTCAACCAGCTCACCTCGGCCCGCGCCCGGCGCGAGACCTACGTGGGCGAATGGCTCCCCGAGCCCCTGCTCACCGGGGACAGGATGCTCGGCCCCGCCGACACGGCCGAGCAGCGTGACTCCGTCTCGTACGCGGTCCTCACCCTCATGGAGCGGCTCTCCCCCAACGAGCGGGCGGTGTACGTCCTCCGGGAGGCCTTCGGCTATCCGCACCGCGAGATCGCCGAGATACTCGACCTCACCGAGGCCGCCGCCCAGCAGATCTTCCACCGCGCCAAGAAGCACATCGCGCACGGCAGGACCCGCACCGAGATCGACGGGGCGGCCGCCCGGCGGATCGTCGAGGAGTTCCTCGCGGCCGCCACCAGCGGCCGGACCGAGCCGCTCGTACGGCTGCTCACCGAGGACGCCGTCGCGATCGGCGACGGCGGCGGCAAGGTCCCGGCCCGCGCCAAGGCGTTCGAGGGCGCTCTCGCGGTCGCGAAGTTCATGCGCGGCCTGTTCAAGCCCAGCAAGGCCAAGCGCAACATTGCCGGTGGTTCTCCCGACGTCCACGTCACGACCGCCAACGGCGCCCCTGCCGTCCTGGCGGTCATCGACGGCCGGGTCATCGGCGTCATGTGCCTGGAGATCACCCCCGAGGGCATCGCCGCGTTCCGTAACCAGGTCAACCCCGACAAGCTCGAACGCGCCACGCGGCGCTGGGCGGCGTCCGACCACGGAGAACCCCTGTTCAGGGCCTTCTGACCTCCCTGTGACGCAGCTCACATAACCCTCCTGTCAGGAATCGCGGGGCTGCCCGGTTCAAGGGGCGGAAACCGCGCGAGACAGGAGCAGGGAAATGCAGCAGCACCAGCAGCACCGCATCATCGTCCTCGGCGCCGGATACTCGGGAGCCACCGCCGCCGGCCGCCTTGCCAAGCGGCTGCGCCGCGAAGACGTCGCCATCACCCTCGTCAACGCCGAACCCGACTTCGTCGAGCGCGTCCGGATGCATCAGCTGGCCGTCGGCCAGGAGCTGACACCCAGGCCCTTCGGGGAGATGTTCGCGGGCACGGGCGTCGCCCTGAAGTACGCGAAGGTCACCGCGGTCGACGCGGACCGCAAGCACGTCACCGTCGTGGACTCCAACGGCGCGGCGGACGGCGCCGAGGAACTGCCGTACGACACCCTCGTGTACGCCCTCGGCAGCGGCTGGAACAGCCAGGGCGTCCCCGGTGCCGCCGAGCACGCCCACGAGATCGCCGGCCGCTCCGGCGCACTCCGGCTGCGCGAACACCTCGCCGGCCTGGACGCCGGTCAGCAGGTCCTCGTCATCGGCGGCGGCCTCACCGGCGTGGAGGCCGCGACCGAATTCGCCGAGGCCCGCCCGGACCTCGACATCGCCCTCGCCGTCCGGAGCGGCCTCGGCGACACTCTCTCCCCCAAGGGCCGCGGGCACCTGCGGAGGGTGTTCGACAAGCTCGGCATCACCGTGCACGAGCGCACCACCGTCACCGAGGTGGCGGCCGACCACGTCACGACCGCGGACGGCGCCTCCATCCCCGCCTCCGCCACCGTCTGGACCGCGGGCTTCGCGGTCCACCCGATCGCCGAGGCCACCACGCTGGAGGTCTCCGACACCGGCCGGATCGTGGTCGACGCGACCATGCGCTCGCTCTCGCACCCGGACGTGTACGCCGTCGGCGACGCGGCCCTGGTGGCGGGCCCCGGCGACAAGCCGCTGCGGATGTCGTGCGCGTCGGGCGTCCCCACCGCCTGGCAGGCCGCCGACGCCATCGCGGCACGCCTGACCGGCACGAAGATGCCGAAGACCCCGCTCCGCTACTTCAACCAGTGCATCTCGCTGGGCCGCAGGGAGGGCCTCATCCAGTACGTCACCGCCGACGACCGCGCCGTGAGTGCTGCCCTGACCGGCCGGCTCGCCGCCGTCTACAAGGAACTGGTCTGCAAGGGCACGGCCTGGGGCGTCGCCCACCCCACCCTCGGCCTCCCGGCCAGGCGCCGGCCGGTCGTCCGCCCCGCGCAGCAGCCCCAGGTGACCGCGGCCGCCAACGCCGAGGCCTGACCCAAGGCGGCGTACCGGGTCCATGCCGGGCACAGCGGCTCAGCGCTCCTGTGCCCGGCACTTCGTCTTTACGGGCAGCTACGTACCTGCTGACGCTGTCGCCGGGAACGTCGCTCCGGCACGGTTCACTCGCGCCAGGTGGCAACCAGGCGCGCCGCAAGGGCCAGTACGAGCGCTGCCGCGAGGAGATACATGCCAAGACGTTCCTCGGGCACCACCGGCGACCACACCCGCCAGGCCGACGGCTTGTAGCTGCCGCCGTCCGGGGAGGATCCATACAGGTAGAGGCTGGATGCCGTGCTGGTCCGGCTGCGCAGCCACAGCAGAGCACCTATGGCCGCGCAGGTCGCGGCTGTCGCATACAAAGCCGTGGCACTGCGCGGGGTCTGTCCACTCACGGGCTCTTCCTCGTCTCTGTCGGTGTGGTGGGCGCATCCTCTCGCCGTCCCCGCCGATCACGTGGGGCAGGGCCGTGCCGAGCGTCGGTACGCCCACGGCGCACCCCGGTGAACTCGTACAGCAGCACCTCGTCCACGAGCCGGTTCGTGTACAGCCGGCGGGTGTCCCGCTCGCCCAGGTTCCCCAGCGCGGCAAGTACCAGCCAGGTGTCCGTCGCGGCGGCCGAGCGTAACTGGACCTGAGACAACGAAGCCCCGGCTCAGCAGAGTTCACCGATCGGGGGCTCCTCCCCCTCGCCGCGGCTGTCAGGTCCGGGCGTCGCGTCCACATGCACGGCCTCGGCTCCGCAGCCGTCGGCGCCGAGCATCGACCCGTCACCGTGCCCGGGATACAAAGGGTCCTCCCAGGTTGCGGGAGCCGTTCCGCAACAGTCCTGTCGCTCCATGCCGATCACGACGCCTTCACCGTTCTGCGGACCCATGACACCTGCCGCGCGCCGGCCAGGGCAGCTGCCCGGACAACGCGAGAGGCCCTCAGGATTTCTCCTGAGGGCCTCTCGCCTGCTGTGCACTCGGCAGGATTCGAACCTGCAACCTTCTGATCCGTAGTCAGATGCTCTATCCGTTAAGCTACGAGTGCTTGTGCTTCCCGGGCTTTTTTCTGCCCCGTCGGCGTTGCGAGAACAACATTACATGACCTGCGCCGTGACGCGAAATCCATTAGCCGTACCGCTGCTGAGCTGCGAGAACACCGGTTCGAGACGCCCCCGGCCAGCCCCGCCCCAGCCCCCTCACGGCCCCGCCTCCACCGCACCCCGACGCAGGAACGACCGAAGCCCCGGCCAGTGGCACGGGGCTTCGGTGTTCAAGCGGAGGCGGAGGGATTTGAACCCTCGATGGGCTTTAAGACCCAAACCGCATTAGCAGTGCGGCGCCATAGACCGGACTAGGCGACGCCTCCAGCACACCCCGCGCGAACGCGAGTGGTGCGTGCAGATGATGACACAGCTGAGCGTTGCGTCACCAATCGCTGCCTACGGTACTAGGCAGTCGGCCGCGAGGGCAAAGCGCCTGCGATTGCGCAACGCCGTGGCGTGCCGAGCGTTAGTCATGGCGGGGCGCCCGCCCTTCGTTTCCCTCCGTCGCCGGCCCGGACCGGCGACACGCACGACCACAGGAGCCCGCATGATGCGTCGTCTCGCCCTCACCGCCGTCGTGTCGCTGGCCGCGCTGGCCGCAGCCGCACCCGCGGCGACGGCCGTGGCCGGTCCTCTTCCGCTGCCGCTGTCGCTTCCGCTGCCCGTGCTGCCGGCCGAGGACACGAGCACGCATCTCACCGTCGTCGTCTCGGGGTCGGGCAACCCGGAGGCCGACGGCCGTTACGAGCTGGAGTGCGAGCCCGCGGGCGGCAGCCACCCCGTGGCGCAGCAGGCCTGCGACCGGCTGGCGCGGCTGCCGCACGAGAGCGCGGACCCGTTCGCGCCGGTCCCCCGGGACGCGATGTGCACGCAGCAGTTCGGCGGAACCGCCACCGCCCGCATCACCGGAACGTGGCAGGGGCGAAGCATCGACTCCGCGTTCGAGCGGACCAACGGGTGCGAGATCGGGCGGTGGAACAGCCTGCGGCCGGTGCTCCCGAACGTGCGGTGAGCTGCGGCTGCACCCCTCGCGGGGCGGCCCGCGGTGCACGTAATGGGCCAGAGTCGTACACCGTATGCACAGAACCTTGGTGAGAGCTCCCCCTCATCCGCCGCCCCTGGCCCCTCCCCAGCCTTTAGACTCCTCCAGTGACAGCCTGAGGCCCGAGGGGCAAGATGGGGCCCGCTGTCGGCAAGGTGCAGTAACCAGGGAGGAAGCGTCGTCGTGAGCAGCAGGCCATCCCGAGGCGCTGCTCGCCTCGCAGCCATACTCGACGCCCTTCCGGACGGGCTTCTGCTCGTCAACTGCAACGGTACGGTCGTCAACGCCAACACCATCGCCCTCGAAATGTTCGAGACTCCGGGCACCGCGCTCGTGGGTCGCGGACTGCTCGATCTGCTGCCGGAGTTCGACTCCAAGCTGATCCCGGGGTCGATGCGGAGGCCGGAGGCTGCGGACGAGCGGGGCCGGACCAAGCCCACGCGGATGACCGCGCGGCGTACCGACGGCAACGAGTACCCCGTCGAGGTGACGAGCGCCAGCCTGGAGGACGGGCAGGCGGCTTACACCGACGTCCAGAGCTCCTACAGCGGCAGCTACACGGGCGACGAGCTGCTGATGCTCGTCGTGCGCGATCTGTCGGGCACCGTCGACACCGAGGCCGAGCTGGCCCGGTCCCAGCGCCAGACCGAGATGATCCTGCGCGCCGCGGCCGAGGGCGTCGTCGGCACCGACACGGACGGCCGGGTCGTCCTCGTGAACCCCGCCGCCGCGCAGATCCTGGGCTTCCGCGCCAGCGACCTGGGCGGCCAGGAGCTCCATCCCCTGATCCTGCACTCGCGCGCCGAGGGTGAGCCGTTCCCGTACGAGGAGTCGCCACTGGCGGACACCCTCAAGTCGGGGCGCAAGCATCGGGTGCGCGGGCAGGTCCTGTGGTCCAAGAGCGGTGCGCAGGTGCCCGTCGACCTGACCACGGCGCCCGTGCGCGACGGCGACCAGCTCGTCGGCGCGGTCATGACCTTCACCGACCGCCGGCCGTACGAGGAGCTCGACGAGCAGCGCAGGACCGAGGTCACCGAGCTGACCGCGAGCCACACCGCCGAGGTCACGGACCTGACCGAGCGGCACGCCGCCGAGGTCTCCGGGCTGACGGAACAGCACGCTGCCGAACTGGCGGACCGCACCGAGCGGTACGCCTCCGAGCTGGAGGAGCAGGCCGAGCGGCTGGCGGACCTGTCCGCCCGGCACACCCAGCTGACCGCCGTGCTCGGCGAGTCGCTGCGCGGGCCGCTCCAGGAGCTGCGCGGCGAACTGTCCACGCTCGCCGCCGACCCCGCGGGCCAGCTGTGGCCCGAGGCCAACCAGATCCTGCACCACCTGGCCGCGGGCTACGCGCGTATGACGACCCTCGTCGACAACGTACTGAGCTACCAGCGCCTGGACGGCGGCTCCGAGGCACTCGTCAAGACGAACGTGCTGCTCGACGGGGTGGTCACGGCCGGTATCGACGCCGCGGTCGAGCTGATCGGGCCGGGCCGCGCCCAGTTCGCCGTGCACGCGCCCCCGATCGAGGCCGAGGTCGACGCGGGGCGGCTGGTGACCGCGCTCGCGCACCTGGTCGCGGACGTCGCCGGGGTCGACTCCACCGGAAAGGCCCGGCTGGTGCCGGGCGGCGGGTACGTCGACTCGACGGTCGTCGTGGCGGCGGCGCAGCGCGGCGACGTCGTAAGGATCGAGGTGCGTGGACCGTTCGCCGGGGGAGACCCGGTGCACGAACCGATCGTGCGCGGGATCGTGCGGGCGCACGGTGGTGTGCTCCAGACGCATGAGATGCCCGGGATGAGCGGCAGTGCGTACGTGCTCGAGGTCCCGCTGGGCGCGGGTTCCGGGACCGTGATGCCGCCGATGGCTCCCGAGGCCGCTGTGGCTCCGCCGGTCCCTGAGGCCCAGGGCGATTCCGGGGCGTCGGGCGAGGTCCCGGTCACCGAGGGCGGCAGGGGGCGGCGCCGGGCGCGCCGGTCATCCACGGATGCCTTCCTGGAGAGCCCTGTGGGCGGCTCCGACGGCGCGGGCGAGCTCGGGGCCGCCGAGTCCGGAGTTGCCGGTACCGGGGCGGCCGAGCCGACCGGGCGGCGGCGTGCGCGCCGGGAGGCCGGGGGCGACCCCGCACACGAGTCCGCGGAAATGCCCGCGCCCGACGCTGCGGGCCCGCCCGAACTCTCCCCGGCCCCGCGGAGCGGGGGATCCGGGCGCAGGCGCGGCCGGCCGAGCCCGGCGGAGAGCGGCGACCCGGCCGGCACCGGGCAGCAGGGGCCCGGACAGGCTCTCGCACTGCCCGCGGTCGCGGCCCCGGCGCCGTCGGAGGGGTCCGTCGTGACGGCCGCCGAGGGGGCGCAGGGAGCCGGTGGCCGTCCGCAGCGCGGACAGACCGTTCCTCCGCAGGGTGTTCCGGCCGAGGCGCCGGTGCCGGTGCCGGCGGGCGGACACCGGGCGCACCGGGGCGGCGAGAACCAACTGGCACTTCCGGCCGCCGGGAACACCGCAGCGTCCGGAGCCGCCGGAACCGCCGGAACCGCCGGGTCCGGAGCCGCCGGAACCGCCGGAACCGCCGGGTCCGGAGCCACCGGAACCGCCGGAACCGCAGTGGAGGCCGTGGGCTCCGCGGCCTTCCCCGGACACGAAGAAACCGCCCGGTCGCACGGACAGTCGACGCACGGACGGCCTGCGCACGGACAGCCTGCACACGCACAACCTGCGTACGGACAGCCGACGCCCGGACAAGCGGTGTCCGGACAAGCGGTGTCCGGACAAGCGGTGTCCGAACAGCCGACGCCCGGACAAGCGATGTCCGAAGAGCCGGCGTACGGACAGGCACCGGCACCGGCCGGTGCGCCGGCGCAGCAGTCGACCGGACGGCGCGCCCGTCGCGCCCTGTCGGCCGCCCAGGACCGGGCCGCCCAGGCCGAGGCGGGCCCCCGCGTCCCCTTCGCGCTCCCGCCCGCCGACGCCGACCGGGTACCGCCCACCGCCGGTGAGGCGGACGCCTCGCTTCCCGGACGCCATGACGCGGTGTCCGGCGCGCCGGAGCACGACCACACCCCGCCGCAGGCGCACCCCGTCCCGACCGGGCGACGCCGGGCCCGGCACGCCGATGCTCCTCCGGCTCCACCGGAGGAGCAGGACACGCCGTTCGGGCTGCCCGAGCAGGGCGGGCCCGCCGGCGCTTCGGATCGGCCCTCGCCGCCCGTGCAGCCCGGCGGCTGGGAGATGGACGACGCGTCGGGCCAGGGCCCCGCCGCCCTGGAAGGACTCGAAGGCGACCCCGCCCCGGCCGCCTCCGGGCGGACCACGCACACCACCGGTACGACCACGGCCGGAAACGCCCGTGGCGCCGCTCCCGATGGCGCCGACGGCCCTGCGGGCCCGGCAGGGCCCCCGGACCCGACGGCACACGACGGCACACGTCCACGGACGCTCTCGCCCGGCCCGAACGCGCGGCGGCAGCCGCTGCCCGCCGAGGCTCCCATGCCCGGCTCGTCGGACTCGACGCAAGGGCGGGCGTTCAGCGTGCGGACGCTGGGGCAGGGCGTGCCGTTCGCCCAGCACATCGCCCACCAGCAGAACCAGACGCTCGGCGGCAGCGGCGGAGCCGGCCGGCGCCGCAAGCTCGCCGCACCCCCCGAGGGCGACCGCAACGAGCGCGCCGCCCTGCCGTCGGCGGCCACCGCACCGGCCGTCACCGCGCCGCAGCCGCCCGCCCCGCAGACCGGCCCCGGTGGCACGGGCGGCACCGTGCAGGGCCAGGGTTCGGGGCAGTTGCTCGCCGCTCCGGCGGCCGAAGGACGCGCGTACGCCATAGGGGCGCCCGACGAGGGCGCCGCCGAGGGACCGGAGCCGCTCGACGGCCCCGGCGGCGCGGTCGAGGTCGCCAACCGCCCGTCGCCGCAGCCCGTCGACGACGAACTGCCCCCGGAGCCGCTGGACAACCCGCGCCGGCTCCTCGTCTGGCCCGCCCCCGACGTCTCCACCCAGCAGGCGCTGAGCGACCGCGGCTACCGGCCGGTGATCGTGCACTCGCGCGAGGAGGTCGACGCACAGATCGCGGCGTTCCCCGCCGCGCTCTTCGTGGACCCGCTGACCGGCCCCATCACCCGCAAGGCACTGCAGTCGCTGCGCCAGGCGGCGGTGGCGGCCGAGGTGCCGGTCCTGGTGACCGCCGGTCTGGGACAGGCCTCGCGGGACGCGGCGTACGGTGCCGACCCCGCCGTACTCCTCAAGGCACTCGCACCGCGCGACAGCGAACAGCATCCGCCCCGCGTCCTGCTGATCGAGGAGCACGAGGAGATCGCGCTCGCGCTGACCCAGACGCTGGAGCGGCGTGGCATGCAGGTCGCCTGCGCCGCGACGGACAGCGAGGCGGTCTCGCTCGCGACCCGGATGCGGCCGAACCTGGTGGTGATGGACCTGATGCAGGTACGCCGCCGCCGCGCCGGGATCGTCGACTGGCTGCGCGCCAACGGCCAGCTCAACCGCACCCCGCTGGTCGTCTACACCTCGGCCGACATGAACCGCTCGGAGCTGCCGAAGCTGAGCTCGGGCGAGACGGTCCTCTTCCTCGCGGAACGCTCGACAAGCGACGAGGTGCAGTCCCGCATCGTCGATCTGCTCGCGAAGATCGGCACGAACTGACCGCCTCCCGGCAGCGGAACACGAAGGAGACGAGGGCGGTACGGATCCCGTACCGCCCTCGTCATATCCGCGTTTCCGGGTATCCGCGTACCCGCGTATCCGGGTATCCGCCGTCGGTGGTTCAGAGCTGGGTGATGTCCAGCTCGCCCGCCGCGTACTGCTTCCGGATCACCTTCTTGTCGAACTTTCCGACACTCGTCTTCGGCACGGACGCGATGACCGACCAACGCTCCGGCAGCTGCCACTTGGCGATGCCCGACTCGGCGAGGAACGTCTTCAGCGCCTCGTAGTCGGCCGTGGCGCCCTCCTTGAGAACGACGGTCGCGAGCGGGCGCTCGCCCCACTTGTCGTCCGGAACGGCCACGACCGCGGCCTCGGCCACATCGGGGTGCGCCATCAGGGCGTTCTCCAGCTCGACACTGGAGATCCATTCCCCACCGGACTTGATGACGTCCTTGGCCCGGTCCGTGAGCGTGAGGAAGCCGTCGGGGCTGATCACACCGACGTCGCCGGTCTTCAGCCAGCCGTCCTCGCTGAACTTGTCCTCCGGCCGCAGCGCCTCGCCGTCGGCGCCGCCGTAGTACGCACCGGCGATCCAGGGACCGCGCACCTCCAGCTCACCGGCCGACTCCCCGTCCCACGGCAGATGCTCGCCGGCGGGACCCGACAGCCGCGCCTCGACACCGGCCGGGAAACGGCCCTGCGTGATGCGGTAGGGCCACTCCTGCTCCTCGGTCAGCCCGGCCGGCGGGTTGGCCATGGTGCCGAGCGGCGAGGTCTCCGTCATGCCCCAGGCGTGGGAGAGGCGGACGCCGAGCTTGTCGTACGCCTCCATGAGGGAAGGCGGACAGGCGGCGCCGCCGATGGTGACGTTGGCCATCGAGGTGAGGTCGCGGGGGTTGGCCGTGACCTCGGCCAGCAGCCCCTGCCAGATCGTGGGGACGGCCGCGGCGTGGCTCGGGCGCTCGCGCTCGATCATGTCCGCGAGCGGGGCGGGCTGCAGGAAGCGGTCCGGCATCAGCATGTTGATGCCGGACATGAACGTGGCGTGCGGCAGACCCCAGGCGTTGACGTGGAACTGCGGGACGACCACCAGGGTGGTGTCTTTGTCCGTCAGGCCCATCGACTCGGACATGTTGACCTGCATGGAGTGCAGGTAGATCGAGCGGTGGGAGTAGACGACGCCCTTGGGGTCCCCCGTGGTGCCGGAGGTGTAGCACATGGCTGCGGCCTGGCGTTCGTCCAGCTCGGGCCAGTCGTAGCTGGTGGGACGGCCGGCGATCAGCTCCTCGTACTCGTGCACCCGCGCCGCGGCGCCGTCCAGGACGGAGCGGTCACCGGGACCCGCGACGACGACGTGCTCCAGCGATGTCAGCTGGGGGAGCAGCGGGGCGAGGAGCGGAAGCAGCGAGCCGTTGACGATGACGACCTTGTCGTCGGCGTGCTTGACGATCCAGACCAGCTGCTCGGCGGGGAGCCGGAGGTTGAGGGTGTGCAGAACGGCTCCCATCGACGGGATGGCGAGGTACGCCTCCACGTGCTCGGAGTTGTTCCACATGAGGGTTGCGATCCTCTGGTCCCCGTCGATGCCCAGCTCGTCGTGCAGGGCGTGGGCGAGCTGGGTGGCCCGCCGGCCGATCTCGGCGAAGCTGCGCCGGTGCGGCTCCGGCTCTCCGGTCCAGGTCGTGACCTGCGACTTGCCGTGGATGGTCATCCCATGGGTCAGGATGCGGGTGACAGTCAGCGGTACGTCCTGCATGGTGCTGAGCACGGCGTCCTCCCGGTGGGCGCTACGCGGCAGTAAGGTTCCGCTGATTCTGCGCACATACCGAGCGGTATGTCACTACTCCCGGGAGAACGAATTCGGTGGCGTCCGGCAAATTCACACCAGCCGGACAGGCCGGAGTACGCTCCCGCTCCCGTGCGTGCCCGTGACACGTCGGCCGCCCGGGGCACGCCGATCACCGAGGTCAGGCGTCTGCCACCAGCGGGGCAGCCCGCCAGCAGGGGGCAGCCTGCTGGTGGGTCGGGCCTGACCGTCGGAGGCAGGCCCGTTCGCCGAGGGTTGTCCGGTCACCGGGGCAGGGCTGGCCGCGCACCGAGGCAGGCCCGTTCGCCGAGGCAGGCCCGTTCGCCGAGGGCTGGACGCTCATCGGACGGGGGTCAGCTCCGGGTCCTGGCGCAGTTTGCCGAGCGCCCGGGACACCGCGCTCTTGACCGTCCCGATGGACACCCCGAGGACCTCGGCGGTCTGGGCCTCGCTGAGGTCCTCGTAGTAGCGCAGGACGACCATGGCCCGCTGACGGTCGGGGAGCTTCAGCACGGCACGCCACATGGCGTCGTGCAGCGTCTGCTGTTCGGCCGGGTCGGGGCCGGGCACCGTTTCCTGCTCCGGCAGCTCTTCGCAGGCGAACTCGTCGACCTTGCGTTTACGCCACTGCGAGGTGCGGGTGTTCAGCAGGGCCCTGCGGACGTAGCCGTCGAGCGCCCGGTGGTCCTCGATCCGCTCCCAGGCGACGTACGTCTTGGTCAGCGCGGTCTGCAGCAGGTCCTCGGCGTCGCTGGGGTTCGCGGTGAGCGAGCGGGCGGCGCGCAGCAGCACCGGCCCGCGGGCCTTCACGAAGGACGTGAACGACGGGTACGGGACGTACGGCGTGCGCGCACGGTAGGGCGATCGCGCGGTGGCCGGGCCGCGCGTGGCGGCCGGGGTACGCGGCACGGCGTACGGGGCGAGCGACGAGCGCGGCGGATGCGCGGCGGGCACCGTGTGCTGCCCGCGCGGCGGGGGCGCGGTGTGCGTCGGCGCATGCGGGCCGCGCTGCGCGTCCGGGGTGGTGACAGCGGCTCCCCTGGAGGCGCCCGTGCAGACTGGCGTGGTCATAACTCCACGCTAGGAGCGGGCACTGTCGCGGGGATCGGCCCCAGGTCCCGAAACGGCGTCCGCCTCAGGGTGTAGGGGCGGGGCCCCCTCCACCTCCTGAAGGTGGAGGGGCCGTCCTCCCGCACTCAGGGTCGCCCCCCGGGCCGCGGACCCGGACCGCGGCCCGCCCTCCTCGGAACGGGCCCGGCCGTTCACCGCGCCCGGCCCAGCACGAGGCCCGAGGTCGGCACCCCTGTGCCTGCCGTGACCAGGGAGGTGGCCGCTCCGGGTATCTGGTTCACCGAAGTCCCCCGGATCTGCCGGACCGCCTCCGCGATGCCGTTCATCCCGTGCAGATAGGCCTCCCCCAGCTGACCGCCGTGGGTGTTCAGGGGCAGTGCGCCGTCGGCCACGAAGTCCGCGGCCTCCCCCGGTCCGCAGAAGCCGAACTCCTCCAACTGCATCAGCACGAAGGGGGTGAAGTGGTCGTACAGGATCGCCACGTCGATGTCGGCGGCGGCCAGGCCCGAGTTGCGCCACAACTGGCGGGCGACGACGCCCATCTCCGGCAGCCCCGTCAGGTCGTCGCGGTAGAAGCTCGTCATCTGCTCCTGCGCCCGTCCGGCACCCTGGGCGGCCGCGACGATCACCGCGGGCGGCTGCCGCAGGTCCTGGGCCCGTTCCGCGCTGGTGACGACGATCGCCTGCCCGCCGTCCGTCTCCTGGCAGCAGTCGAGAAGCCGCAGGGGTTCGACGATCC
Organism: Streptomyces sp. NPDC002809; assembly: GCF_040295435.1. NCBI lineage: Bacteria > Bacillati > Actinomycetota > Actinomycetes > Kitasatosporales > Streptomycetaceae > Streptomyces > Streptomyces sp. NPDC002809. The sequence goes on from NZ_JBEOVJ010000001.1 coordinate 132,730, forward strand.
ACCGCGAAGCGGCGTGGTCGGCGAGGGTGATCGGCTTCCCGTAGAAGTAGGCGGCCGGGTTGTTGGCGGCATGGCGCCGGTCGGTGACCGCTACGTGGCCGAAGGCCTCCGGCGTCAGCCCGTACGTGTGCAGATAGCGCTGGGCCGCCATGGCCACCCAGGAGGCGGGCGTGAGCAGCCCGAAGGGCAGGTTCCAGCCGAGCGCGGCCCCCTCGGCCGTGGGCTCCCGCTGCTGCACCCCGGAGCCGAAGCGGCGCCCCGACCGCTCGTTGAACGCCCGGTAGCAGACGACGACGTCGGCCACCCCGCAGGCGACGGCGAGGGCCGCCTGCTGAACCGTGGCACAGGCCGCGCCACCGCCGTAGTGGATGCGCGAGAAGAACGACAGCTCACCGATGCCGGCCGCCTGCGCGACGGTGATCTCCGGGCTGGTGTCCATGGTGAAGGTGACCAGTCCGTCGACGTCGGCGGGCGTGAGCCCCGCGTCGTCGAGGGCCGCGTGCACCGCCTCGACGGCCAGTTTGAGTTCGCTGCGGCCGGACTGCTTGGAGAACTCGGTCGCCCCGATCCCCGCCACCGCCGCCTTCCCGCCGAGCGAATCGGCTCTGCGCACGCTCATGCGGAGCCCTCCGGCACACCGACGGTCACCGAACCGGTCACGTGCCTGCCGATCCCGTTGTCGCCGACAATCGACACCTCGGCCGTTCCGTCGTCCGCCACCGAGGTGACCGTCCCGCTCAACACCATCGTGTCGCCCGGGTAGTTGGGAGCGCCGAGCCTGATGGCGACCCGCCTGAGCACGGCCGATGGCCCGAAGTGGTCGGTGACATACCGTCCGACCAGGCCGTTGGTCGTCAGGATGTTCATGAAGATGTCCGGAGACCCCTTCTCCTGCGCCAGCTCCGCGTCGTGGTGCACGTCCTGGTAGTCGCGGGAGGCGATCGCGCCCGCAACGATCAGGGTGCGGGTCACCGCGATCTCCAGCGGTGCCAGTTCCTCGCCGGTCTTCACTCCGGTCCCTCCTTCACCAGTAGTTCGCCGAGTTCCTGAAGCACCGTGCCGCTGCCACCGAGATGGGCGTCGAGTTGGCGCCCCCAGAGGAAGTGGCGGTGCACGGGATGGTCGAGGTCGGCGCCCGTGCCGCCGTGCAGATGCTGACCTGCGTGGACGACCCGCCTTCCGCCCTCGGACGCCCACCACGCCGCCGTCAGCGCCTGCTCCCCGTACGGCAGTCCTTCGTCGTGCCGCCATGCCGCTTCGTATGCCGTGACGCGTATCGCCTCGGTGTCCATGTACGCGTCGGCGGCCCGCAGCAGCACCGCCTGATTGGTCGAGAGCGGGCGCCCGAACTGCTCTCGCGTACCGGTGTGTTCAACCGCACGGGCCAGTGAACCGGCGCACACGCCCGCCTGCACTCCGGCAAACGCCGTCCGGGCGGTGGCCAGCATCTCCTCGTACGCCCCCGGTCCGCCCAGCCGCTCCGCGGGCGCCCCGGCCAGCACGAGCCGTCCGGCCGACCACGGGGCCGTGGTCTCCACGGGTTCGGTCACCACCCCGGAGTCCGCGGTCCGTACGATCCACAGGCTCCGGTCCGCGGCCGCGACCAGGACGTGGGTGGCGTCGCGCAGCCACGGCACCAGCGGAACACTCCCGCTCAGCCGTCCGCCCGCGGCCGGCGACACGGTGCCGCTCCCGGCCGGGAGCGCGGTGCCGCTCAGCCCGCCTCCCGCGGCCGGAGGCACGATGCCGCTCACCCCACCAACCGCGGCCGCAGGCACGGTGTCGCTCACCCCACCACCCACGGCCGGCGGCACGAGGCCGCTCAGCCCGTCGTCCGGCTCCGCCTGGACGGTGCCGCGGGCCGGGAAGGCCCCTGCCACCACGGCCGTACCGTCCCGGAGCGGTGGCAGCAGGCGCCCCCGCTGCTCCTCCGTACCGTGCCCGGCGACGGCGAGGAGCCCGTACACACAGCTCGCCACGAAGGGGACCTGTGCGGTCGTCCGGCCCTGCTCCTCCGCCAGCAGCACCAACCCGAGTAGTCCGGTCTCCTCGACCGCGCCGAGGAGACCGGCCGCGCAGAGTTCCTTCCACAGCTCGGCGTCCGTACCGCTGCCGGCCTCGACCAGACGATCGTGCGTCGACAGATCGCCGAGGATCCGCGCGGCGAGTCCCTGCGCCGCCGCCTGTTCCTCGCTCGGCGTGAAATCCATGTCAGCCCTCACTTCCCCGGAAGACCGGCAGTACCAGCTCGGGGTCCGTTCGCAGGAATTCCAGCCGCACCGGCATGCCCACCCGCACCTTGTCGCAGGGCACCCCGATGACGCTGCTGACCATCCGGACGCCCTCCGCGAGCTCGATCAACGCGACCGCGTACGGCCCGCCCTCGCCGTTCTCACCGAACGCGGGGAAGGACGGGTGGTGCATCACGACATGGCTGAAGACAGTGCCCTCGCCCGACGCCTCGACCGTGTCCCACTCGGACGCCCCACAGGCGTTGCATCCGGGCAGCCAGGGGAAGCGCAGTGTGCCGCACGCCGTGCACCGCTGAATCAGCAGCCGGTGGGCGGCGACACCCTCCCAGAATCCGGCGTTGTCCCGGTTGATCACCGGCCTGGACCGCAGCTTCCTCGCCGGTTCCTCCACCGGCTCGGCCTTCGGATTCGGATCCGACTTCGGATTGGGCATCAGCTTCGGATCGGGCATCGGCTCAGGGTTCGGGTTGCGCATCGGCTCGGGGTTCGGGTTGCTCATCGGCTCGGGCATCGGCTTCGACGGCCGGTACTTGAGGATTCGGAAGCGGTGTGTCCCGGCGGGTTCGTCCTGCGCCCGGACGTCCATGCGCGTGGTGACGAAGTAACCCGTTCCCAGCTTCGTCGTCTTGCGCTCCGACACCGCCTCGATCACCGCGTCGAAGGTGATCCGGTCCCCGGGCCGCAGAGGGCGCAGATACTCCTGTTCGCAGTCCGTCGCGACCACGGAGGTGTAACCGGACCCGTCGAGGAGACCGAACAGTTCGTCGTACGCCCCGCTCCGGTCCGTGTGCCCGGAGAGCCCGCCCATCGTCCACGCCTGGAGCATCGTCGGCGGGGCGACAGCGCCAGGTCCGCCGTAGGCGGGGTGCGTGTCCCCCATCGCCTCGCACCAATGCCTGATCATCGGCTCGTTGACCAGGTCCTTGCCGACGCCCGACGTGGCCGCCGCCCGGCCCTCGTAAACCCTCAGCCGCTCGTACAACTCGTCCCGCACGCCCTGCCCGGCCGTCACCGCTTCCCCCTCTTCATGCCGAGCCGCATCGTCGCGACGATCTCCCGCTGCACCTCGCTCACCCCGCCCCCGAAGGTGTTGATCTGCGCCGCCCTGTTCATCCGCTCCAGCTCCCCGTCCCCGAAGGTGCCGGGCGAGCCGCCCCGGACCGTTCCGCTGTCTCCCGTGATCTCCTGGCACATCCGATAGACCTCCACGGCGCTCTCGGTTCCCGCGAACTTCACGCCGCTCGCGTCCCCGGGAGCCAGCGCTCCCGCTCCCACAGCCCCCACCAGGCGCCAGTTGAGCAGGCGTGTCGCCGCCAGCCGGGCATGCGCCTCGGCCAGCCGCGAGCGGACCCACGGCTCGTCGGCCGGCCGTCGCCCCGTCCCGGGGTCGGGGGTCCGGGCGGAGGCGAGCGCCGCTTCGTAGAAGTCCTCGGCCTGCATGCCGATCGCGGCGAGCGCCACCCGTTCATGGTTCAGCTGGTTGGTGATCAGCCCCCAGCCGCCGTTCTCCGCCCCGACCAGCGCGGTCGCGGGCACCCGCACGCCGTCGTAGTACGTGGCGGTCGTCGTCAGCCCGCCCACGGTCTCGATGGGCGTCCAGGAGAAGCCGGGCGCATCCGTCGGCACGAGAACGATCGAGATGCCCCGGTGCTTGGGCACGTCCGGATCCGTACGGCAGGCGAGCCAGATCCAGTCCGCGTTCTGCGCGTTGCTGGTGAAGATCTTCTGCCCGTCGATGACCCAGGAGTCGCCGTCGCGTACGGCCCTGGTGCGTAGCGCGGCCAGGTCGGTCCCGGCCTCCGGCTCGCTGTAGCCGATGGCGAAGACGAGCTCGCCGGCCAGGATGCGCGGCAGGAAGTACTCCTTCTGCGCCTCGGTCCCGTACTTCATGAGTGTGGGGCCGACCGTGTTGAGGGTGACCATGGAAACCGGGGCACCGGCCCGGTAGGCCTCGTCGAAGAACACGAACTGTTCGTCCGCGCCGCGGCCCTGCCCCCCGTACTCGACGGGCCAGCCCAGACCGAGCATCCCGTCGGCACCGATCCGGCGCAGCAGCCGCCGCTGTGCGTCGGGGCTCCGGGCGCCCGGACCCTGGGCACCCGGGTTCTGGACATCCGGGCCCTGGACATCCAGGCCCTGGACATCCGGGTTCAGGGCGGCGGAGCCGGCGTGTCCACCGCCCGCGGGCATCACTTCACCGAAGTAGGCGCGAAGTTCGGCGCGCAGCTCCTGCTGACGCTCGGTCGGGGCCAGATGCACGGCGCTGCCTCCCTGGAACAGGCTTGGGGATCAGGGTTTCTGACTGTCCGTCAGATTCTGCTCGGCTGTCAAGGCACCGGACACCCGGACCCGCCTCGATTCCGCACCCGATCCCCACCTGACCCCGGAGGCCGAACGGCCCGCGCGCCGCCACCGCAGTGGCGCCACGCAGGCCGTCGTCCCCCCCGGCCGCCGCCCGGCCCCCCGACCGGACGGCAGCAGGCGCCGGCTCACCAGAGATTGGTGAAGTTCACCGCCAGGTTGTGGGTGGACTGGTCGATGTCGGTGAACGCGGAGCCGTTCACCTGGGCGGAGTTGCTCTGATTCGACGCCCCGGATCCGGTGGCCTGCTGCTGCGAGGTGGACGAATTCCCGAAGTTGTCCCCACCGACCCCGCTGCCGCTGATCGTGGCCACGCCCGCGTTCGATCCGTCGTTCGCGAAGGAGCCGTTGTCGGCCTGGGCCACACCACTGAAGAGGGCGGCGGCGAGAGGCAGGGCGGCAACAACGGCGAGGGCGCGAGCGGTACGGATGCTTGCCATGTCTATTCCTCCAGGAACCGGAAACAAAGCTGAACCCGGGCCAGTTGGCCGACCGCCCCGGTGATGGTCACGACGTCGCGAGATCAGAGCTGCCCAGCACCGAACCGGCGAACCGCCCACACTTCCTGATTCCCCCGCAAGCATGAGGAAGCGAAGATAAACCCCCAGATCGCACAAACGCCCAGGCCAACCCCGCCCCACGGAGGGGACCCACGCCCCGCAGGGGAAGAAGCGTTCCGCCACCGACCGGCGACCACCACCCCCGAGCACTCACCCTCTTCCCTTATTCGAACATTCGTACGAACATAGAACCATGGCCACCACCGACCGGCGAACCGCCACCCTGGCCCTGGCCCACGCGCTCTCCGCCGCCGAGCACGGGCTCCCCGTCATCCCGCTGTCCGCCAACAAACTCCCCGCCCTGCGTTCACCGCACCGTGACGAAAGCCCGTCGTCCGACTGCCGGGGCGCCTGCGGGCGGCCCGGGCACGGCGTTCACGACGCCACCACCGACCCTGCCGCCGTACGCGCCCTCTTCGCCGCCGCCCCCTGGGCCACCGGCTACGGCATCGCGTGCGGACGCGCCCCGCACCACCTCATCGGCATCGACCTCGACGTCGACACCACCGGCCGCACCGACTCCGTGGCAGCCCTGCAACACCTGGCCCTGCAACACCTGTTCACTCTTCCGCCGAGCGTCACGGTGCTCACCCCCAGCGGCGGCCGCCACATCTGGCTGTCCGGCCCACCCGGCGTGGCCGTACCGAACTCGGCCGGCCGCCTCGCCCCCGGCATCGACATCCGAGGCGCCGGCGGCTATCTGGTCGGCCCCGGCTCGGTCACCGCCCACGGCACCTACCGCCTCGTGCCCGGCACCGGCAACCTCCCGCCCGCGCCGTGCCCCAGCGCCCTGCTCCACCTCCTGACGCCCCCTGCCCGCCCCCGGCGCCAGGACGACCACCCCGACCGGGGCCGCGGCCTGATCCAGTTCGTCCTGGCCGCGGACGAGGGCCAGCGCAACACCCGGCTCTTCTGGGCGGCCTGCCGCGCCTACGAACACGGCTTCGGAGACGCGTTGGCCGACGCCCTCACCCGAGCCGCCGTCAGCACCGGCCTCCCCGATCACGAGGCCCGGGCCACCATCGCCTCGGCCGCCCGCCTCACCACCCGCCGAGCGGTGGGCGGCAGAGACCGGCTGGGGTAGGTGAGTCCGGCCCGCTCATCGCCCGTACCCGCCGAGCAGAAACCGGATACGGATGACCCGCGGGGAACGCACAGGGCGGGCCTCCGAACCGGAGACCCGCCCTGTTACCTGCTACTTCTCTCACCTGTGCGGTGGGTGTGGGATTTGAACCCACGGTGACATCGCTGCCACGACGGTTTTCAAGACCGTTCCCTTAGGCCGCTCGGGCAACCCACCTCGCGCCGACGGTCAGCGAAGACCCGCTTCGACGCGGAGGACAGCCTAGCGGGTCAGCTGTCGCCCTTGCGCTCGCCCAGGGTGACTTCCACCGTGGACGTCTTGCCGTCGCGCTTGTAGGTCAGCTTGACCTTGTCGCCCGGCTTGTGGGTCCAGATCTCGCCGATCAGGGTCGGGCCGCTGTCGACGACGGTGTCGTTGAACTTCGTGATGACGTCGCCCGCCCTGAGCCCGGCCCTGGCCGCGGGGCCGTCCTTGCTGACCGCTTCCGTGCCGCCCGCGCCCTGGTCCGAGATGACCGCGCCGCCGGTCTTCTCGTCCATCGTCACCGTGGCGCCGATGACCGGGTAGACCGGCTGGCCGGTCTTGATCAGCTGCTGGGCGACGTTCTTCGCCTGGTTGATCGGGATCGCGAAGCCGAGGCCGATGGAACCGGCCTGGCTCTGGCCGGTGCTTCCGGTCGACTGGATCGCCGAGTTGATGCCGATGACCGCGCCGCCGGCGCTCAGCAGCGGGCCGCCGGAGTTGCCCGGGTTGATGGAGGCGTCCGTCTGCAGCGCGCTCATGTACGAGTTGCTGCCGCCCGAGCCGTCGCCGGAGGCCACCGGGCGGTTCTTCGCGCTGATGATGCCCGTGGTGACCGTGTTGGACAGGCCGAACGGGGCACCGATCGCGATCGTCGAATCGCCCACCGCCACCTGGTCCGAGTTGCCCAGCGGCAGCGGGGTGAGTCCCTGCGGCGGGTTCTTGAGCTTCAGGACGGCCACGTCGTAGCCCTGGGCCCGGCCGACCACCTCGGCGTCGTACTTCTTGCCGTTGGAGAACGTCGCCGTGAGCTGGCCGCTGTCCGCAGCCGAGGCCACCACGTGGTTGTTCGTGAGGATGTGGCCTTCCTTGTCGTACACGAAGCCGGTGCCGGTGCCACCCTCCCCGTCACCGCTCTGCGCGTCGATCGTGACCACGCTGGGGAGCGCCTTGGCCGCGACGCCCGCGACCGTTCCCGGGTCGCGCTTGAGGTCCTGCGGAGTGCCCGACGCGGAGACCGTGGTCGAACCGGAGGAGCCGGAGCCGTTGTTGCTGTCCGCGGCCCAGAAACCGAGGGCACCGCCGACTCCGCCCGCGACGAGTGCCGCCACGACCACCGCGGCCACCAGGCCGCCCGCACCCCGCTTGCGCGGCGCGTCGGGCGTCTGCAGCTGACCGGGCGGGCCCCATGCCGGGCCGCCGCCCTGCGCCCCGTGCGCGTACGCCGGGACCGCCGGCGGGGGCGGGGGCCAGCCGGCGTCGGCTGCGGACTGCGGTGCCGGCGGGGGCGCGTACTGCGGCACGTCCGACGGGACCGGGGCCACGGGGGCGGTCTCCGGCTCCTGGGCGGATGCGGCCGGCTGCTGCTGTGTGGCCGTCGCGTCCGGGTACGTCGGGGCGGCGGGCGCGCTCTCGGGGAGTCCCTGGGGAGCGTCGGCCGGCACTGGAGGTGCGGACGGAACGGACGGGGCGGCCTCGGCCGCGGTGCCCTCGTTGCCCTCGTTCTCTGTGCTCACAGCTCTTTACTCCTCGGTTCCACATCATGATTCGGCAAGAGATCCGCTGTGTACGTGTCTGGAGTCAGCTTTTCCCACAGCACGTCAGGCCACTGTAAGCAGGACCTGTGCATCTGTGCACGAGCCTTTACATCGGACAAAACGGCCTCGCGCCACAAGGTGCGCACGTCCATGGTCTCCCGGTGACACCATGATGCGGGTGACCCAAGCACGGCCGCAGCGCCCCAGCCAGCATCCCATCCAGGTCATCGCACACCGGGGCGCGTCCGACGACGCCCCCGAGCACACCCTGGCCGCGTACCGGAAGGCGATCGAGGACGGTGCGGACGCCCTGGAGTGCGATGTACGGCTCACGGCCGACGGCCATCTCGTATGCGTACACGACCGCCGGGTGAACCGCACCTCCAACGGCCGCGGCGCCGTCTCCGCCCTGGAGCTCAACGAACTCGCAGCCCTCGACTTCGGCTCGTGGAAGGACCGCGAGGAGGCCGAGTCACCGGACTGGGATCCGGTGCCGGGCGAGCTCACCTCCGTACTCACCCTGGAACGGCTCCTCGAGCTCCTCGTCGAGACGAGAGCCGGCGGCCGTCCGCTGCAGCTGGCCATCGAGACCAAGCACCCGACGCGCTGGGCCGGCCAGGTCGAGGAGCGGCTGCTGCACCTTCTGAAGCGCTTCGAGCTCGACGTGCCGCCCTCCGACGGCCCCTCGCCGGTCCGCATCATGAGCTTCTCGGCCCGCTCACTGCACCGTATCCAGGACGCCGCACCCGAACTTCCCACCGTATACCTGATGCAGTTCGTCTCACCGCGACTGCGCGACGGACGGCTGCCGGCGGGTGCCCTCGTCGCGGGACCGGGGATGCGGATCGTACGCAACCACCCGGGGTACATCGACCGTCTGCACCGCTCCGGTCATCAGGCGCACGTCTGGACGGTCAACGAACCGGAGGACGTCGAGCTCTGCGTCCGGCTCGGCGTCGAGGCCATCATCACCAACCGCCCGAAGCAGGTTCTGGCACAGCTGGGGCGCGCCTAGGGCCCGTCGGCAACGAGGGACGGCACCCGCTCACCACCGATCACAGGGAGTACACCGGCGCATTCGGCGCGTACCCGATCGTTACGAGTGCGTCACTCGCAGGCCATTGGCCGGTTTCCGGTCCAGTCCAGGGGGGCATCCACTCCGTGGCGTGGGGCAAAGGAGGTCTCGGGGGTGGCGTTGGTGGTGGCACAGGAAGTGCCCACGTCGTCGAGCATGGCCGTACCCCATGGCCCTGCGGGCGTGGGTCAGGCACGGCACCGGATGCGTGAGCAGTTGCGCAGCCACGGGGTGTCCGATTCGGTCGTCGACGATGCTGTATTGATCCTTTCCGAACTGCTCAGCAACGCCTGCCGGCACGGCAGGCCGCTGGGCCTGCACACCGACGTGGGAGACGGCGACGTGCGCGCCGCCTGGCGCGTCGACAGAGCGGGCGGGCTGACCGTCGAGGTGACGGACGGAGGCGGTCCGACCCGGCCGGTTCCGGCCACTCCGTCGGTGACCGCTCGCGGCGGCCGGGGGCTCAACATCATCAGCGCCCTCGCCGAGGAGTGGGGCGTACGTGACGACTCGTCCGGCGAGGTCACGGTCTGGGTGCTGGTCAACGAGGGACACGGCCGCCCCGACGAGCGGCCGGGCGAGCAGCCGGGCGGCGCCCGGAACAACGGGCGAGCCCCGCGGGTGTCAGGACTGCCGGGCGGCGGCTCGGGTACGGCCGGTGCGGCAGACCTCGGCGGGCTGGATTTCGCCGGCACGTTCGACGACGCGGGCTGAAGCCGGGCGGCGCACCGGCAGTGACCGGGCACCCACCCCCAGGAACTGGCCCGGCAGGCCGTCCATCCTGCTCGCAGGCCCCGGCGAGCACGGTCTCCAGGGCGTGCCCCGACTCCCGCGCCGACGGGCAACCGGCGCGACGGAGCCCCGCGGCGGCGCCGTGTCCGCCGTCCGTGCGCCGCCCACGCCCCCCGGACGGCGCACGGACGGCTAGGCTCGCGGCCCAGACCGCACTGTCGCAATCGGGAGAAAGCCCACCATGGCGAAGAAGCGCCCTCAGACCAAGGCCGGGAAGCAGCAGCTCACGGACGGCGAGATCCCGGTGGTCGGGGCTCGCGAGCCCTGCCCGTGCGGTTCGGGCCGCCGGTACAAGGCCTGTCACGGCCGCGCCGCCGCCCAGGCCGTGACCGAGCTGGTCCAGCGCCCCTTCGAAGGGCTGGCCGGCGAATGCGACTGGGTCGCACTGCGTGAACTGGTGCCCGCCGCGACGGTCGAACTGACGCTGAAGGGCGGACTGCCCGAGGGCGTGCCGTCGGTGACGCTCGCGACCGTCCTCCCGATGGCGTGGCCCGCCCTGCGCCGCGACGACGGTTCGGTCCTGCTCGCCCTGCAGAACGACACCTCCTCGGGCGACCTCAGCCGCGACCTCGCCGACACCCTCCAGCGAGCCCTGGAGGCCGAGCCCGGCTCGCCCGTCGCCGCCAGGCGCGTACCCGCCGAGGGGCCGCGGCTCCAGGACGTCCTCGACGCCGACGCGCCGTTCGCGCCCGTCGTGCACCCGGGCTTCGAGTTCTGGGTACCGGACGCCGAGAACGCCACGGCCGAGGTGTCCGCGTCCCTGGAGCGCGCCAACGACGCGGCGATCCCGACCGTCCTCCTCTCCGGAGTGGACGCCGCCTACTGGTGCGAGACCCCGGAGAAGAACCACCTGCGCTGGGTCATGCCGCACCCCGAGGAGCAGCTCCTCGACGCACTCGCCCGGCTGCACGCCGCCGGCACCTCGTCGCTCGGTGAGGGGACCCGGCTGGTCGGCTCCTTCCGCGCGCACGGCCTGATGGTCCCTGTCTGGGACCTGCCGAGCGCCATGGTCGCCGAGGACTGCGAGAAGCCCGCCGCCGCGTTCGCGGAACGGCTCGCGACGGCGCTCGCTTCGGACGCGCCGCTCACGGCCGAGGAGCGGCGGGCGCGTGGCGGGCTCACCAACCGCCAAGTGACCCTCAGCTGACAGTGACCATCACCCGGCCCGTACGGTGACACCCGTCACAACTCACCGTACTCACAGGTAAATCGCTGTCCGAATACGCGAGATCGAATTTGCGAACGGCAGATCTCTTGTTACCGTTCTAGAAGCCCGGTCGCTGGTGCATCCCCCGTCGCCAGCGATCGGGCATCCTCATGTCCAGGCCCGGCGCGCACGGCGCACCACGCGGCGCACGAACCGCGCACAGGCCCTGCACAGACTCCCCTGGGCAAGCCTCGGCTTCACGTGCCGCCCCGCCCCGCCCCCGCCGCCCTTCACGCACCCCTGCGGCGGCTTCCGCAGTGGCGTGGCGTCAACCTTCCTCCAGGGAAGCCCGGTTGGACCCTGCGACGACAACGGCGCCTCGCGTCACCGGACCGCTCGGTATCGGACAGAAGTCGCCGGCCCGCTCCCTTTCCGAATATGCCTCGGAGCAACTCCCGAAGAGATCCTCGAAGACAGTTCGAACGACTTTCGGAAGGCGCATCAGAAAGCCGACCACCGGCAGACTTTGCACCGGCAGACTTTGCATGACTGAAACAGCACTCACCACATGACCGAAACAGCCTTCATCGCATGACCGAAACACCCGCATCGATCACCTCACCCGGAAGTGAAACGCCAGGTACCCGACAGCGGTCGGCAATGAGGGCGGACCGAAAAGAACAGATAAGGATCAAGAACGGAAGCGGCACGGCGAACGCCGACCATCGCGGGCATACCGGACCCGACATTCCCGAGGCATCCGGCCGCCGACCGCGCGCCACTTCCAGCAGTGCACGCGAAGTACGGCGGAGCGGCCGTCCGCCCTTCGCCCCCGGCCGTCCGCCCTTCGCCCCGGTCGTCCGCCCCTCGGCCCGTCGGCCCGAACCGGCCCCAGCGACCCAACCGGACCCGGCAGAGCGAACCCGCCCCCCATCGGCCCGCGACCGTCGGTCAGTACGTACGCCATCGGCCAGCGCCCGTCGGTCAGTGCGCGAGCCATCGGCCCGCAGCCCGTCGGTCAGTACGCGAGCCGGCTTCCGCCGTCCGGGGCACTGTTGCTCGCCTGGACCAGCGCGTCCAGCACCGCCCCCACATCCGGCAGCCACGGCGACGCCACCGCCCGGACCGGCGCTCCGCCCCCGGGGCCCGGCCTGGAGCCCCGGTCCGGAGCCCGCTCCCAGCGCACCTGCCCCGTGCCGATCTCGGACGGCGGAAGAACCAGATAGCCGCCCTCGCCGTGGAACCGCAGCGAACTCGGCACCCAGTCCTGGGCGTGCAGTAGTTCACCGAGCCGTTCGAGGGTGTACGGAGCGACCAGCAGCGACCACCGGGTCGGCGTCGCCACCACGGGGCCGAGCCGCATGCCCATCCGGTCGAGCTCGGCCAGTGCGCGGGCCCCGGCCACCGCCGGCAGGCTCAGTGCGCACGGCGCACGCCCGCCCGTGGCCAGCAGGACCGGCGCGGCGGGCCGGTTCGCCCACCACCAGCGCACCATCCGGGCGTCGGTCGTCGCGGCGAGGAGTCCGGGATCGAAGGGGTGCGCGCCGGGCACGGCGCACTCGGGATCGGGACAGGCGCAGCCGCGGCCACGCTCACCACGACTGCCGGCGGGCCGGAGGCCCACTCCGGGGAGCACGGGCCACTGCCATGCGGTGGCACAGGTCAGGGCCGCGTCCAGACGAGCGGCCCCACCCCTGCGTCCGAACCGCATCCTGCGTCGCCTTCCGAGGATCTCGCGCATGAGCGCTCGTTCCTTTCCGTTGAACGCCGAGGGTCCACATCACACCACGCGCGCGTCACACCACGTGTGCGAATCTTCACTGTGTGTACATGCTCGTCGAGCCTGCGGTACGGGTTGGTCTTCGCTACCGAGCGTGAGCTGTGCTGAGCCGAATCGAGCCGGTTCCAGTCGAAATCATGGCTAGGTGCAGGGCGCGTGCCGCGCCTGCCGTCCGTCGTACAGCCCTCGCCACTCGGGGAGGGGGCGTGGCCGTCAAAGGTGAGGACGCCCGGGCCCGCTGTCAGGTTCCGGAGGTGGTCGGGACCGCCCCTGGTCATCTACAGATTCACGTACCCAGCATGCCCGGAATGACGCTGCCCCCGGGACTTCATCCGAGGGCAACCCCCGGTCGAGCAGACCCAGTCGACCGCAAATGACCGCCGCAGGGTGCATTTTTTGGCCAACTTACTTACCCCTCGGACACCACAAATCCCGCAGGGACAATGCTGGACATCGCCTTACTTGTGCGTGTACATGTGGATGCACTGATAGCGGCGCAGAATGACATGGGGGTTTGCGATGCTATTCGACGAAACAAACCAGTCGGAAAGCCGGCGACCATGAGCGCCCCACACCTGCCGAAAGTGGCTGGAATCGATCCCACAGTTCCGGTTTCGGCGCACACTGCCGGACCTCTCTCCGAGGTACCGGCCGCGCCCGGCGCCTTCATCCAGGACCGTCTGGCGGGCTGGGTCTCCGACCTCACAACGCTGCACGAGCTCACCGAACGGCTGGCCAGAACCAGCACCCTCGACGACGCCCTGCACGAGCTTCTCGACGCCGGAGCCTCTCTGGTCGGCGCCCGTCGCGGACTGGTCGTCTTCGAACCGTCCGACCTCCGCGGCCCCGTCAGCACCATCGGTCTCGGGCTGGCCCACGCGGAGCTCGGCCAGATCGAGACGGTGCCGAGGAGTGCCACCTCCTACGGCCGCATCCTGGAGGGTCTGCCCAACGCCGACGGCCCGCTGACCACCCCCGATCTGCTCGGCGACACCAGCCTGGACCCCCGCAGGCGCGAGGTCGCCGCCCGTCTCGGCTACGCCGCCAGCTACGCGCTGCCGATCACCACCGAGCGCACCGGACGGCTCGCCGCCGCGGTCTGGCTCTACGACGAACCCGCCGAACCGCTGGAACGTCAGCGCCATCTCGTCGGGCTCTACGCCGGGTACGCCGCCGAGCATCTGGCCCGGCTGCTGGAACTGGAGCGGGCCAGGACCGACGTCGCCACCATCACCGAGGAACTTCTGCCCAGCCGGCTGCCCCGCGTGCCCGGCGTGCAGCTGGCCGTTCGCCATCACGCCGCGCCGCAGAGCGGCAGCGACTGGTACGACGCGCTGGCCCTGCCGGAGGGTGCGCTCGGCCTCGCCGTGGGCTCGGTCGGCGGCTCCGGTCCCAGCGCCCTCGCCGCCATGGGACGGCTGCGGGCAGGCCTGCGGGCGTACGCGGTGATGGAAGGCGAGGATCCGGTCGCCGTGCTCTCCGATCTCGAACTCCTGATGCGGCTGACCGAGCCGGCCCGTTCCGCGACCGCGCTCTTCGCGTACTGCGAGCCCTCCCGCCACAAGATCCTGCTGGCCGGTGCCGGGCACACCCCGCCGCTGATCGTCGGCGACCGGCGCACCGAGTACGTCGAGACCACTCTCTCCGCCCCGTTGGGCATGCTCGCCTGCTGGGAGGCGCCGAGCGTGGAGATCGTCCCGGCACCGGGCGAGACGGTCCTGCTGTACACGGACGGTCTGCTGCGCCGCGCCGGTGACTCGATGGACCGGGCGTTCGCACGGCTTCACTCGGCGGCGGCGAGCGTCCCCAAGGCGCTGCGCCACGATGCCGGGTCGGTCGCCGACCATGTGGTGCGGACCGTGCTGCCCGACGGGATCGACCAGGGCGACGGCACCGAGGACGTGGTCCTGCTCGCCGCCCGTTTCGACTGAGCGCGCCGCGCACCCGCCGGCACGGGCGGGCCACCCTGTGTAAGAGGCCTTCCGGCCCTGGGCCCCCTTCCGTACGCCCGTACGATGGAGGGGGTCCAGTGTCGTATCAAGGAGAGACAAGTCGTGTCTGAGGAGCTCACCCCGGAGAACCCGGAGACCGAAGAGACAGAACCGGTCAAGCAGCGGAAGAACGGCCTGTACCCGGGCGTCTCCGATGAGCTCGCCGCGAGCATGAAGTCCGGTTGGGCCGACACCGAGCTGCACGGCTTGGAGCCGATCGCCCAGGCCGGACACACCGCCGACCGCCGTGCCGCTCTGTCGGCGCGCTTCCCTGGCGAGCGGCTGGTCATCCCGGCCGGCCGGCTGAAGACCCGGTCCAACGACACCGAGTACGCCTTCCGCGCCTCCACCGAGTACGCGTACCTCACCGGTGACCAGACCCAGGACGGCGTCCTCGTCCTGGAGCCGAAGGGCGACGGCCACGAGGCGACCGTCTACCTGCTGCCGCGCTCCGACCGGGAGAACGGCGAGTTCTGGCTCGACGGCCAGGGCGAGTTGTGGGTCGGCCGCCGTCACTCCCTGACCGAGGCCGAGCAGCTGCTGGGCATCCCGGCGAAGGACGTCCGCGAGCTGCCCGCCGCGCTGACCGAGGCCACCGGCCCGGTCCGTAACGTCCGCGGTCACGACGCCGGCATCGAGACCGCGCTGACCGACAAGGTCACCGCGGAGCGCGACGAGGAGCTGCGGGTCTTCCTCTCCGAGGCGCGCCTGGTCAAGGACGCCTTCGAGATCGCCGAGCTGGAGAAGGCCTGCGACAGCACCGCGCGCGGCTTCGAGGACGTCGTGAAGGTCCTCGACAAGGCCGAGGCCACGAGCGAGCGCTACATCGAGGGAACGTTCTTCCTCCGCGCCCGCATCGAGGGCAACGACATCGGCTACGGCTCGATCTGCGCCGCGGGCCCGCATGCCACCACCCTGCACTGGGTGCGCAACGACGGCGCCGTGCGCCCCGGCGAACTGCTGCTGCTCGACGCCGGTGTGGAGACCAACGACCTCTACACCGCCGATGTGACCCGCACGCTGCCCATCAACGGCACGTTCACGCCGCTGCAGCGGAAGATCTACGACGCGGTGTACGAGGCGCAGGAGGCGGGCATCGCCGCGGTGAAGCCCGGCGCCGACTTCCGCGACTTCCACGACGCCGCGCAGCGCGTGCTCACCGAGAAGCTCGTCGAGTGGGGTCTGTTCGGCGACCTGTCCGTGGACAAGGTCCTTGAGCTGGGCCTCCAGCGCCGTTGGACGCTGCACGGCACCGGTCACATGCTCGGCATGGACGTCCACGACTGTGCCGGTGCGCGGACCGAGTCGTACGTCAACGGAACGCTGGAGCCCGGTGTCTGCCTCACTGTGGAGCCCGGTCTCTACTTCCAGGCCGACGACCTGACGGTTCCCGAGGAGTACCGCGGCATCGGCGTCCGGATCGAGGACGACATCCTCGTCACCGAGGACGGCAACCGGAACCTCTCGGACAAGCTGCCGCGGCAGGCCGACGAGGTCGAGGCGTGGATGGCCCGGCTCAAGGGCTGACCCCGCGCCGGGAGGGCGCCCTGCTCAGGACACCATGAGCAGGGCGCCCTCCCGCCATTTCAGTACCTTGTCGAAGCTCACCACCGCGCCGCCGCGCCCCGGCCTGTTGCCGAAGTGGACGTGATCGGCGAGCTGCTCGATCAGGCAGAGCCCCCGCCCGTCCTCGGCGGTGAGCGGTGGGTACTCGGCGTACTGCGTTCCGTACGGCTGCCTCGTGTCGTACGGCGGCGCCGTGTCGTACTGCTGAGGTCCGTGCTGCCGGCTCGGTTCATGTTTCTGATGCGCTTCGTGCTGCTGATGCGCTTCGTGCTGCTGTGCGGCGGTGCGAAGTACGCGCCTGGCGGGGAAGCCCGGTCCGGAATCGGCGACTTCGATACGGCATTTCTCGCCGTCCAGATACGCGGTGACCCGGTACTGCCCGCAGGCAGCACCGGACGGCTCCTCCCAGGCGTCCCAGGGCTCCGTGTCATCGCCCGTACCGCCTTGGGTCCCGCCGTGCTCGACGGCGTTGGCACAGGCTTCGCTCAGGGCGAGCGACAGGTCGAAGGAGATGTCCGGATCCACGCCCGCGGATTCCATCGTGCCGAGCAGGAACCGACGGGCGAGCGGAACGCTCGCAGCTTCGCGCCGCAAATGGAGTGACCACCAGATGCTCATGCTCCAGCCTCCTGGCTGCGGCTCGACATACCGATACGTATTGCCGCCCGAGGCCATTCGTAAGCACGGACGGGATGTGAGACCGCTCATTCGGCGGATACCCGTGCTCGCCACACCTGTGCATCCCCGGCCCACAGAACCGTTCTGCCCCATCCGTAACCAGTCCGAACAGCCCGGCTCCCGCCTATTCGGGTGGAAGACGACCTTCCGGACCTGCCGTACGGAGGCAGGGGGCGCAGTGGGATGATGTCCCGGCCATGACTACGTCTGTGGGACGCGCCGGAGCCGGTATGCGGCTGCTGAGGGCCGCGGTGTTCGCCGCGGTCTGTATCGCGTTGTCCGCAGCCGGGCACGCGCTGGCCGCCTGCGCGACCGTCCCCTGGTGGACGTTGCTCGCCGGATTCCTGGGAATCCTCGCAGTGGCGGTTCCTCTCGCCGGACGCGAACGTTCACTGCCGTCCATCGCCGCGGCCCTGGCCGGTGGACAGATCATCCTGCACACGCTCTTCGGCGTGGGTACGCACACCGCCTCGCCCCGGGTTCCGGCCGGCGAGGACGCGTTGATCCGGTTCGCGGCAAGCCTCGTCTGCGGCGCCGGGCCCGACCGTTTGACCGCCACCGACGCCCACCGCATCGTCACCACCGCGGGCATCGACCCTGCCTCGGTGACCGAGCAGACCCACCAGCACCTGACGACCGCCGCCTCCGAAGGCTCGGCCGGCCTTGCCGGGATGCTGCCGGACCTTCCCATGGTGCTCGGCCATCTCCTGGCCGCAGTAGCCGCCGGCTGGCTGCTGCGACGCGGCGAGATCGCCCTGTTCCGCCTCGCCCGGCTGTCGCTCCACGGCGCCCAGCAGGTGGCGGCCGGGGCCCGGCTGCGGGCGTTGCGCGCCGCGCTCGCACTCGTGGCCGCGCTGCGTGCCGGACTCCCCAGCGGACCGGCCACCGGGCCGCGCATCCCCCGTACCGCCGTGGACGCACCGTCCCCGGCCACCGGGGATCACTTGCAGCACATGGTGATCAGGCGCGGGCCGCCCTCCGTACTCACCCTCGCAGCCTGACGCGACGCCCTCCACGCGATGCACGCGCGGCCCACACCACGCACCCCTGCGGTGCCGGTACGGGTCTTCGTACGCACGCCGCTCGTGAGGAAGAGGTGTCGCGATCCCGTCGCGCACCCGCGCGCGGGAGCACCCTTCCTTCGTGCATCTGTGGAGTGATCCCTGCCATGAACGTTTCCCGCATCGCCCTCGTCGGCGGCGTCGCCGCGTCCACCGTGCTGATCCTCGCCGGTACGGCGTCCGCCCACGTCAGCGTCCAGCCGCAGGGCGAGGCCGCCAAGGGCGGTTACGCCGTCATCAACTTCAAGGTTCCCAACGAGCGCGACGACGCCGCGACGACCAAGCTCGAAGTCAACTTCCCGGCCGACCACCCGCTGGCGTCCGTCATGCCGCAGGCGATCCCCGGCTGGAAGATCGACGTCACCACGAGCAAGCTGGCCAAGCCGCTCGACATGCACGGCAAGAAGATCAACGAGGCCGTCTCCAAGGTCACCTGGACCGCGGACGGCAGCAAGATCGAGCCCGGCCGCTTCCAGCAGTTCCCGCTCTCGGTCGGCCAGCTCCCCGAGGACGCCGACCAGCTGGTGTTCAAGGCCATCCAGACGTACGACAACAAGGAGGTCGTGCGCTGGATCGAGGAGCAGAAGGACGGTGCGGAGGAGCCCGAGAGCCCCGCCCCGGTCCTCAAGCTGACCGCAGCCACCGAGGACGCGCACGGCGCCACCCCCGCCTCCGGATCGGACTCCGCCGACAAGAACGCCACGGCGGAGCACACGGAGGACGAGCAGACGACGGCTTCGGCGTCCTCCTCCAGTGACACCACAGCCCGTGTGCTCGGCATCGTCGGCATCGTCGTCGGTGTCGCGGGCGTCGCCTTCGGCGTCCTGGCCGGCCGTCGGCGTACCGCCTGACCACCCCAAGCCCCGCCCGTACACCGACCCATCAGGAACAGTGCTCCATGGTTAAGAAGTCTGTGCTGGCCGCGGCGCTCGTCGCCGTGGCCGCGCTCACCCTGTCCGCCTGCGGCGGCAGTGACAACGACAGCAAGAAGCCCATCGCCGACGTGTCGGTTGAGGCGAAGACCCAGGCCGCGACGGTGCTCGACCAGCCGTTCACCAAGCCGAATCTCGTCCTGACCGACACCCACGGCAAGAAGTACGACCTGCGCGAGCAGACCAAGGGCAAGCCGACGCTCATCTACTTCGGCTACACCAACTGCCCCGACGTCTGCCCGCTCATCATGAGCAACATCGCGATCGCCAAGAAGTCGCTCCCCGAGGCCGACCAGGAGAAGCTCCAGGTCGTCTTCGTCACCACCGACCCGGAGCGGGACACCCCGGCCTCGCTGGGCAGCTGGCTCAAGTCGCAGGACCCCTCCTTCATCGGTCTCACCGGTGACTTCCCGACCATCCAGGCGGGCGCCCGGCAGATCGGTATCGGCATCGACGCGCCCAAGAAGGAGAAGGACGGCACGGTCGTCTCGATGCACGGCTCCCAGGTCATCGCCTTCTCGCCGAAGACCGACAAGGGGTACGTGCTCTACAGCGAGGACACCACGCCCGACGACTACACCAAGGACCTCCCCAAGATCGTCAAGGGGGAGAATCCGTGAACCGCCGCACCACCCTCGCCGGCGTCCTGGCCCTTTCCATGGGTCTGACGCTGGCGGGGTGCTCCACCTCCGACGGCACACCGGACTTGAAGGTCATCGGCGCGTTCATGCCGCAGCCAGTCAGCGACATCGCGGCCGGTTTCCTCGTCGTCCAGAACAACGGCGGCGCCTCCGACCGGCTCACCTCCGTCACCAGTCCGCTCTCGGACGACGTCACGATCCACGAGACGAAGAACCAGGCCATGCGCATGGTGACGTCCTTCGACGTACCCGCGGGCGGTGAGCTCGATCTGGAACGCGGTGGAAACCACATCATGTTCATGAAGCTCAAGCAGCAGCCCAAGCAGGGCGAGACGGTGTCCGTGGAACTGCACTTCGAGAAGGCCGGTCCCATCAAGGTCGACCTTCCCGTGAAGGAGACCACCCACAACCCGAAGAAGCAGTGAGGGACTGACACACCATGACAGCCACCGCCCCGCCCTTCGGGCCCTCCCCGTCCGCAACCGCCCGGCGCCGGCCTCTCGCCGTCGCCGGACTCCTCGCCGCCCTGGCCGGCGTGGTGTTCGGTCTGCTGCTGGCCGTCGCGGGCCCCGCGTCGGCGCATGCCGCGCTCACCGGGAGCGATCCGCAGGACGGGGCGGTGGTCGACACCGCGCCCGAGGCAGTCACACTCACCTTCTCCGAACAGGTCGCCATGGGGGAGGGCTCCATCCGGGTCCTGGACCCGGACGGCAAGCGCGCGGACACCGAGGACGCCCCGCGCGATCTGCACAGCGGCTCCACCGTGAAGTACGGCGTCTCCCTGCACAGCGGGCTGCCCGACGGTACGTACACCGTCGCCTGGCAGGCCGTCTCCGCCGACAGCCACCCCGTCTCCGGAGCCTTCACCTTCTCCATCGGTGCCCCCTCCGAGACCACCGTCGCCCTCCCGGACAACGAGGCCGGCGGCGGCCTCGTCGGCACGCTCTACGGCATCGCCCGCTACGCCGCATACGCCGGCTTCATCGTGCTCGCGGGCGGCGCAGCCTTCGTACTGGCCTGCTGGCAGCGCGGTGCGGGCGCCCGCCCGCTCCAGCGCCTCGTCGTCCGCGGCTGGATGACCCTCACCGCCGCCACGATCGCGATGCTGCTGCTGCGCAGCCCCTACACCGGTTCCGGGAAACTCGGCGACGCCTTCGACCTCGACGGGCTGAAGGCGGTCCTGGACACCAAGCCCGGCGCCGCGCTCGTCTCACGACTGCTGCTGCTCGGCGCCGGCGCGCTGTTCATCGCAGTGCTGTTCGGGGCGTACGCGAAGCGCGAGGACGAACGCGAGAAGAAGGACCTCACCTTCGGACTCGCCATCGGAGGCACGGTCGTCGCCGCCGGTATCGCCGGGACCTGGGCCCTGGCCGAGCACGCCTCGACCGGGATCCAGCCAGGCATCGCCATGCCGGTCGACGTCCTCCACCTGCTGGCCGTCGCCACCTGGCTCGGCGGGCTCGCGGCCCTGCTGGTCGCGCTGTACCGCACCCCTGACATCACGGCCGCCGCGGTACGGCGCTTCTCCCGGGTCGCGTTCATCAGCGTGCTCGTGCTCACAGCCACCGGGATCTACCAGTCCTGGCGCCAGGTCGGCTCCTGGTCCGCACTGACCGGCACGGGATACGGACAACTGCTGCTCGTGAAGGTGGGGCTCGTCGCCGTGCTCGTCGGGGTCGCCGGGATCTCGCGCCGGTGGACCGCCCGGCTGGCGACCGGTGGGGGCGGGGGCGCACGTACGGAAACCGGCACCGCGGAACCGGACGAGGAGGAGCAGTCCGTCGACACGGAGACTCCGGAACCGGCCGCCCCCGAGAATCCCGCACGCGCCGCCCAGCTCGCGCGGCAGCAGGCCGCCGTGGCGACCACGGAGAAGAAGCGGATGCGCGACGCCGACCCCGACCGGTCGGGACTGCGCCGCTCGGTACTGGCCGAAGTGGGGGTCGCGGTGGCTCTGCTGGCGGTGACCACCATCCTCACCTCGACCGAACCCGGCCGTACCGAGGAGGAGGCGGCGCGCTTGTCGGCACCGGCCGCCGCGCCCGCGGCGAGCGGTCCCGTCAACCTCACCCTGCCCTTCGACACCGGTGGCAAGAACGGCAAGGGCACGGTCCGCATGGACCTGGACCCCGGGCGTACCGGAGCCAACGTGGTGCACCTCTGGATCGACGACATCAACGGGAAGGCCATGGACGTCCCCGAGGTGAAGCTCGCCTTCACCCTGAAGTCCAAGGACATCGGGCCTCTGCCGGCCCTCCCCGTCCGGCTGACAGAAGGTCACTGGACCTCCACCGGAGTCCAGATCCCGATCGCCGGCAACTGGAACGTCGCGGTCACCGTGCGGACCTCGGACATCGACCAGACCACGGTCGACAAGAACGTGAAGATCGGCTGAGCAGGACCGTGAGCGGAAACAAGACGAACAGCACAACCGCGTCGAGCAGTGCGGCCGGCAGGAACAAGGGCGCGGGTGACTCCGGCCCGCCGGCGACCGGTGCGATCTCCCGGCGGCGGCTGCTCGGTACCGCGGGGGCGGCCGGTGCCACCGGCCTCGTGCTCGGAGCGGCCGGCGGCGCCACCGGCTATGCCGCGGCCCAGGACGAGGCACCGGCCGCGCTGGCCTCCGTCGGCTCCACCGAGGTGATGTTTCACGGGAAACATCAACCGGGGATCACCACTCCGCTTCAGGCCCGCGGCCACCTCATCGCCTTCGACCTTGCCCCCGGATCCGGGCGCAAGGAGGCGGCGGCCCTGATGCGCCGTTGGTCGGCTGCGGCACAGCGGCTGATGGCCGGTGGACCCGCGGGCGGCGCAGCGGACGGTACGGGGCACGACACCGGTATCGCACTGGACGCCGGGCCGTCCTCGCTGACCGTCACCTTCGGCTTCGGCGCCACCTTCTTCGAACGGACGGGCCTTACGGCTCACCGTCCGCCCGGGCTCGACCCGCTGCCGCCGTTCTCCGCCGATCGCCTCGACGCCGGCCGGTCCAACGGCGACCTCTGGGTACAGATCGGCTCCGATGACGCACTCGTCGCCTTCCACGCGTTGCGGGCCGTACAGAAGGAGGCCGCTTCTACGGCAACCGTGCGCTGGCAGATGGACGGCTTCAACCGCACCCCCGGCGCCACCGCGAAGCCGATGACCGCCCGCAACCTCATGGGCCAGATCGACGGCACCGGCAACCCGAAGCCGGCCGACAGCGACTTCGACCGACGGGTCTTCGTGGCGGCGGACGGCGGTGCAGCCACCCACGACTGGCTGGTGGGCGGCTCGTACGCGGTCGTCCGGCGGATCAGGATGCTGCTCGACGACTGGGAGAAGCTCACGGTGGAGCATCAGGAGCGGGTCATCGGACGGCGCAAGGCGGACGGCGCCCCGCTCAGCGGCGGCACCGAGACCACCGAGATGGACCTCGACAAGGCGGGCCCCGACGGCAAGCTCCTGATCCCCGACAACGCTCACGCCCGGATCTCCTCCCCCGACCGCAACAGCGGCGCGGCCATGCTGCGGCGCCCGTTCTCGTACCACGACGGCATCTCCTCGGACGGCACCCCGGACGCCGGGCTGCTGTTCATCTGCTGGCAGGCGGATCCGCTGCGCGGCTTCGTCCCCGTACAGCGCAAACTCGACCGGGGCGACGCGCTGTCTCCGTTCCTCCGTCACGAGGCGAGCGGCCTGTTCGCGGTGCCGGGCGGTGCGGCGGACGGGGAGTACGTGGGGCAGCGACTCCTGGAGTCGTGAGCCACCGCGCGTGGGGGCGGCAGCGGGCCTCGGCATCCTGAGCCATCTCGGCGGGGCGAGCAGAGGGCCTCGGCACAGACGAGGACGGGCGGCGGGCCTCGGCTTCCCCAGCCACCGCGGGTGGGACGGGCGGCGGGCCTCGGCTTCCCCAGCAGTTGCGGGCCTCGGCGTCCTGAGCAACCGCGGGTGGCAGCGGCCGTCTCCGCCCGGTGTGGGGCGCCACGTACTGGAGTTCCGAGCCATCCCGGCGCATTAGGGTGACGGTATGTCCGCCACGCGCTACGCCTATCTCGGCCCCGAGGGCACCTTCACCGAGGTCGCTCTCCGTACGCTCCCGGAAGCCGCCACCCGCGAACTCGTCCCGATGGTCTCCGTACCGGCGGCGCTGGACGCGGTGCGCAACGGCACCGCCGCTGCGGCGCTCGTACCGATCGAGAACTCCGTCGAGGGTGGCATCACCACCACGCTCGACCAGCTGACCAGCGGCGAACCGCTGATGATCTACCGCGAAGTGCTCCTCTCCATCACCTTCGCGCTGCTCGTGCGTCCCGGCACCAAGCTGTCCGACGTCAAGACGGTCACCGCGCACCCGGCCGCGCAGCCCCAGGTACGCAACTGGATGGCGGCCCACCTCCCCCAGGCCGTATGGGAGTCGGCGGCGTCCAACGCGGACGGCGCGCGGCTCGTGCAGGAGGGGCGGTACGACGCCGCCTTCGCCGGTGAGTTCGCCGCGGCGACCTACGGGCTCGAACCACTCGTGACCGAGATCCACGACGCGGAGAACGCCCAGACCCGCTTCGTGCTGGTGGGCCGCCCGGCCCGGCCGGCGGCGCCGACCGGAGCGGACAAGACCTCCGTGGTCATCTGGCTGGGAGAGGACCACCCCGGCGCACTGCTCGAACTGCTCCAGGAGTTCGCGGTGCGTGGGGTGAACCTGATGCTGATCCAGTCCCGGCCGACGGGCGCGGGGATCGGTAACTACTGCTTCGCGGTGGACGCCGAAGGCCATATCTTCGACCGCCGGGTCGGCGAGGCGCTCATGGGCCTGAAGCGGATCTGCCCGAAGGTGCGGTTCCTCGGCTCCTATCCGCGGGCCGGTGTGGCGCCCGCGGACGTACGGGCCCTGCGTGCGGGTACGTCGGACGAGGCGTTCACCGAGGCCTCCGACTGGCTGGCACGGAATCAGGACGGCCGGGCCTGAGGGCTCGGATCCACCGGAGCAGTACGCCTTTCCTGCATATGTAGACAATTCAGCCTCTTCGGCCGTTGTCGTCATGGCCGCCGCCCCGTCGGCTGTCGCGGTCGTCGTCGCCCCTCGGGACGGCGCGGCCGTCGCCGCTTCGGTCGCTACGGCCGCTGCAGTCCGGGAGGTCCGGCTGCCCCTCCCGTCGGCCTGACACCGCCCTCACACCCGGTGCGATCAGCCGATTGTCCTCGGCGGCAAAGTTATCCACAGGCGCGCGTCTCGACCTGGGGACAAGTCGACACCGGAATGCGACATGGTCGACAAATCTGCCCAGCCCTCCCAGATCGGTCCACAGGTCGATGGGTCGCCTCTTGTCAGCCCAATTCCATTGATCAACTCTTTAGGACGAGGAATTCCCACCCGAACGAGCGCGCGAAGGAGGTTTGAACCGTGAATCCACGAGCCGGCATGCGGCTTTCGGAATGATCTCCTCCGTGTCCACAGATCTTCCTCACAGCCTGTGGATAACTTTCCCCGATCACCCACCCCTGTGGACAAGCGGCGACCAACTCCCCTTTCAGGCAAGGCCGATGCGTCAAGACGCGCAACCCTTCTGCCCCATTTAGGGGAATAGGGCCTCTTTCCTGACGCACCCCGTTCGCGCTCGCCACGGATTCCATCCCCAGCATTACCAATACCGGCAATTCGGGCAAAGTGACACGCTTGGCAATATCGGTTCGAACTACCGAAGCCGACACCGGTAGCCTGGGGGGGTGATTGACCTTCGCCTGCTTCGTGAGGACCCCGACCGTGTTCGCGCCTCCCAGCGCGCCCGTGGAGAGGACGTCGCCCTCGTCGACGCCCTTCTCTCCGCCGACGAACGGCGTAGGTCGTCCGGGGTCCGGTTCGACGAGCTCCGTTCCGAGCAGAAGTCGCTCGGCAAGCTCATCCCCAAGGCCTCCCCGGAGGAGCGCGCCGAACTCCTGAAGAAGGCCGAACAGCTCAAGGCCGACGTCAAGGCGGCCGACGCGACACAGAACGAGGCGGACGAGGAGACCAAGAGCCTGCTGCTGCGGCTCGGCAACATCGTCCACACGGATGTGCCGGTCGGCGGCGAGGAGGACTTCGTCGTCCTGGAGACGCACGGCACCATCCGCGACTTCGGCGCCGAGGGCTTCGAGCCCAAGGACCACCTGGAACTCGGCGAGGCGCTCGGCGCGATCGACATGGAGCGCGGCGCCAAGGTGTCCGGTTCGCGCTTCTACTACCTGACGGGTGTCGGCGCGCTGCTGGAGCTCGCCCTCGTCAACGCGGCGATCGCCCAGGCCACCGAGGCCGGCTTCATCCCGATGCTCACCCCCGCGCTGGTCCGCCCGCGCGCCATGGAGGGCACCGGTTTCCTCGGCCAGGCCGCGGAGAACGTGTACCACCTGGAGAAGGACGACTTCTACCTGGTCGGGACCTCCGAGGTACCGCTCGCCGCGTACCACATGGACGAGATCATCGACGCGGACAAGCTGCCCCTGCGCTATGCGGGCTTCTCGCCCTGCTTCCGCCGCGAGGCGGGTACGTACGGCAAGGACACCCGCGGCATCTTCCGGGTCCACCAGTTCGACAAGGTCGAGATGTTCTCGTACGTGGACCCTGCGGACGCCGAGGCCGAGCACCAGCGACTCCTGGACTGGGAGAAGCAGTGGCTCACCGCGCTCGGCCTCCCGTTCCAGGTGATCGACGTCGCCACCGGCGACCTCGGCGCATCGGCCTCCAGGAAGTACGACTGCGAGGCCTGGATCCCGACCCAGGGCAAGTACCGCGAGCTGACCTCCGCCTCCAACTGCGACAGCTTCCAGGCACGCCGGCTGTCCGTCCGCATGCGGGACAACCGCGACGGCAAGAAGGTCATGCAGCCGCTCGCCACGCTGAACGGCACGCTCTGCGCCGTTCCGCGCACGATCGTGGCGATCCTGGAGAACCACCAGCTGGCCGACGGTTCGGTACGGGTGCCCGAGGTGCTCCGTCCCTACCTCGGCGGGCGTGAGGTTCTGCAGCCGGTCGCCAAGTGACCTTTCCCTACAAGCTCGTCGCGACCGACCTCGACGGCACGCTGCTGCGTGACGACGACACAGTCTCCGAGCGCACGCGCGAGGCACTGGCCGCGGTCACCGCGGCCGGTGCGGCGCACATCATCGTCACCGGCCGCGCCGTCCCGTGGACCAGGCACATCCTGGACGACCTGGGTTACGAGGGCCTCGCGGTCTGCGGCCAGGGCGCGCAGGTCTACCACGCGGGCGAGCACAAGCTGCTGACATCGCTGACGCTGGACCGGCAGCTGGCAGGCCTCGCGCTCTCCAAGATCGAGGCCGAGGTCGGTCCGCTTGCCCTCGCCGCGAGCCGTGACGGGCTCGACGGCGAAGTGCTGGTCGGCCCCGGCTACCGCGTACAGGAGGGCCCGCTTCCGGCCGTCCTCGTCGAGGACCCGGCCGAGATGTGGTCCGCTCCGCTGAACAAGGTCTACATACAGCACCCCGATCTGGACGACGACGCGCTGGCGAAGGCCGCGCGGGCGGCGGTCGGCAATCTCGTGGACGTGGTCATGGCGGGTCCGGGCGTGGTGGAGATCCTGCCGCTCGGACTCAGCAAGGCCACCGGTCTCTCGCTGGCGGCACGTCGGCTGGGCGTGAAGGCGGCGGACACGATCGCCTTCGGTGACATGCCGAACGACATCCCTATGTTCGCCTGGGCGCAGCACGGTGTGGCCATGGCCAACGCACACGAGGCGCTGAAGGCCGTCGCCCACGAGATCACCGCGTCGAACGAGGACGACGGGATCGCCGTGGTGCTGGAGCAACTGCTCTGAAACCCTGGGTCCGGGTGCCCTGAGGCGGAGGATGCGCGGATCGAACGCGCGCGGGGCTTTCGGCCCCGACGACGGCTTAGCAAGCCGCTGCCTTACCACTCGGCCAATCCTCCGGGAGGGCGGCCGCGCGCGATGCGCAGGGACGGCCGCCCCGGCGTGCTGCTCGGAGCGGCTCGGCGCAGCAGTCGCTGACTACTCCGATGCCGGCTCGGGCACGCCTTGCCGGGAACTCGACGGACTCGGACTCTCGGTCATCGCCGCGCTCCTCTCCCGGTCTGTGGCGCCTTACCCGGCGGGTGCCGTACCGACCACTGTGCCGTACCTCCGAGGGCCGGTGCCAGTCAATTACGGGTGGCACCGGCCCACGGACCTTCTCAGCGGCTCCTGCCCCGGCGGCTCAGGTCCCGGCGGCTCGGTCCTTGAGGTTGCGCGCGAGCTCGTCCATGCGCCCGTCGAGCCGGACGATGTCCCTCGGACACACCGCCCAGCCGCGCGCTCATGGCCCCGGCCACCTGGTGAGTGACCTCCAGCCTCCGGTCGAGGATGTCGAGCCGGTGTGACATCCGGTTCAGGACCGGCCCGAGCTCCTGCAGGGCGTTGCCGACTCCGGTGAGGCAGCTTTCGACCCGGGTGACGCGGTGTTCGAGCGAGGCGTACCCGGCGCGCAGGTCCTGTTCGGCGTCGAGGAGATACGTACGGACGCATCGGGCGATGTCGCTGTCGCGAAGGAGCATGGCGACGTTGAGGACGGTGACGTCGAGGACGGCGACGTCGAGGACGGTTCTGCGGGTGTAGAGGGTGAGCTGGGTAGCCGCCTGTGGATAACTTTCGCCTTCACCGCCGCCCCATAGGGACATCATGTCCCTATGGAATTTTCACAGGTCAGAGCCTCGAAACAAGGCCAGGCCGTTCTCTTCCATCCCTGCTCGATGGCGCTGGGTCACCTTCCTGACGACCTCTGTGGATACTTCGAAGTACCGGGCCACGCACTCGGTGCGAACGTGAACTCCGTCCGGGAGCATGACAAGGCTTTTCACCTTGTCCGGGGCGTCGGTACGCCCCGTCTGTTCGACGCGCAACGCGCGTGATTCGAGCAGGGCCACTTCCGTGGGCATGAGTCTGCCTTCCGATCGTGAATGCGCCGGTGGACAGCCCTCTCCCCGGGCCTCAGGGGCGGAGGACGCTCACGGTTGCCACTCACTCAATGACCGGCCGACGGGTGATTCCCGCCCCATCGGCTCTCCGGATTTCACGAAAGCCACGACGTCACAGATCCGAGTTGCCTCCACGCATCAGGGACAACGAACCGATAAACGTACAGTTACGCGTAAGACTGTCCGACATGCGAAAACCCCCGCCCATGGGACGGGGGTTTTCGCATGTCAGAAGCCGCCTGCGCTCACTCCTCGCCGGCGAGCTTCAGCGTCCGCAGCTTCTGGCCCGCGTACCAGGTCGCCACCACGGTCACCGCCGCCAGCAGCACCGTCGCGACCGGCAGACCGACGTCGGAGGTGATCGCGCCACCCCCGCCGACCTTCTCCGCCACCGCGAGGGACCACTGCTGCACGCTGAGCGTGCGCGCACCGGGCACCAGGCTGCCGAACAGGGCCTCCCAGACCAGCGCGTAGACGAGTCCGAGGACCACCGCGTGCCGGCTGACCGTGCCCAGCAGCAGGAACAGCGCGCTGTAGGCGATCGAGGCGACCAACGCCGCGATCGTGTAGGCCACCGCGATCTGCTGGCCGTTTCCGTTGAGGATCAGACCGGCGATCAGGGTCGGCACCGCCGAGAACACCATCGTCACCGCGATCGCCACGATCAGCTTGGTGAAGATGATCGTCGGCCGGGTGACCGGCTTGGCCAGCAGATAGACGATCGAACCGTCGTCGATCTCGGGCCCGATGGCGCCCGTCCCGGCGATCACACCGATCAGCGGCACCATGGTGGCGATGGCGAAACCGCCCAGCACGTCCGAGGCCACCTGGTCGTCGGCCCCCGCGAACATCCGTACCGCCACCGCGATGACGATCAGGAGCGCGGGCAGGACGAAGAGGATGGCGGCCCGGCGTCGGCCGAGCAGGGCCCGGTAGGTGAGCCGGGCGACTGTGGGGTCGTACATGACGTCACAGCTCCTTTCAGGCCACTACTCAGGCCGCTACGAGATAGGAAAAGACCGATTCGAGGGACTCGTCGGACGGCGAAACGGTCAGAAGACGAATGCCCTGATCACGTGCCACCTTCGGCAGCAGCGTGGTGAACCGTCCGAAGTCCACGGCCTGGATACGCAGGGCGTTCTCGCCGAGGTCGACCTCGATCCCGGCCGTCGACGGGTCTGCGATGAGCGCGGCGGCGAGGGCGCGGTCGTCGCTGGACCGTACGAGATAGCGGTGCGGGCGGTCCGTCATCAGCCGGCGGATCTTCCGGAAGTCACCGGACGCGGCGTGCCGCCCGGCCACGATCACCTCGATGTGCGAGGCCAGCTGCTCGACCTCTTCGAGGATGTGGGAGGAGAAGAGAACCGTGCGGCCCTCCGCCCCCATCCGTCGCAACAGCTCCATCAGCTGCATCCGCTGGCGCGGGTCCATCCCGTTGAACGGCTCGTCGAGCAGTAGCACGGACGGGTTGTGGACCAGCGCGGACGCCATCTTCACGCGCTGGCGCATGCCCTTGCTGTACGTGGAGATCTTGCGGTCCTGCGCGTACTCCATCTGGACCGTGGCCAGCGCGGCGGCCGCCTCGGCGTCGCCGAGACCGTGCAGTTCGGAGTTGGCCACGACGAATTCGCGGCCGGTCAGGAAGTCGTACATCCCTTCGCGCTCCGGCACGATGCCGATCTGCCGGTATACGGCCTCGTTGCGCCAGATCGGCTTGCCGTCGAGCTTGACCGTGCCCGTCGACGGCGCGAGAAATCCGGCCATCATGTTGATCAGCGTGGACTTGCCGGCGCCGTTGGGGCCGAGCAGACCGGTCACCCCCGGGCCCACGGTCATGCTCACGTCGTTGACGGCGACCACATTGCCGAACCAGCGGGACGTGTGGTCGATCTCGATGGTGGTCACAGCCCGACCCTCCGGTAGCGGCGCATCAGTACGGCGTACGAGCCGGCGACGAGCGCGAGAACAACGATCAGGTAGACCACACCGGCACCGGCCCCCGGGCCTTCCCCTCCGGGGAAGGCGGAGGTCGCCCCGAGGAACGCGGTCTGCACTCCGTCGATGAGCGTGATCGGTGAGAACAGGCCCAGCCACGGCACAGCGCCGGTCGAACCCGTCGACCAGGCGATGCCCTGGATCGTGCTGACCGCGCCGTAAGTGATCGTCAGCACGGCGATCACCGCTGCGACACCGAAGCCGCGCCGCGGGGTGAGCGCGGCCATCACGAGACCGAGACCGGCGAAGAGCACGGACAGCAGCGCCACCGACACCATTCCCTGGGCGAACCACTTGGTCTGGTCGGCGAAGTCGAACTTCCCCAGCAGCGCGCCGACGTACAGGATGACGAGCGGCGCACCGGTGAGGACGAAGAGCGCGGAGACCATGGCCGCGAACTTCGCGAGGACGTAGTCGCTGCGCTCGATCGGCCGGGAGAAGTACAGCGGCACGCTCTTGAACCGGAGGTCCCTGGAGACCGACTGCGGTGCCTGCGCGGCGATGAACAGGCCGATGACGGCCTGCAGATAGATCGCGAACGACGTGTACTTGATCGGCAGCTTCGTCGTGTTCGGCGTGGCGATGGCGACTGCCACGATGATCGCGGCGACCAGGCACATCACGCCGAACAGCAGCATGGGCAGCACCTTGGACTTGGCCGAGCGGCCGAGACCGAAGGAACCGCGCAGGGACTGCGAGTAGAGCGAGCGGCGTGCGTAGGCACGGCCGAGGCGCGGGCCGTCGTAGGCGCGGTAGCCGATGTTGTGGATCCGGGAGGTCTCGCTCCCGGTCGCGGCGCCTGTCTCAGTGCTCATCGCGCCCGCTCCCCTTCTGCTGTACGGCCCCGGCGGCCACGGACGCGGTCGGCGCCTCGGGGTGCGCTGCCGGTGCCTCTTCGGTACGGAAGACCTCGGCGATGTGGTGGCGGCGCTGTTCCATCCGGACGAGGCCGAGGCCGAGGCCGGCGACGCTGTCGCGGACGAGGTCGTACGTCTCCTCGCCGGTCGCCTCGATCAGCAGGATGTGGCCCGCCCCGGGCAGGCCCTCCGCGTCCAGCCCGTCGAGTCCCACCAGCTTGATCCCCGCACCGGTGAGGACCTGTCGCAGGGCGTCGGTCCCGTCCGGGTGGGTGTCGCTGTCGGTGACCTCCACCGCGAGGGTCGTGGTGGTCTGGGTGAAGTCGCTGGTGGAGCTGGAGCGCAGCAGTGATCCGCCGTCGATGACGACGACGTGGTCGCAGGTGCGTTCCAGCTCACCCAGGAGGTGAGAGGTGACGAGGACCGAGATGCCGAAGTCGGTGTGGATACGCCGGATCAGGCCGAGCATCTCGTCGCGGCCGACCGGGTCCAGTCCGTTGGTCGGCTCGTCGAGGAGGACCAGCTGCGGGTCGTGGACCAGCGCCTGGGCCAGCTTCACCCGCTGCTTCATGCCGGTCGAGTAGCCGCCGATGGGCCGGTAGCGCTCCTCGTACAGCCCGACGTGCCGCAGCGTGTCCGCGGTGCGTTCCCGGGCCGCCGTCGGCGGCAGTCCGGACATCCGCGCCATGTGGACGACGAACTCGGTGGCCGAGACGTCCGGCGGCAGGCAGTCGTGCTCGGGCATGTAGCCGACCCGTTCCCGGATCGCGGCGCCACTGGTCGAGACGTCGAGCCCGAGCACTGCAGCCCGGCCCTCGGTCGCGGGGGACAGACCCAGCAGGATCTTGATCAACGTGGACTTGCCGGCTCCGTTGGCGCCCACCAGCCCGGTCACACCGGGGCCGATGTCCAACGAGAGCCGGTCAAGCGCGGTCACCCGGGGGAACCGCTTGCTCAGGCTTTCGGTCGCAATGACTGTCACGTCATCGACGGTAGTGGCGCGGACCACACCGGTCGTCAGACCTGGCGGCTGGATTCCCGTCAGACTCCAGATGTACGGACCCGTAGGGGGACCCCACGAAGGAGGACCGCGAAGCGGAACGGGCGCGTCGGGCCGGTCGGGATCTGCGGTTGTCCACAGGCTGCGCACGCCCCTTGACGTAGCCGCCGGACATTGTCACATTCATCAGTGTCACGTTACGGGCACGTACCGCACACGACAGCGAACGGACGGTGGCATGGCCTCGCGCGTCAAGGACGAACGGGCCCCGGAGCTCCAGGGGTTCAGGGAAGTGCAGCGTCTCGCCTACGCCTGCGCGGAAGCGGTCGCCGCCCGTCTGAAACCGGGGGTGACGGAGCGCGAGGCGGCCCGGATGCAGCGCGAGTGGCTGCGCGAGCGCGGGGTGCGCGACTGGTTCCATCTCCCGTTCGCCTGGTTCGGGGACCGCACGGCGTTCACCGGGTTCAGAGTGCCGCTGCAGTTCTTCCCGACCGACCGGCGGCTGGAGCCGGGGATGCCGTTCATTCTCGACATGGCCCCGGTGTACAAGGGGTTCACCGCCGACATCGGATACTCCGGCTGCCTGGGTCTCAACCCGCTGCACGACCGGCTGCTCTCCGATCTTGAGGCGCACCGCGGGCTGATCCTGCGCGAGGTGCGCGAGCGGCGTCCGCTGCGCGAGATCTATGAGGACGTCGAGCGCCTGATGATCCGGCAGGGCTACGCCAACCGCCACCGCGCCTATCCGTTCGGCGTCATCGCGCACAAGGTCGACCGGGTCGCCGAACGGCGTTGGTCACCGCAGGTGTTCGGGTTCGGTACGCAGTCGCTCAAGGGACTTCTGAGCGATGCGGTGCACGGGCACCGGGAGGGCTGGTCGCCGCTCTGGAGTCCGTACCGCTTCTCCGACCATCCCCCGCAGCCGGGCCTGTGGGCGGTCGAGCCGCACCTCGGATTCCGGGGTACAGGTGCGAAGTTCGAGGAGATCCTGGTCGTCACGGACTCGCGGGATCCCGAACAGAGCGCCTTCTGGCTGGACGACGATCTGCCGCATGTGCGGCGCTGGGCCGAGGAGAGGGTGGCGGCGTGAGTCTGCGAAATCTGCCGGGGGCGCGCGAGCGCCGGGTGTCCACGGGCGGTATCGACCTGTGCGTCGTCGAGCTGGGCGATGCGGAACAACCCACGATCGTGCTGGTGCACGGCTATCCGGACAGCAAGGAGGTCTGGACGCAGGTCGCCCGGCAGCTCGCCGAACAGTGGCACGTCGTGCTGTACGACGTGCGCGGCCACGGAAGGTCGACGGCGCCCATGCCGCTGCGCGGCGGCTTCACGCTGGAGAAGCTGACCGACGACTTCCTGGCCGTAGTCGATGCGGTGAGCCCGGACCGGCCGGTGCACGTGGTCGGGCACGACTGGGGTTCGGTGCAGGCCTGGGAGTTCGCCACGGTCAACCGCACCGAGGGCCGGATCGCCTCCTTCACCTCGATGTCCGGCCCGTCGCTGGACCACTTCGGTCACTGGATCAAGCAGCGGATGTCCCGGCCCACCCCGCGCCGGGTCGGCCAACTGCTGGGCCAGGGCGCCAAGTCCTGGTACGTGTACATGCTGCACACGCCGGTGCTTCCGGAGCTCGCCTGGCGGGGGCCGCTCGGAAAGCTGTGGCCCCGCGTCCTGGAGCGGCTGGAGAAGGTCCCTCCGGGTGACTACCCGACGCCGTCCCTGCCCGACGACGCGGCGCACGGGGCCTGGCTCTACCGGGACAACGTCCGTTCCAGGTTGCGCAGGCCGCGCGCCGACGCGTTCGCGCATGTACCGGTCCAGCTGATCACCCCGACCGGCGACATATTCCTTTCGGAAAAGCTCTATGACGGACTCGACGCCTGGGTACCGCAGTTGACGCGCCGCTCGCTGCCCGCCAAGCACTGGGTGCCGCGCACACGGCCGGACCAGCTGGCTTCCTGGATCGGCGAGTTCGCCGCTGCCAACGAGGCGGCGCTGCAAGGTGGGGTTCCGGTGCAGGACACCGCGCCGAAGGGGGCGTACGCGGACCGGTTCGGTGGGCAGCTCGTCCTGGTGACGGGAGCTGCCGGAGGGATCGGCCGGGCCACGGCCTTCGCGTTCGCCGAGGCCGGCGCCCGTGTGGTGGCCGTGGACCGGGACGCGGAGGGGGCGAGCCGCACTGCGGAGCTGGCCCGGCTGATCGGTGCCCCGGCAGCCTGGGCCGAGACCGTCGATGTCAGTGACGAGCAGGCCATGGAGAAGCTGGCCGAGAAGGTCGCGGCCGAGTACGGCATCGTCGATGTGCTGGTCAACAACGCGGGGATCGGGCTCTCCGGTTCGTTCCTGGAGACGACCGCCGAGGAGTGGCGAAACGTCCTCGACGTGAACCTGTGGGGCGTCATCCACGGCTGTCGGCTGTTCGGCAAGCAGATGGCCGACCGCGGGC
Organism: Streptomyces sp. NPDC002809; assembly: GCF_040295435.1. NCBI lineage: Bacteria > Bacillati > Actinomycetota > Actinomycetes > Kitasatosporales > Streptomycetaceae > Streptomyces > Streptomyces sp. NPDC002809. The sequence continues at coordinate 167,667 of NZ_JBEOVJ010000001.1, forward strand.
AGGGCGGCCACATCGTCAACACGGCCTCCGCCGCCGCATATCAGCCGTCCCGGGCGCTGCCCGCATACAGCACGTCGAAGGCCGCCGTGCTGATGCTGAGCGAATGCCTTCGCGCCGAGCTCGCCGAGAAGTCGATCGGCGTCACTGCGATCTGTCCCGGCATCGTCAACACGAACATCACCGCGACCACGCGCTTCGCCGGGGCCGACGCGGCGGAGGAGAAGCGGCTGCGAACGCGTACGAGCAAGTTGTACGGGATGCGTAACTACCCGCCGGAGAAGGTCGCTGACGCGATCCTCAGAGCGGTCGCGCGCAACCAGGCCGTCGTCCCGGTGACGCCGGAGTCCCACGGCGCCCGCTTCCTGTCCCGGCTCAGCCCGGGCGTGCTGCGCGGGATCGCCCGGCTGAAGCCGCCGCTGTGAGCACCACCGGGCCGTCGGCGGCCGGCGGCCGGAAAGCCGCCGAGTACCGCATCGAGGACCTCGCGCACGCCAGCGGCGCCACGGTCCGCACCATCCGCGCCTATCAGGACCGCGGACTGCTGCCGACTCCGGAACGGCGTGGCCGGGCCAATGTGTACCGGGACACCCATCTCGCCCGACTCCGCCAGATCGCCGACCTGCTGGACCGCGGCTACACCCTGGCCAGTATCAAGGAGTTGCTGGAGGCCTGGGACACGGGACGCGGACTCGGCGGTGTGCTCGGACTCGTCGCCGAGGTGCACGGGCCATGGACGGACGAGCGGGCCGACCGCATCACCCGCGCGGAACTCGGCGTGAGGTTCGGTGGGCGCCCCGACGACGAGGCGGTCGCCGAAGCGGTGGACCTGGGAGTACTCGAACCGATCCCGGGACGCGACGACGAGTTCCTTGTCCCCAGCCCGCAAGAGCTGGCCGTGGCGGTGGAGTTGTACGCCGCCGGCGTTCCGCTGAGTGCAATCTCCGGTCATCTGCGGGAGCTTCGCGGACAGGTCGAACAGATAGCCTCCCGCTTCCTGGAGTTCACGACGGAGCACGTCTTCACCCGGTATCTCGGCCACCGCCCGCCGACCGACGCGGACGCGGCCGAGGCAGCATCGATGGTCCGGCGGCTCCGCCCGCTGGCGCAGCAGACAGTGGACGCCGAACTGGCGCGGGCCATGCGGACGTTCGCCACCCGCCATCTGGAGCACCACCTCGCCGCCGAGGGTCCTTTCGCTGTCCCGTCAGCCGTGCCTTCGCCGGTGCCCGTCGTGCTTCCGGCGGGCACGATCAGTGCTGTGGAGCGCCTGGTTGGGCGGGAGAACGCCCAGGCTTTCATCGCGGCTGCCACCGAACGAGAGGTGCAATCAAGGACATTGGATGCACTTACCTCATCTCACCCCAATACGCCCATAGTTGATCAAACAGGTTAATTCACAAGCCACTTGTCCACAGAATCGCCAAATTACCTGTGGATAACCCGAGTTGGCTGTGGATCAAACCTGTGGGCAAAGATTCCTGAGGGAGATCAGAACCAAATCCGGATGCGCCGGAGAGGACGTCACGGGCAGTCTGTCGGCATGGACGAAAGACGCACCGTCAAGGTGTCCAAGTACCTCTCGAAACACCTCCGGCATCAGCCCGAACGAATCGGCCTCACGCTGGACGCCAACGGCTGGGTGGCGATCGACGAGCTGTTGCGGGCCGTTGCCCTCCACCACTTCCCGCTCACCCGTGCCGAGCTCGACCATGTCGTCGCCTCCAACGACAAGCAGCGCTTCGCCATCGTGGGCGACCGCATCCGGGCGAGCCAGGGACATACCGTCGACGTGGACCTGGACCTGCCTCCGGCCGATCCGCCCGCGTACCTCTATCACGGCACGGTCGGCCGGTCCCTGGACGCGATCCGCGCTGAGGGGCTGCGTCCGATGAACCGCACACACGTCCACCTCTCGCCCGACCGCGAGACGGCGACCCGCGTCGGGGCCCGACGGGGCCGCCCCGTCGTCCTGTCCGTGGACGCGGGTGCCATGCACCGGGCAGGCCACACCTTCTACGTCAGCGCCAACGGGGTCTGGCTCACCGCCGCTGTACCCCCGGAATTCCTGCGCCTGCCCGACTGACACGGTGGAGCCACCGCCGCGTCGCCGGGGCGCTCCCGTACCGCCTGCCCTCAGCCCGCGAGCTGGGCCAGGCCCTGCGTCACAATCCGCTCGAAGAGCTTCTCGTCCGCCACCGCCGCGGAGAACTCGGGGCTGCCGTCGGGCACCGGTGCGTGGATCACGATCTCGGTGAACCCGAGCTCCGCATACCTGCCCGCGAAGTCCACGAACGCGTCCACGGATCCGAACGGCCCGCCCTTGCCACTGGTGAGAGCCGGGTTGAACTCCGGTGTGAAACCGGTGAGCAGAATCTTGTCGAGCGCGTCCACGTCCCTGCCGCTCTCGGCACAGGCCTTGCCCAGCCTGGCGATCTGACCACGGACGGCGTCGAGCGAATCCGCCGCACTGCCCGCCTCGTACAGCTTCGGATCACCCGTGGTCACCCACGCCTGCCCGTGCTGTGCGGCGAGCCTGAGTCCACGCGGACCCGTGGCGGCCACGGCGAACGGCAGCCGCGGAAGCTGTGCGCAGCCAGGAAGATTGCGCGCCTCGGTGGCCGCGTAGAACTCGCCCTCGGACGTCAGCCCGGCCGGCTCCCGAAGCAGTCCGTCCAGCAGCGCAACGAACTCACCGAACCGGTCGGCCCGCTCACGCGGGGTCCACGGCTGCTCGTCACCCCGCAGGAGCGTCGTCGCGTCGAACCCGTTGCCACCGGCTCCGATGCCCAGGGTGATGCGGCCGTCCGAGATGTCGTCGAGCGAGATGAGTTCCTTGGCCAGGATGACCGGGTGCCGGAAGTTCGGCGAGGTCACGAGCGTCCCCAGTCGCAGACGCGAGGTCACGCAGGCGGCCGCCGTCAGGGTGGGGAGGGCGCCGAACCACGGCCGGTCCCGGAAGGCACGCCAGGCCAGGTGGTCATAGGTGTACGCCGCGTGCAGACCCAGCTCCTCAGCGCGCTGCCACTGCGTGCGCCCTCCCTCGTTCCAACGGCGGACGGGCAGGATGACAGTGCTGAGGCGCAGAGTGGGGCTCATGGCCCGCAGTTTACGGCGGGCCGGTCGGCCACACCTTTCCGCTCGAACGACTGGCTGGGTGCTGAGCACCACGAACGGGGCCGACAGTACGGAAGCCCGGTCCCCGGGCCGTCCGGCGCTGTCCGACCGTGCCGGCGGCTCCGGCGGCTCCGGCGGCTCCGGCGGCTCCGGCGGCTCCGGCGACGTCTTGCGGTGTCCGGCGACGTCTTGCTAATCAGGGGGACGCGGCGCTCGGAAATCCGCCGACATATGCCAGAGGAATGTTCTCCTGCTCAGGGGCGTACGCACTCAGATGTGCGCCCCTGCGCACGCCCGTGCACCCTCGTACGCGAGAATGGGGCGGTGACCTCAGCTACCGAACAGCCCGTTCCTGCCGCTCCTCGGCTGATCGCCACCGATCTGGACGGCACCCTCCTGCGCGACGACAAGACCGTCTCGGACCGCACGGTCGCGGCGCTCGCCGCCGCCGAGGAGGCCGGGATCGAGGTCTTCTTCGTCACCGGCCGTCCCGCCCGCTGGATGGATGTCGTCAGCGACCATGTGCACGGCCACGGCCTGGCTATCTGTGCCAACGGCGCCGCCGTCGCCGACCTGCACGCGGGAGGCAGGCTGCTGAAGGTGCGGGCCCTCGACCGGCCGACGGCCCTCGATGTCGTACACACGCTGCGTGCTGCCGCCCCCGGGACTTCGTTCGCCGTCGAGCTGGCCACCGGTATTCACTACGAGCCGGCTTACCCGCCCTTCCACCTGGACCCCGGTGCGACGGTGGCCGTCGCCGAGGAACTGCTCCACGAGGAGACGCCGGGTGGCGGCGCCCCCGTGCTGAAGCTCCTGGCCCACCACGGCGAACTGGCCCCGGACGACTTCCTCGCGCTGGCACTCGGGGTGGCCGGCGACCGGGCCTCCTTCACCCGGTCCAGCCCCACCGCGCTCCTGGAGGTCAGCGGACCCGGCGTCTCCAAGGCCAGCACGCTGGAGTTGTGCTGTGCCGAACGCGGCATCTCCTCCGCAGAGGTCGTCGCCTTCGGCGACATGCCGAACGACGTCGAGATGCTGAGCTGGGCGGGCACGTCGTACGCGATGGGCAACGCACACCCGGCCGCACTGGCGGCGGCCTCCGGCCGTACGGTCACCAACAACGAGGACGGCGTCGCAGTCGTCATCGAGCGGATCATCGCCGAGCGCGCCCACCCACTCGCCGCGCACTGAGGGGACCTGCCCCGCGCAAACCGCCGGGTGGCCCGCCCACCCGGCCCTCGGCGATCAGAGCCGCCCCGGGCCCCTTCCCGCCTGGCCCCCGGTGTTCAGAGCGGCGCCTGCCACACCACCGTCGTACCGGCGCCGTCCTCCCCGATGCCGGGCCCGAACCAGCTGGCCCCGCCGAGTGATTCCGCCCGGCGGGCCAGGTTCCGCAGCCCGCTGCGCCGACCGCCGGGCGGGATGCCCACCCCGTCGTCGGCGACCGAGAGCCGCACCGCGTCCCTGCCGTCGGGCAGCGTGGCGGTCGCGTCGACGACCACATCGATCCGCGCCGCTCCGGCGTGACGGAAGGCGTTGGACAATGCCTCCCGGAGCGCCGCGATCAGGTTCTTCCCGGTCAGCTCACCGACCAGGGAGTCGACCGGCCCCAGGAAGCGGTGGGACGGTTTGAATCCCAGCGGGACCGCCGCCATGTTGATCTCGCGCAGAACGCGGGTGCGCAGCCCGGAAGGCGCCTCGGCCGGCTCCTGCTGCAGCGCGAAAATCGCGGTACGGATCTCCTGAATGGTCACGTCCAGTTCATCGACCGCCCTGCCCACCCCGGTCTGCACCTCCGGCACGTCCGATCGGCGCTGCGCGCTCTCCAGCATCATCCCGGTGGCGAACAACCGCTGGATGACCAGGTCGTGCAGGTCACGGGCGATTCGGTCGCGGTCCTCGTAGACCGCGAGCCGCTCCCGGTCGCGCTGCGCCTCGGCCATCATGAGCGCCAGGGCTGCCTGCGAGGCGAACTGGGTGGCGAGGGTCCGCTCGGTCTCCGTGAACGGCCGGCCGCCCCTGGCGCGCGGTGTGGCGAGTGCACCGAGCACACGCCCCCCGCTGTGCAGCGGCAGCATCATGCTCGGGCCGAACCGGTCCGCCAGCCTGGTGATCATGCGGGAGTCGGTGGCCGAGTCGTCGATGAAGACCGCCTCGCCGCTCAACAGCCTGGCCACCACGGGGCTGTGCGCCGGAATGATCACTCCGAGCGAGGCGGACGGGTCGTCCGCGGAGACGGCGACGATCTCCAGTCCCCCGTCCTCGGCCGGCAACAGCACGATGCCGGCCGCGGATCCGGCGAGGTGACGGGCCTGCTCGGCAACGACGGAGAGCGCGTCGTCGGCGTCCCCGCCGGACAGCAGTGCGGTGGTCACGGCAACCGAACCGTCGATCCACCGCTCGCGCTGCCGGGCTGCCTCGTACAGCCGCGCGTTGCCGATGGCGATGCCGGCCTCGGTGGCGAGCACCCGGACCATGTGCAGGTCGTAGTCGTTGAACTCGCCGCCGTCCACCTTTTCGGCCAGGTACAGATTGCCGAAGATCTCGCCCTGGACCCGGATCGGAACGCCGAGGAACGTGCGCATCGGTGGATGGCCCGGCGGGAAGCCGGAGAATCTCGGGTCAGCCGTCAGGTCGGCCAGCCGCAGAGGGCGCGGGTCGTGGATGAGGGCGCCGAGCAGCCCTCGATGCCCGTCCGGCCTGCGCCCGATCCGGTTCGCCACTTCATCGGAGACCCCGTAAGTGACGAAGTCGGAAAGCCCCTTGCCCTCCTCGTCCACGACACCGATGGCCGCATAGCGGGAGTGGGCCAACTCGGCAGCCGTCTCGCAGATGCGGTCGAGCGTGGAGTGGAGTTCGAGCCCCGTGCCCACCGACCGCATCGCTTCCAGCAGCCGCGGTACGCGGGCGGTGAGTTCGGTGGACAGGCCCTGCAGAGTGCGGGTCGCCTCCGTAGCCTCCGTCGCGGCGTCGAGCGAGTCCCTCGGGCCTGTCGGGTCGAGCGGATCGAACGGGGCGCTCGGATCTCGCGGGTTGTGTCGATCGAGCGGGTCCGCTGAGCCCGACGGCTTCAGGGGCTGATCCGAGTGAATCGGGTCCTTCGAGTGCTGCGGGTGGTTCGGGTCCTGCTCTGACATACCCAGAGCGTAGTTAGTCCCTTTTGCCATGGAAAGTCGAGAGCTGAAGGCCGGCAGGGCATCTCAGGCATGCACACCCACCGGTTCGCCGGGAGCGAGCGTGGTCTCCCGTTCGCGCTTCAGCATCCGGCACAGCGGCCCGTCCACCGCTGCGAGGACGTCGTACGGACCGCGCTGGACGACGGCACCCTCCTCCAGCACCACCACCTCGTCGACGGCGTCCAACCCTTCGAGACGGTGAGTGATCAGTACGGTCGTACGCCCCTGGGTGGCCGCCAGCAGGTCCGCGGTCAGAGCATCGGCCGTCGGCAGGTCGAGGTGCTCTGCAGGCTCGTCCAGGACCAGCACGGGGAAGTCCGCCAGCAGGGCCCGGGCCAGGGCGAGCCGCTGACGCTGGCCGCCCGAGAGGCGGGCGCCGTGCTCACCGACGAGGGTGTCCAGGCCGTCCGGCAGTGCCTCCGCCCAGTCGAGCAGCCTGGCCCGGCCGAGGGCGTCGCGCAGTTCCGCGTCCGTCGCGCCGGTGCGGGCCAGCCGCAGATTCTCCCGGATGGAACTGTCGAAGATGTGGGCGTCCTGGGCGCAGAGGCCCACGAACCGCCGGACCGTGTCCCCGTCCAGCGCGGACGCTTCCACCCCGCCGATCCGGTACGTCCCCGTCCGCGCGTCCAGGAACCGGAGCAGGACCTGGGCCAGCGTGGTCTTTCCCGAACCGGACGATCCCACGACCGCGATGCGCCGGCCTGCCTCCAGCGTGAGGTCGATGGAGTCCAACGCATCGTGTCCGGCCCCTGCGTAACGGGCGGACAGCCCCCGCACTTCCAGCGGGAACGGCGAGTCGGGAGCCTCGGCCGGGACGGCGGGTTCCATCACGGGCACGGGGGCGTCCAGCACCTCGAACACCCGCTCCGCACTCCGCTTGACCCGCTGCCGGTACTGCACGGCGAGCGGCAGGCCGGTCACGGCTTCGAAGGCGGCCAGCGGGGTGAGGACGACCACGGCGAGTTCCACCCCGGCCAGTCGGCCGTCGGCCACTGCGGGAAGGGCCACCAGGGCGGCCGCGACCACGGTGAGGCCGGCGATCAGGGCGCTGAGACCGCCGCCGAGCGCGGTGGCGGCCGCCGCCCGGGCTGCGATCCGGGTCAGCACCCCATCGGCCTCCCGGGTCCGGGCCACGCGTCCCGGAAGCGCGCCCGCGACGGTGAGCTCGGCGGTTCCGCCGAGCAGGTCGGTGATCCGGGTGGCCAGATCGGCCCGTGCGGGTGCCAGCCGGCGCTCCGCGTGCCGGGCGCAGGCTCCGCTGACGAGCGGGACCCCGACCCCGGCCAGCAACAGTCCGCCGGCCAGTACGAGGCCCGCCTCCGGCAGCAGCCAGCCGGTGAAGCCTGCGGCTCCCACCCCCACGACGACCGCGGTGCCTGCGGGCAGCAGCCACCGAAGCCAGTAGTCCTGAAGGGCGTCCACATCGGCGACGAGCCGTGAGAGCAGGTCTCCCCGCCGGGTCCGGCCCAGGCCCGCGGGCGCGATGCGCTCCAGGCTTCGGTAGACCGCCACACGGAGCTCGGCGAGCATCCGGAGCACAGCGTCGTGCGAGACGAGGCGCTCGGCATAGCGAAAGACCGCCCGCCCGATCCCGAAGGCGCGAGTCGCCGTCACCGCCACCATCAGATAAAGCACCGGCGGTTGCTCGGAGGCGCGGGAGATCAGCCAGCCGGAAACGGCCATGAGACCGACGGCCGAGCCCAGTGCGAGGCTTCCCAGCAGCAGGGCCAGCAGCAGTCGGCCGCGCTCCGCGCCGGCGGCCTCCCTCACCCGGGCGAGCACGTGCCCGGTCCACGCCGCGGTGTCCCGCAGCGCCATGGGTTCACGTGACGGCTCGGACGCCGAGGCGGCTGTCTGCACCCCCACCGGCTCTGCCGCCACAACGGACGCCACGTCCGGCACCGCCCCGGACACCGCGCCCGTCACCTGCCCGGTCACTTCGGCAGGCGAAAGCGTCACCACCCGGTCGGCCACCGTCAGAAGCGCCGGCCGGTGGACGACCAGCAGCACGGTCCGGCCCACCGCCAGTCGCCGTACCGCCTCGACGATGCCCGCCTCCGTCTCGCCGTCCAGGCTCGCCGTCGGCTCGTCGAGCAGCAGCAGCGGCCGGTCGGCGAGGAATGCGCGGGCGAGCGCGAGCCGCTGGCGCTGTCCTGCGGAAAGTCCCGCACCGTCCTCGCCGAGAAGCGTGCGGGCACCGTCCGGCAGCGCGGTCACGAAGTCGTACGCCCCGGCGTCCCGCAGCGCAGCCGTCACCGCGTCGTCGTCCGCGCCCGGACGGGCCAGCCGTACGTTCTCCGCGATCGTGCCCGCGAAGAGATGGGGACGCTGCGGCACCCAGGCGATGCGCTCGCGCCAGAGCTCGGGGGAGAGGGCCGCCAGATCGGTCCCGCCGACCCGCACCCGGCCCTCGTCGGGTTCCACGAACCCCAGCACCACGTTCAGCAGGGTGGTCTTGCCGACGCCGCTCGGACCGACCAGGGCGACGGTCTCCCCCTCGTCCACCACCAGCGAGGCTCCGGCGAGGGAGGGTTCTGTGCGACCGGCGTGCCGAACGGTCACCCCTTCCAGCTCCAGGCGGAGCGAGTCGGGGACGTCCTGCGTGCCACCCGTGCGCGGCTCGGTCTCCAGGACGGCGAAGATTTCCTCCGCGGCCGAGAGTCCCTCGGCCGCGGCGTGGTACTGCGCGCCTACCTGCCGGATCGGCAGGTAGGCCTCGGGCGCGAGGATCAGCACCACCAGCCCGGTGTAGAGGTCGAGCTCACCGTGCACGAGTCGCATGCCGATGGTGACGGCGACGAGTGCCACCGACAGCGTCGCCAGGAGCTCCAGGGCGAAGGATGAGAGGAACGCGATCCGCAGGGTGCGCAGGGTGGCCTGCCGGTACTGCGAGGTGATGGTGCGAATGGACTCGGCCTGGGCCTTGGCCCGGCCGAAGACCTTCAGCGTCGGCAGCCCCGCGACCACGTCGAGGAAATGGCCGGAGAGCCGGGAGAGCAGCCGCCACTGACGGTCCATCCTCGACTGGGTGGCCCAGCCGATGAGAATCATGAAGAGCGGGATGAGCGGCAGCGTGACCACGATGATCGCGGCCGAGATCCAGTCCTCGGTGACGACCCTGGCCAGTACCGCCACCGGTACCACCACCGCGAGTCCGAGTTGCGGGAGGTAGCGCGCGAAGTAGTCGTCGAGCGCGTCGATCCCCCGGGTGGCGAGAGCCACCAGCGAGCCGGTGCGCTGCCCGCTCAGCCAGTCCGGGCCCAGTTCCGCCGCCCGGGCCAGAAGGCGCCCGCGCAGTTCGGACTTGACGGCCGCACCGGCCCGGTAGGCGGCCAGTTCGGTGAGCCAGGAAACCAGGGCCCGGCCGAGCGCGACCGCGGCGAGCAGGATGAGCGGTGTACGCAGTCCCGCACCGGTGAGCCCGTCCTCGAAACCGCCCACCACCACCTCGGCGACGAGCATCGCCTGGGCGATGACCAGCGCCGCTCCGGCCAGCCCGAGTACCACCACCGCCACCAGGAAGAGGCGGGTGGCACGGGCGTGGCGGAGCAGACGCGGATCGATCGGTTTCACGTGAAACACCCCATGGAGCTGGACTCGGTCAAGGCACTCACTGCGTTCAGTGCGCGTCGGCGATGTGCTGCGTACCGATCCGCTTGCGGAACACCCAGTACGTCCACCCCTGGTAGAGCAGGACGACGGGAGTGGCGATCCCCGCACACCAGGTCATGATCTTCAGCGTGTACGGGCTGGACGAGGCGTTGGTGACCGTGAGGCTCCAGGCATCGTTCAGCGAGGACGGCATGACGTTCGGGAAGAGCGTCAGGAACAACATGGCGACCGCGGCGGCGATGGTCACCCCGGAGAAGGCGAAGGACCAGCCCTCGCGCCCCACTGCAATGGCTCCGATCGCCCCGACCAGGGCCACCACGGCGACGATCATCGCGATCAGGCTCCAGCCGTCACCGTTGTCGATCTGGGTCCAGATCAGGAACCCGAGAGCGAGAACCGCGGTGACCACGCCCAGCTTCAGCGCCAGCCTGCGCGCCCGGGCCCGGATGTCGCCGACCGTCTTGAGCCCGGCGAACACCGCTCCGTGGAAAGTGAAGAGGAAGAGCGTGACCAGCCCGCCGAGGATCGCGTACGGATTGAGCAGATCCCAGAAGTTGCCCACGTACTCCATGTCCGCGTCGATCTTCACCCCGCGGACGATGTTCCCGAAGGCCACTCCCCAGAGCAGGGCCGGGATCAGCGAGGTCCAGAAGATCGCGTGCTCCCAGTTGGTCTGCCACTTCTCCTCGGGCCGCTTCGCCCGGTACTCGAAGGCGACACCCCGCACGATCAGGCAGAGCAGGATGATCAGCAGCGGCAGATAGAAGCCGGAGAACAGCGTGGCGTACCACTCGGGAAACGCGGCGAAGGTCGCTCCGCCCGCGCTGAGCAGCCATACCTCGTTGCCGTCCCAGACGGGCCCGATCGTATTGATCAGGACCCGTCGTTCCTTCCGGTCCCGCGCCAGCAGCTTGGTCAGGACACCGATCCCGAAGTCGAATCCCTCCAGGAAGAAGTAGCCGGTCCAGAGAACGGCGATGAGCACGAACCAGACGTCGTGGAGTTCCATCTCTCGGCTCCCTGTGCTCTCAGTAGGAGAAGGCCATGGGCCGGTCGGCGTCGTCGTGGTCGCCGCCGATCCTGGTGGGCGGGTTGAGGTCGGCGTCGGTGAGTTCCGGCGGGCCGGCCTTGATGTACTTCACGAGCAGCTTGACCTCGATGACGGCGAGAACCGCGTAGAGCAGCGTGAACAGGATCATCGAGGTGAGCACCTCGCCCTGCGAGACGCCGGGGGAGACCGCGTCACGGGTCTGCAGGACGCCGTAGACGACCCAGGGCTGCCGCCCCATCTCGGTGAAGATCCAGCCCCAGGAGTTGGCGATCAGCGGGAAGAGCAGGGTCCACAGCGCGACGATCCAGTAGCACTTGGCCAGCTTCGGGCTCAGCGCCTTGTTCTTGAACAGGACCAGGTGGGGCACTTCGTCCTCACCGGTGCGCATCCCCGGTGGCAGCATGAACTTCTTCCGGGTCAGCCACAGTCCGAGGATCCCCAGGCCGAAGGACGCCATGCCGAAGCCGATCATCCACCGGAAGCTCCAGAAGGCGACGGGGATGTTGGGCCGGTAGTCGCCGGGCCCGAAGCGTTCCTGTTCGGCCTTGTTGATGTCGTTGATGCCGGGGACGTAGGAGTTGAAGTTGTCGTCGGCGAGGAAGGACAGTATCCCGGGGATCGAGATCTCGACGGAGTTGTGACCCTTGCTGACGTCTCCGTACGCGAAGATCGAGAAGGGCGCGGAGTTCTGCCCGTCCCACAGCGCCTCGGCCGCCGCCATCTTCATGGGCTGCTGCTTGAACATGACCTTGCCGAGCTGGTCACCACTGACGGCGGTGAGGAGACCGGAGATCACGATGGTGATCAGTCCGAGCCTCAGCGAGGTCCGCATCACCGGGATGTGCTTCTTGCGCGCCAGGTGGAAGGCGGCGATGCCGACCATGAACGCGCCACCGACCAGGAAGGCCGCCGTGATGGTGTGGAAGAACTGGGCGAGCGCGGTGTTCTGCGTGAGCACGTGCCAGAAGTCGGTGAGCTCGGCGCGTCCGCGTTCCTTGTTGATGCGGTAGCCGACCGGGTGCTGCATCCAGGAGTTGGCCGCCAGGATGAAGTACGCGGAGAGGATGGTGCCGATCGAGACCATCCAGATGCAGGCGAGGTGGATCTTCTTCGGCAGCTTGTCCCAGCCGAAGATCCACAGGCCGATGAACGTGGACTCGAAGAAGAAGGCGATCAGCGCCTCGAACGCGAGCGGGGCACCGAAGATGTCGCCGACGAACCGCGAGTAGTCGGACCAGTTCATCCCGAACTGGAACTCCTGGACGATGCCCGTGACGACGCCCATGGCGATGTTGATCAGGAAGAGCTTTCCCCAGAACTTGGTGGCTCTGAGGTACTTCTCCTTGTTGGTCCGCACCCAGGCCGTCTGCAGGCCGGCGGTGAGCGCGGCGAGAGAGATCGTCAGGGGAACGAAGAGGAAGTGGTAGACGGTGGTCGTTCCGAACTGCCATCGCGCCAGGGTCTCCGGCGCCAGAGCTAGCTCCACGTCGTCTTCTCCTTACGTCGCCGCCAATACACCGGCAGTTTGTCCTATAAATCCGACTTAACAGCGGAGGAAACGGGACACGCTTGTGAACGCGTTCACATTCACAAGCAATTATGGCGCACAGGCTTTCGGGAGATACGACCGGGGTCCCCCTCCGGGACGTAGCGATCATTACCGCCGAAGCGGACACCCCCGCGTCTGAGCCCGCCCACGCAAACGGCCCCGCACCTCGAACGAGGTACGGGGCCCGCCGGCAGGTGGCAGCCGGTTCTACAGACTCCTGCGGTACGACTCCGTCACCTTCAGGAACAGGTCGTTCGCCTCGTCCTCCCCGATCGTGACGCGCACGCCCTCGCCTGCGAACGGCCTGACCACCACACCGGCCTTCTCGCAGACCGCGGCGAAATCAGCGGTACGGTCCCCCAGCCGCAGCCAGACGAAGTTCGCCTGGGACTCGGGCACCGTCCAGCCCTGTCGCTTCAGCGTCTCCTGCACCCGCTGGCGCTCGCACACCAAGGAGCCCACCCTGCCCAGGAGTTCATCCTCCGCACGCAACGAGGCCACCGCCGCGTCCTGGGCGACCTGGCTGACACCGAAGGGCACCGCCGTCTTGCGCAGCGCGGCCGCCACCGGCTCATGGGCCACGGCGAAGCCGACCCGCAGTCCGGCCAGACCGTAGGCCTTGGAGAACGTCCGCAGCACCGCCACATTGGGCCGGTCCCGGTAGATCTCGATGCCGTCGGGGACCTCGACGTCGCGGATGAACTCCTTGTACGCCTCGTCGAGCACCACGAGCACATCGCTCGGCACCCGGTCCAGGAACCGCTCCAGCTCCGCCCGGCGCACCACGGTGCCGGTCGGGTTGTTCGGGTTGCAGACGAAGATCAGCCGGGTCCGGTCGGTGATCGCGTCCGCCATCGCGTCCAGATCGTGCACCTCGGCGTCGGTCAGCGGCACCTTCACCGACGTCGCCCCGCTGACCTGGGTGATGATCGGGTACGCCTCGAAGGAACGCCAGGCGTAGATGACCTCGTCGCCCGGGCCCGAGGTGGCCTGCAGCAGCTGCTGGGCCACACCGACCGAACCGGTGCCGGTGGCCAGGTGCGAGAGCGGCACACCGAAACGGTCGGACAGCTCGTTCATCAGACCGGTGCATGCCAAGTCCGGGTACCGGTTGAAGTGCGCGGCCGCGGCCAGCGCCGACTCCATCACCCCAGGCAGCGGCGGATAGGGATTCTCGTTGGAGGACAACTTGAACGCGAGCGGTCCGTCCGACGCGGCCGGCTTGCCCGGCACATAGGCGGGGACGCCATCCAGTTCGGCACGCAGCTTGGGGCTCGACTCGCTCACCGCAGGTCCTCCTCGACCGTCCTTACACATCAATACTGCTCACCTTATGAGGATTGAGCGCCGGTGCGAATGGCGGACCGGGGATTAGTCCGGTGGACCCCGGAATGAGGGGGAGCGCCCCTTGCCCTGGCGCGCGCCGGTGGCTCACTCCGTGGCGCGCGTCCCTCGAAGAGGTGAGTTGAGACCTCTTCGAGACATGGACCTATCGCCAGGCTCATCCGGCCCGACGCGTGACACATGACGGATCCACCCCATAACGCCCTGTGTTACCAAGGCAATTGAGGCTTGATGACCATGCAGAAACGTGCCTGTCAACGAGTGCATATGCGACCAGGTCATGTGCCCGCCCGAGCCCTACTATCGGCTCGCCATGACAGCAGCAGGGAAGCACCAGGTGAGCCGGACGGATACCCCCCGGCGCGGCGGCCGGCAGGGACGAGCAGGAATCCGGGACGTGGCCGCCGCCGCCGGAGTCTCCATCACGACCGTCTCCGACGCGCTCAACGGCAAGGGCAGGCTCCCGGACGCCACCCGCAGCCATGTCCGCGAGGTCGCCGAGCGCCTGGGCTATCGCCCTTCCGCCGCGGCCCGAACGCTCCGTACCGGCAAGTCGGGCCTGATCGGCCTGACCGTGACGACCTACGGGGATGAACCTTTCACCTTCACCGAATTCGCGTACTTCGCCGAGATGGCCAGAGCCGCCACCTCCGCCGCACTCGCCCGCGGCTATGCCCTCGTGATCCTTCCCGCCACCTCACGCCACGACGTCTGGTCGAACGTCGCACTCGACGGCACCGTCGTCATCGACCCCTCCGACCAGGACCCGGTGGTCACCGAACTCGTACGCCAGGGGCTGCCCGTCGTCTCCGACGGCCGGCCGGCCGGGACCCTGCCGGTCACCGCATGGGTCGACAACGACCACCGGGCAGCCGTCCTCGACCTCCTCGACCACCTCGCCGCCGCCGGCGCCCGCCGCATCGGACTGCTCACCGGCACCACCACCGACACCTACACCCGGCTGTCCACCACCGCGTACCTCCACTGGTGCGAGCGCGTCGGCCAGGATCCGGTGTACGAGTCGTACCCCGCCCACGACCCGTGCGCCGGCGCGGTGGCAGCCGACCGCCTGCTGGCCCGTCCGGACCGCCCGGACGCCGTCTACGGCCTCTTCGACCCCAATGGCACGGATCTGCTGGCGGCCGCCCGCCGGTACGGCCTGCGGGTCCCGGAGGACCTGCTGCTGGTCTGCTGCAGCGAGTCCACCGTGTACGCGACGACCGAGCCGCCCATCACCACGCTTTCGCTCAAACCGCGCCGCATCGGTACGGCGGTCGTCCAGCTGCTCATCGACGCCATCGAAGGGGTCGACCAGGACGGGCCGGTGGAACAGGTCATACCGACGGAACTCATCGTCCGGACCTCCTCGCAACGCCGCCCGCCACGCACCACGGTCAGCGCGCCACGCTCTCCGGCCGGGGATTGATCAGGCCAATTGGGACTAATTGACCGATGAACCTGGCGTGCACGCGGATTCACCACCCCTGGTGCGTCACAGAGCACGATCCTCATTCCTATGATGGGCGCACGACACCGCGGACCACCCCGACCAGCAGGGCCCGTCAGGTGTACGGCGGCACGACGGTGGTGGAGGGGTCGATGACACAGGGGGCCGGTCAGGAACCCGTGGTGCGGACGGCGACGTTGCGCGACTTCCGCGTACCGCCCTATGCGCAGTCCCCTGCGCCGCCCGCCCCACCGCACCCGGGCAGCGCCTTCCCGGGGGGCGAGCCGCCGGAGGGGTACACGCCGACCGCACGCGACCTCCCCGTGATCAGCCGCGAGGACACCGTCCAGGTCCGCGCAGTGCCCGACCCGCGGCCCGCCAAGGAGTCGGGTCTCGGGCCGCTGTACGTCGTCGGTGACGTCCACGGCTATCTGGACGAGCTCCTCGCCGCCCTCGCCGAACAGGACCTGATCGACTCCGAGGGCAGCTGGGCCGCGGGCAACGCCCGGCTCTGGTTCCTCGGCGACTTCACGGACCGGGGACCCGACGGAATCGGCGTCATCGACCTCGTGATGCGACTCTCCGCCGAGGCCGCGGCCGCCGGCGGCTACTGCAAGGCCCTGATGGGCAACCACGAACTGCTGCTCATCGGTGCCAAGCGGTTCGGTGACACCCCGGTCAACTCCGGCGCCGGAACCGCCACCTTCCAGGCCGCCTGGCTGCTCAACGGCGGCCAGAAGACCGACATGGAGCGGCTCCAGGACGTCCACCTCCAGTGGATGTCCCGACTCGACGCCGTCGTCGAGGAGGACGAGCACCTTCTGATGCACTCGGACACGACGGCGTACCTCGACTACGGCTCCACCATCGAGGACGTCAACGACACGGTGCACGCCATTCTCACGCGGAACGACGCCGATGAGTGCTGGGACCTCTTCCGCAAGCTGACCAAGCGGTTCGCCTTCCGCGACGAATCGGGCCCGCAGGCCGTGCAGGAACTCATGGCGGCCTACGGCGGCCGACGCGTCGTCCATGGTCACAGCCCCATTCCCTACCTTCTGGGCGAGGTGGGTTCCGAGGACGGCGAGGACAGGTCGGGCCCGCTGGTGGACGGACCGCACGTGTACGCGGACGGGCTCGCCATCGCCATGGACGGCGGAGTGACCATGGCCGGAAAGCTACTGGTCGTCAAACTCCCGCTGCATGACTGACGTTCTTCTGGGAAGACGCATCCAGACCTGAATACGCGGACCACTGGGCCTATTTACGGAAACCCCCTGTCACCCCGTGCCGTGGGCGCTCTACCATCGGCGTATCAGTAGCAGGCTCTCCTCCGTTTCCGCCCGACTGCCCGGTTCGATCGGGCACACAGGCCCTACGGAGCATCGGGGGATGCACATGAACAGCGCTCCGCACCTGCTGACCGAGGACCGCCCCGAGTACGAGCGGATCCTCGACGACGCACTGCGCCACGCCCATGAACGTCCGGATCTGGCCGCTGTCGGCGAACGGCTCAATCCGGTGCAGTTGCGCACCATGGCGATGGCCGCCACGGCGCTGATAACGGCGGCTGCGGCCACCGAGTACGAGTACTACGTGAAGGCCCGCGAAGAGATCCGCGCCGCGGCCACCGGCCCGGACGAAGACGGTGAACCCGACGCCGGCCCGGTCGGCGCGCACCAGTCGGGCGCCGGCATAGGAGTCGTCATCACCGTGCTGGCCCCGGTGCTGGCAGGCACCGCCGCGGTGATCTTCCTGCTCATCGGCTACATCCTCAAGGCGCTCGACCCGCCACCGTCGTTCGCGCGCACCATGGTCGGTGCGGGCTGGTTCTTCGCGGCGGCGACCGCGGCCGCCATCCTCGTAGCCGCCGTCGGCCTCCTCGTCACGGCTCTGCGCAACGGGTCGACATCGGTGGCCGCCGAGGAACAGGGCGAGGAACTGCCGGAGGACGTGGCGCGAGCCAGAGAGGCCTGGCGCCACGCCCTGCTGGAACGCGGCATCCTGCCGTTCCTACGGGACGCCCTCGCCGACCCCGGGGCAGCCCCGGCCGCGCGCATCCCGCACCGCTCGGCCAACCGCATCCCGAAGATCGGCTACAGCCGACCGGACTTCTCCAGTCCGGACGACGGTCCGGCAGCCGCTCCCCGTCCGACGTTCACCAGTCCGGACTTCACGAGCCCCGACTTCGGCGGCCCGGACCACGAGCTGGACTGACGGTCCCGGCACCCGGTCCCCGGACCCGGGTGTCCCGGCCCGGGGGCCCGGTCAGCAGGGCGCGCGCCGTGCGCGCCCTGCTCGGTTACGCCCTTAGTCCGCGATGGGCAGATAGACCCGGTTGCCCGCCGCCGCGAACTCCTTGGACTTCTCCGCCATCCCTTCCTCGATCTCCGCCTGCGAACCTCCGTGCTCCCGCCGAATGTCCTGGGAGATCTTCATCGAGCAGAACTTCGGGCCGCACATCGAACAGAAGTGCGCCGTCTTCGCCGGCTCGGCCGGCAGCGTCTCGTCGTGGAACTCCCGTGCCGTGTCCGGGTCGAGGGCCAGGTTGAACTGGTCCTCCCAGCGGAACTCGAACCGGGCGTCCGACAGCGCGTCGTCCCAGTCCTGCGCCCCCGCGTGCCCCTTGGCCAGGTCCGCCGCATGGGCCGCGATCTTGTAGGTGATGACCCCGGTCTTCACGTCGTCCCGGTTGGGCAGACCGAGGTGCTCCTTGGGCGTCACGTAGCAGAGCATCGCCGTCCCCCACCAGGCGATCATCGCGGCGCCGATGCCCGAGGTGATGTGGTCGTACGCCGGAGCCACATCGGTCGTCAGCGGGCCGAGCGTGTAGAACGGCGCCTCCTCGCAGATCTCCTGCTGGAGGTCGATGTTCTCCTTGATCTTGTGCATCGGGACGTGCCCCGGGCCCTCGATCATGGTCTGGACGCCGAACCGCTTGGCGACGGTGTTCAGTTCGCCGAGCGTACGCAGCTCCGCGAACTGCGCCTCGTCATTGGCGTCAGCGATCGAACCGGGCCGCAGGCCGTCGCCCAGGGAGTACGTCACGTCGTACGAGGCGAGGATCTCGCAGAGCTCCTCGAAGTTCTCGTAGAGGAACGACTCCTTGTGGTGCGCGAGGCACCAGGCCGCCATGATCGAGCCGCCCCGGGAGACGATGCCGGTCTTGCGACGGGCCGTCAGCGGCACGTACGGCAGGCGCACGCCGGCGTGAACCGTCATGTAGTCGACGCCCTGTTCCGCCTGCTCGATGACGGTGTCCTTGTAGATCTCCCAGGTCAGCTCCTCCGCCCTGCCGTCGACCTTCTCCAGAGCCTGGTAGAGCGGCACGGTGCCGATCGGAACGGGTGAATTGCGAAGAACCCACTCACGGGTGGTGTGGATGTTGCGGCCGGTGGACAGATCCATGACTGTGTCGGCGCCCCACTTGGTCGCCCAGGTCATTTTGTCCACCTCCTCCTCGATGGAGGACGAGACCGCGGAGTTGCCGATGTTGGCGTTCACCTTCACCAGGAACCGCTTGCCGATGATCATCGGCTCGATCTCCGGGTGGTTGACGTTGGCCGGCAGAACGGCCCGGCCGGCCGCGATCTCCTCGCGCACCACCTCGGGCTCGACGTTCTCCCGGATCGCGACGAACTCCATCTCCGGGGTGACCTCGCCCCGGCGGGCGTATGCGAGCTGGGTGATGGGCCGGCCGTCCCGGCTGCGCCGCGGCTGTCGGGGGCGGCCGGGGAAGACCGCGTCCAGGTTGCGCAGTCCCCCGCGCGGTGAGGTGTGCTTGAGCCCGTCGTCCTCGGGGCGCACGGGACGTCCCGTGTACTCCTCGGTGTCGCCGCAGGCGATGATCCAGTTCTCCCGCAGAGGCGCCAGTCCACGGCGGACATCGGTCTCGGCCGAGGGATCGGTGTACGGCCCCGACGTGTCGTAGAGCGTCACGTCCTTGCCGTTGGTGAGGTGCACCTGGCGAACCGGCACCCGGAGGTCCGGGCGCGAGCCCTGGACGTATCCCTTGTGCCATCCGATGGACTTCCCGGCCTCGTCGTTCTGGTTCGAGGCAGGCGTGCGTGCGTCCGATGTGGTCATGAGACCTACTCCCTACGCCGGCATTACCCGGTAACAGGTTCGGCGGTCGGCGCAGCCTGTCCCGTACGGACGTACGGAGATCAGCGCCCTCTCAGCCCGGTGCTCCGAGCTCCCGCGTGTGCAAAGGTGCCACCACGCTAGCGCCCCCATGGGCAAGCTGAACAGAGGACCCCTTCCCTTCTTGCGATGATCGCCCGGTGACGTCCCCCCATAGCAAATCCGAACCACAGGGCCATCAGCACGCGCACTCGCACAGCCACGGCCCCGCCGCTCCCGTCTCCGGTCATCTGCGCAAGGTGATCGCCGCCGTGCTGATCCCGTTCGCGGCCGCGGTCGTCGTCGGGATCGCGGTGCTCTGGCCCGGTGGTGCGCCGGCGCACGAGCGCACCGGTGTCGGTTTCGACCGGCAGACCCAGCAGGGCAAGGTGGTGAACGTCGGCAAGGTCGACTGCAAGGACGTGAACGCCTCGCAGATCCCCGTCAGCAGTGAGACATCGCCGCCCGCGGGCGAGTCGGCCGACAGCGATCGCCTATGCAAGAAGGCCACCATCGAAGTGACGAGCGGCCAGGACAAAGGCCGCACGTTCATTGAGGTCGTCCAGCCGGACGCGCCCCGACAACTACGGAAGGGACAGGGGGTGGTCGTCGCGTACGCCCCCGACGCGCCCCACGACCTCCAGTACTCCGTGACCGATGTGAACCGGAAGTTCCCGTTGCTGCTGCTGGCCGGGATCTTCGCCCTGGTCGTGGTGGCCGTGGGCAGAATGCGCGGGGTCATGGCGCTGGTGGCGCTCGCGCTGTCGTTCGCCGTCCTGACCCTGTTCATCCTTCCGGCCATCCTTCAGGGCTCGAACCCGCTGGTCGTGGCAGTCGTCGGGGCCGGCGCCATCATGCTGATCGCGCTCTACATCTGCCACGGACTGACCGCCCGCACATCGGTCGCCGTCATCGGCACCCTGATCTCACTGCTGCTGATCGGTCTGCTGGGCTCGCTCTTCATCGGCTGGGCGAGCCTGAGCGGGAACACCGACGACAACACCGGCCTCATCCACGGCCTGTATCCGCACATCGACATGAGCGGACTGCTGCTGGCCGGCGTCATCATCGGTTCCCTGGGAGTGCTCGACGACGTGACGGTCACCCAGACCTCGGCGGTCTGGGAACTTCACCAGGCGGACCCGACGATGAGTGCGAAGGAGCTCTACCGGGCAGGGATCAGAATCGGACGCGACCACATCGCCTCGGTGGTCAACACCCTGGTGCTCGCCTATGCGGGCGCCGCGCTTCCGCTGCTGCTGTTGTTCTCGATCGCCCAGAGCAGCATGGGGACGGTGGCCAACAGCGAGCTGGTGGCGGAGGAGATCGTGCGCACACTGATCGGCTCGATCGGACTGGTCGCCTCGGTGCCGGTGACCACCGCGCTCGCGGCACTGGTCGTCTCCGCGGACCGCACCGGGATCGCCGCTGATTCCGGTGCTCCGGCACCCGTACGGAGCGGCAGGGGACGCCGTCGCCGGACGAGGGCCTGAGTGCCCGGACACGGAGAGCGATTCACCCGTTCGGCAGGTGTGCTGTTCGACCGGCATACGGGCCATGGGCACGGCCTTCGTCAGCCGGCGTTCTGTTCCTCGGCCAGAATCCGCCCCAGCGCTTCTTCCAGATTGCCCTCGAAGTCACCCAGCGTGCACTCCTGCCCGAGTGGCACAAGCTTGTCCGTCCGGTCGAGAAAGGCCACAAGAGGTGCCGTGCCGGCCCGGAACAGCGCACGGTCAGCCCCCACCTGGAGCCGGATGTGGACGTCGGACAGCCCTTCGGGCTCCGTCGGCCCGATGTGTACATCGCCGTCACCACTGGGGCTGTTGAGACCGTCGAGCAGCAGCTCACGGCCGAAAGCCCAGGTGACGGGGGCGTCGCCGGGCAGATGGAAGGTCATCCGGATCGCGTACGGATCGCACACTTCGTACCGGAGCTCCACCGGGATACGGAAAGAGAGCTCCTCGGAGACGAGGAAGCTCATCATGACCTCAGCTTGAACCGACTCGCGCATCGTTCAACCCCGCAGTAGATGAATCTGGCCAGGAATGATCCCCCATGGCCCTATTGACGCCATCGTGGTGCACCCGATAGCAGATCACAAGGAGTGATTTTTCAGATACTGATAGAGAACACGAACGAACGCAAGAGGCTGGCCACTTCGCCACGTAGTCGTTCGACTGCGGGGAGCAACCGTTCTGCCTGGTCGAGAGGGACGGAAATGGCCATCGCGGCGGCCGTGAATCCGGCCGTGATCGGGATGGCCGCGCAGACCGTCCCGAGGGCGTACTCCTGTCGTTCGATGACAGGTTCCATACGCTCGACCGACCGCAGCCGCTCAAGGAGTGCCGGTCGGTCACGCACGGAGTAGCGGGTCAGCGGCCGTACCGGATGCCGGTCCAGGTGGTCCTCGCGGGCCTGCTCGTCGAGCTGGCTCAGCAGACACTGACCGATCGCATGGGCATGCCCCGTCTCGCCGAAGGCCGCCCACTCCTCCACCGCCGGCGCAGCGGGGGTGTCCGCGACCGCGACGAGTTCGATCTCACCGTCGCGGTAGACGGCGCAGTACACCGGGGCACCGATGATGTCCCGCCACCGCCCCAGGGACTGGGTCATTCTGCTGCGACGATTCTGCAGTGCGCCGTCGTCCACCAGCCGCTCCGCGGCGGCACCGAAGAGGAAGACGCCGTTCTCCCTGCGCAGATATCCCTCGTGCGTCAGGGTGCGCAGCAGGTGGTAGGCGGTGGGAAGGGGTAGTCCCGCTTCCCGTGCCAGCTGTTTGGCCGGAGCCCCGTCGCGATGGGTGCCCACAGCCTCCAGCAGCCTCAGCGCCCGCTGAACCGATCCGATCAGCGTCGGAACAGCGGTAGTCGATGCCGTGGTCAACGGTCACCCCCAGGCATGGTGACGGGCGGTCAGCCCGCCTGTGGGGGCCGCCCCCACAGATCTGCCGCAGGCCTGGGGTCCAGAAGGCCGGATGCCGTACAAACCACTGGTCAGGGTGGCGACTGACGGTGTTTTCCCAGGTGGCGGCAGCGGACTGCCACTGTATCGGGAGCATCCGGACCGGGTGCCGTTTCGCCCTCCGCTTAGCTCAGCTGGGCTAACCGCAGGGTCGGCCGTGCGGTTACCAGTCGCTTCGTGAGGAGGAGGACGACATGAACTTCCGTACGACGAAGACGAGCCCACCGACCAGGATCGCGACGAGCAGGATCTTGAACAGCAGCCAGATCACAAACCCGACGATGCTGGCGATCAGACCGCCGAACACGACGATCACGATGACAGGCACCGCGATCCACTTCACCCACCAGGGCATCCCCGCGAATATCTCCCGCACGGCCATCGTCCTTACCTCGTCTCTGTGAGTTCCTGCTTCGATGCTAGAGGCGCGGGAGCGGGCCGCGGGGCTCCGGAGCCCTTGAACTCCCCTGATCGATCCCCTAGGGATCCCCGAGGTGCGGCTCAGCCCTCGGGCGGCGAGAAGACCACCATCACCCGCAGGTCCTCGGTGATGTGGTGGAACTTGTGGGCCGTGCCGGCAGGTACATACACGACACTTCCCCTGCCCACCTGCGTCGTTTCCATGCCCACGGTGATCGAAGCGCGTCCGCTGACGACGAAGTAGACCTCGTCCTGGTTGTGCGGCTGCTGCGGGTCGAGTTCACCGGCGTCCAGGGCGTACAGACCGACAGACATGTTCCGTTCGCGGACGAACTGAAGGTAGGCGCCGTCGTTGGCGGCCCGTTCCGCTTCCAGTTCGTCCAGTCTGAATGCCTTCATGGCCCATCCGCCCCTTGCCTCTGCCCAGCCGGTGTCCGCCACCGATCATGTCTGCCACGATCAGACACATGAAGAATTTTGTAGTCAAGACGATCGCCAACGCGGGTGCACTGGCCGTGGCCATCTGGCTGCTCCAGGACATCACGCTGACCGGCGGCAGCACCGGACGCAAGATACTGACCCTGATCCTGGTCGCGCTGATCTTCGGCCTGGTCAACTTCCTCGTCAAGCCGGTGGTGAAGCTGCTCACACTGCCGCTTTTCATCCTCACACTGGGGCTGATCACCCTGGTGGTGAACGCCCTGATGCTGCTGCTCACCTCGTGGCTGGCCGACGTGCTGAATCTGAGCTTCCATGTCGACGGCTTCTGGACCGCCGTCCTCGGTGGCCTGATCATTTCGATCGTTTCCTGGGCGCTGAACGTCGTCCTGCCCGACGAGGACTGAACCCTCGGCACCTGAAACAGTGACGACGAGACCGGCGACAGACCGGGGAGAGAAGCGAGGGCACGGAATGAGCACCATGGGCGACGGAACCCGGGCAGTACGCGCGGGCCTGCCGGAACCGCAGCAGTACGAGCCCACTCTCCCCGGTCCGGTCTTCGCCGCGCACTTCCATCTGTCCGGCGAGCCGACCGGACCGTACACCTACGGGCGTGACACCAATCCGACCTGGACCCATCTGGAACGGGCCATCGGGGAACTCGAAGCGCCGGGTGAGCACGTCGAGACCACGGTCTTCGCCTCCGGCATGGCGGCGATCTCGGCGGTCCTGCTGTCCCAGGTGAGCACCGGCGACGTCGTCGTGCTGCCCGACGACGGCTACCAGGCTCTTCCGCTGGTACGTGCGCAGTTGGAGGCCTACGGCGTCGAGGTGCGCACCGCCCCGACGGGGGGCGACGCCCAGCTGGCCCTGCTGGAGGGGGCCCGGCTTCTGTGGATCGAGACCCCGTCCAACCCGGGGCTCGACGTCTGCGACGTGCGTCGACTCGTCGAGGCGGCGCACGCCGGCGGCGCACTGGTGGCGGTCGACAACACCCTCGCCACCCCGCTCGGCCAGCGCCCGCTGGAGCTCGGCGCCGACTTCTCGGTGGCCAGCGACACCAAGGGCATGACCGGGCACGGCGACATCCTGCTCGGACATGTGACTTGCCGAGACTCCGAGCTGGCGGCGGGGGTGCGACGCTGGCGCAAGGTGGTCGGCGCGATCCCCGGCCCCATGGAGGCCTGGCTCGCACACCGCTCCCTGGCCACGCTGGAGCTGCGGATCGAGCGGCAGTGCGCAAACGCCCTCGTGCTTGCCCAGGCCCTCGCCGAGCAGCCGGAGGTGAGCGGACTGCGCTACCCCGGTCTGCCCACCGATCCCTCCTACCCGACCGCCGTGCGGCAGATGCGGCGCTTCGGCTCCGTGGTGTCGTTCGTACTGGCGGATCGAGGGACCGCCGAGCGCTTCCTCTCGGCGCTGCGTCTCGCCGAGGACGCCACCAGCTTCGGAGGCGTACGTTCCACCGCCGAACGCCGGGCCCGCTGGGGCGGCGACGCCGTGCCGGAAGGCTTCATCCGCTTCTCCGTCGGGGCCGAGAACGCTGCCGACCTGGTGGCCGACGTCGAACGTGCGCTGGCCGAGGCCGTGGCCGGGAGCTGACCTACCCACCGCGGGTACGGTACGGACGGTCCGAGCCTCCCCCCTCGTGGCTCGGACCGTCCCGGTTCTCCGCCTTCTCCTCGCGAAGAACCGCCTCGACAAGGCTAGTTGACTCTGCGTCAGTGTCCAATCACAGTAGCGGCAGCGACCTATCGACATATTTATAGTTGTCCTGGTCCGACGGTTCGCGCGGTGAGAGGGGACGGACATGGACCTGGCCCTGTTACGCACCTTCGTCACCGTGCACCGCGCCGGCTCGTTCACCCGCGCTGCCGCGCTGCTCGGCCTCTCCCAGCCCGCCGTGACCTCGCAGATCCGCACTTTGGAGCGGCAACTGGGCCGCCCGCTCTTTCTCCGCCGGGCCCGCGGCGTGACACCCACCACCATGGGCGACGAGCTCGCGCACCGGGCGGCTCCCCATCTGGACGCCCTGGTCGAGATCGCCGAGACCGAGCTCGACGAGGAATCGGGCGTACGGACGCTGCATCTGGCGGGACCACCGGAGTTCACCTCCCTGCGGGCTCTGCCTGCCCTCACCCCGCTCATCACCCAGGGGCTCGCACTGCGCAGCTCGTTCTCCGCTGACACCGACGAGACGCTCGACGGTCTTGCAGCCGGCCACCATGATCTGGCCATCGTCACGGCCCGGCCGCGCGGCGGGCTGCTCACCGCCGCCCCGCTCTGCGACGAGGAGCATGTTCTGGTCGCAGCACCCCGGTGGGCGGGACGTCTGGGGCCGGGAACGCTACGGCGCAACGGCCCGGTGGTCCTGGAGCAGCTGCCGGTGGTCGAGGTGCACGAGAGCCTGCCCCTGGTCTCCCGCTATTGGGCGGCGGTCTTCGACACCCGCCCCGCGGCGGCCGGGGCGGTCATCGCTCCGGATCTGCGGGCGGTCCTGGAATGCACGGCGGCGGGGGCAGGGCTCGCCGTGCTGCCCCGATACCTCTGCGAGGGCGCACTGGAACGGGGAGAGGTGGTGGCGCTCCTCGATCCACCGGTTCCACCCCTGCGTACCTACTTCCTGGCCGCGCGGACCGGCACGCTCGCGCTTCCGCATCTCGCTCGGGCACACGATTTGCTGCTGCGTGCCGCAGCCGACTGGTGACCGCAGGAGGGTCCGGCAGGCCTCAGGTGTTTCAGAACCGGTTCCGCGGGCCACTCTCTTGCCATGACCGAACGTCCTGTGGTCAAGCGCACCGCACGCGCCGTCCTGCTCGATGGCAACGACCTCATCCTCATCAAGCGCACCAAGCCAGGAGTGGACCCGTACTGGCTCACGCCGGGTGGTGGGGTCGAGCGCGAGGACACAACCGTCGTCGAAGCCCTGCACCGTGAGCTGGACGAGGAGCTCGGCGCCAAAATCACCGATGTGGTGCCCTGCTTCGTCGACACCGTGGAACACATCGAGGGCGGCGGCGTGAAGGGCGTCAAGGTCCAGCACTTCTTCGTCTGCCGACTCGAATCGATGGACCTGTCCCTGCGCCACGGCCCCGAGATCGACGACCCCTGCGGGGAGTACGACGTCGTACGCGTTCCGTTCAGCAGGGTCGGGATCGCCGCCGTTCACCTCGTACCGCTGTCACTACGGCACTACCTGGACGGCAATATCGAGGGTGTCCGAGCGATGCACGCACCCGACCTGGGCTGATCCGCAAGGGCGCATCTACTCGCGGCGGCCCCGCCCCTGCGGCCTCGGGCCGGCCCTGCGAGGGGGACGGATCTCACCTTTCGGGCGAGCGGCCCCCGCCGCGGGCCCGCTCCAAAGCTCCTCGTACGCCGAAGCCAGTACGCGGGGATACTCCCCTCGGCAGATGACCTGTCTCGCCGTCGGCTACACCGTGTTTCACGTGAAACCACTCAAGCGCCGCACCCGCAGAAGCCTCCTCGTCATCCATGTTTCGGTATCCGTCAGCTGGCTCGGTCTCACGGCCGGCCTCCTGACGCTCGGCATCACCGCTTTCGCGACCGGCGATCCGGTCACCGCGCAGGCCGCCACCCGGGCCATGAAGATCTTCGGTGACTGGCTTGTCGTCCCGGTCGCCCTGGCTGCCCTGATCAGCGGCCTGATCCTTTCGCTCGGCACCCCCTGGGGACTGGCCAGACATCGCTGGGTCTGGACGAAGTTCTGGCTCACCCTGGCCACGACGGGACTGTCGATCTTCTTGTTGCGCCCGGCCATCAACGAAGCCGCGGAACGCGGGGGTGTCGACATCAGCCTCGTCGTCGCCCCTTCGGTGGCCACCGCGGCCTACCTCCTCATGACCGCGATCTCCGTACTGAAGCCCTGGGGGCCGACCCGGCGCGGCCGACGACTGCGTGTCTCGACCAGATCCGTTAAAGCGGTGGACGAGCGATCGCTGCGTCGGACAGCCTGACCCCTATGCCCAGCTCATTGCCCCGCCCGCTCGCCGACCTACCCGTCCGGCGTCTCACCCGGGACGATCTGGTCCCGTGCGCCGATCTCAGCGAGGACCGCGGCTGGCCCCGCGATGAGCACCGGTGGGGACTGCTCCTCACCGCGGGAACGGCCTACGGCATCGACGATCCCGAGGGCAAGGGCCTGATGGCGACCTGCGTGGTGACCTCGTACGGTCCGGACATGGCAGCCATCGGCATGCTTCTGGTTGCCGGGCGCTACAGCCGCCAGGGGGTCGGGCGGTACCTGATGCAACGAGTGATCGACTCGACCGGGGGTGCTCCTCTGAGCCTCCATGCGACGCCGGCAGGGCAACCTCTCTACGAGGAGCTCGGGTTCAGAGCGGTGGGCCGGACCCAGCGGGTCAGCGGGTACTTGCGGCCGGACGCGGATCCGGGCAGCAGCAGAACGGGGGGGCATCCAGGTTCGGCCGATGATGCGGGCCCTACCGTCCGCCCTGCCACGGCAGGCGATCTGCCGGCCCTGCTCCGTCTGGACTCGGAGGCCTTCGGTCTCGACCGGATGCAGCTCCTGGCCCGCCTCCCCGCCTTCGCCGACCATCTGCGGGTCGCCGAGGACGGCGAGGAGCTCGTCGGGTACGCCGCGCTGTGGCCCAGCTCGGACAACCATGTGGTCGGACCGCTGATCGCAAGAGACACCGCCACGGCGAAGCTGCTTATCGTCTCCCTCGCCGGGGCGACGGACCGGCCGTTGCGCGCGGACATCGACGCCCGTCACGAAGAGTTGCTGGCCTGGCTCGGTGCGTGCGGTCTGGAGCCCGGCACGGCGACCACGGTCATGCGACTCGGGAACCCGCCACCGGCGGGGGACTGGACACGGAGTTTCGCGCCGCTGAGCGTGGCGACGGGCTGACGCCTGGCAGGTCCTCGGACCACCGGGATCACTGCCCCAGCCGGTAGAGACGGTCGCCGTCCTGCCACTCCGCTCCCTCCGGCCAGTCCGTCCGGCCGTAGCGATCGTCGGCACGGGTTGCGGGATCAGCCGGGAGCTCAGCCGCTTCGGCGAAGCGGACGCTCCATGCCGCCTTGGAGAAGACCCACGTACCGTCCACCGCTTCGTACTCGTGGATCCGTCGGTCCGTGCTTACGGCGGACTCGTCCCGGTCGACGCACTTCAACTCTCTCCACGCGGTCCAACCGGGGCTGTGCGCGTCGGCGGCCCAGTCGTCGAAATCCGCGCGTGCGGCGTCGGAGATGAGCTCGGCCAACCCCGCTCCGTCGCGAGGGGAACGAAGCCTCCGTAACTGCGCACGCCTGACAGGCAGCCGAACGCGTCATGGTCCCGGCCCAGGTGGAGCAGGTCGGGACCGATGGCCGTCGACCACGAATCCTCCGGCTCCGCTCATCGTGACCGACACTCGATGAAGCCGTGAATGTCGGCTCCCATGCACGGAGATTCTCCGCACATGGGAGCCGACACCAGCGAATTGCCAGGCGCAGGGCAGGTGGGACCTCAGACGAGACCGGCCACGGCAGCGGTGGCGAACCCGTGGTCCTGCTCGGGCGCACCGCCACCGACCCCGACGGCGCCGATCAGCCGGCCGTCGCGATGGACCGGGACACCCCCGGCGATGAAGAGCAGCGGCCGGTCCAGTGCGGTCGGCAGGGTGTGGAAGAGCCCGCCGGGCTGGACCGCATCGACGAGGTCGGCCGTGGGGGCGTCGAGCTGCAGCGCCGTGTACGCCTTGCGGGTGCTGGTCTCGCCGGCGATGAGAACGGCCCGGTCGTCGCGGCGGAAGGCCAGCAGATGGCCGCCCGCGTCCAGGACGGTTACAGCTGCCGCGACGCCTGCGGCCTCGGCGGCCGTACGGGCCGCCTCGATCAGTGCCTCCGCGTCCTGCGTGGTCAGGGGGGCTACGGCGGCGGTGAGCGTGCTCATGGGGGAACTCCTTGGTGTGGTGCGGTGAGGGGTGGGGGATACGGGGTGGTCAGTGCCGGGTGGTCGCCGGTGCAGCGGCCGACTCCGGAGCGTGGGTGGTCACGAGGCTGCTCCGGGTGGCCGTGCGGCGCTCCAGGGTGCTGGAGACGATGGCGAGCACCAGCGCGGAGGCTGCGAGCACCGCACCGACCCAGTTGGGTGCGGTGTAGCCGAGACCGGCGGCGATGACGATGCCGCCGAGCCATGCGGACAGGGCGTTTCCGAGATTGAAGGCGCCGATGTTCACCGCGGAGGCGAGAGTCGGGGCGCCGGCCGCCTGGTCGAGCACCCGCTTCTGCAGTGGGGGCACGGTCGCGAAGCCCAGGCCACCGATCAGGAAGATGGTGACGGCTGCTGCGATCTGGTTGTGGGCGGTCAGCGTGAACAGTGACAGGACGACGGCGAGCCCACCCAGCGACACGTACAGCAGCGGCATCAGACGGCGGTCGGCGAACCTGCCGCCAAGCAGATTCCCTCCGACCATGCCGAGGCCGAAGAGCACCAGCAGCCAGGTGACGGAGGAGGCCGAGTAGCCGGCGATCTCCGTCATCATCGGCGTGATGTACGTGATCGCGGCGAAGACTCCGCCGAAGCCCAGCACGGTCATCGCCATGGCGAGCAGTACCTGCACGTTACGGAAGGCGGCGAGCTCGTGGCGGAGCCGGACCCCTTCGGGGCGGGGCTGGTCGGGAACGAGCCGGGCCACTCCGAGCAGACCGATGACACCGAGAGCGGCGACGACGAAGAACGTGCTCCGCCAGCCGGCGCTCTGGCCGATGTAGGTGCCCAGCGGCACACCGACGACGTTGGCGACCGTGAGGCCCGTGAACATCATGGCGATCGCACCGGCCTTCTTGTGCGGGGCGACCAGATCGGCTGCCACCACCGATCCGATGCCGAAGAAGGCGCCGTGGGCGAGTGAAGCGATCACCCGGCCCGCGAGCATCACTCCGAAGACGGGGGCGGTCGCGGAGACCACGTTGCCGATGACGAACAGCGCCATAAGGATCATCAGCATGCGCTTGCGGCTGACCCTGGTGCCGAGAAGGGTCATCAGAGGGGCTCCGATGACGACACCGAGCGCATAGCCGGTGACGAGGAAGCCTGCGGTCGGGATCGACACCTGGAAGTCCGCAGCCACCTCGGGGAGCAGCCCCATGATCACGAACTCGGTCGTTCCGATACCGAATGCCCCGATGGCGAGGGCGAGGAGCGCGAGCGGCATGGGTTCACCTTCCCTGGAGATTGCGTCTGCGCCTTACGGGCGTCCACAATAATTGCAGACGCGGGCTAATTGCAAGCGCGGGCTATTGCGCTCGTCGCCTATCCTGGACGCAAGCAACTCCGGCACGGAGGAGAGACCCATGACAGCGACGGACCCGGCACTGACCGCCCTTTCCCAGGGCTGGTGCGCGCTCTCCCTGCTCCACGGGAAGATCGAGGCCCATATCGAGCGGGCCCTGCAGGCCGGGCACGGCCTCAGCGTGCGGGAGTACTCCCTGCTGGACGTCCTGAGCCGACAGCACAACGGCACCGGCGGTCATCTTCAGATGAAGCAGGTGGCCGACGCCGTCGTGCTCAGCCAGAGCGCCACCACTCGTCTGGTCACCCGCCTCGAGAACCGGGGCCTGCTGACCCGGTACCTCTGCGACACCGACCGCAGGGGCATCTACACCGATGTCACCGAAGCCGGCCTCAAGCTGCTGTCCGAGGCCCGGCCGACCAATGACACCGCCCTGCGGGCCGCACTGGACGAGGCCGCCAAGAACCCCGAACTGGCCCCGCTCGTCCGGACGGTCGAGGAGCTGAAGGTTCCCGCATAGAGGCCCCGCACAGGGTCGCGGCGTAGGCTGCCGATCATGAGCGATCTGGAAATCCGTCCTGCGGCCGTCGGCGATCTCTCCGAGATCGTGGCCATGCTCGCCGACGATCCGCTGGGTGCCCGACGCGAGTCGCCGGACGATCTCACCCCCTACCTCGCGGCGTTCCGCCGGCTGGCCGACGACCCCCATCAGCATGTGATGGTCGCCGTACGCGCGGACCGCATCGTCGGGACGCTCCAGCTGACGGTGATCCCAGGCCTCTCCAGGCGCGGCTCGACCCGGTCGGTGATCGAGGGCGTCCGCGTCCACGCGGACGAGCGCGGCAGCGGTCTCGGTACGCGGCTGATCCAGTGGGCCGTGGATGAATCACGGCGGCAGGCATGCCAGTTGGTCCAGCTGACCTCCGACGCGACTCGGGCCGACGCGCATCGCTTCTATGAACGGCTCGGTTTCGTGGCCAGCCATGTGGGCTTCAAGCTCACCCTCTGACCCCGGCCCCGACCTCCAAGGGATCGTCCGTGCACCACATCAGTGACGAACAGCGCCGCATCAGGATCGGCCGCCGCCACCTACTGGCCCCCTCGGTGCGGTCGGATTCGCCCGTGGCCGTGGCCGACGCAGTCGTCGCCCTGCACGCCACCGACGCGGCCACCGTCTTCCTCTCCGCCTGCGCACGGCTCCGGGTACCGGAGATCGACGCCGTGGAGAAGGACCTCTACGAGGACGTCTCGCTGGTCCGGCTGCTTTCCATGCGCAACACCCTCTTCGTCGTGTCGGCGGAGATGGCTCCACGGGTCGACGCGTCGAACGCGCGCGCCGTCGCAGCCAAGGAACGCCGGACCCTTCTCAAACACCTGACGGAGGACGGCAACGGGCTGGACGACCAGTGGCTGGCCGGAACCGAGAGGGCCGTACTCGCGGTCCTGGCCGCTCGGGGTTCCGCCACGGGCAGCGAGCTCTCTTCCGCCGTACCCGCCCTACGCACCAAAATCACGGTCTTCCCCGGGAAGAAGCAGGAGACGGTGCAGGGCGTGGCCTCACGGGTCATCCGCGTGCTGGCAGCCGAAGGACGGATCCGCCGGGACCGGCCCCGAGGGTCCTGGACCTCCAGCCAGTTCCGCTGGACCGCGTCCACGCCCCGGCCCTCGCAGGAAACCGACCGTGCGCAGGCGGAGTTGGCCCTGCACTGGCTCCGTTCGTACGGCCCCGCATCCGAGGCCGACCTCAAGTGGTGGACGGGGTGGGGGCTCGGCCAGGTCCGCAAGGCACTGACAACCGCCGGCGCCGAGGAAGTACGGCTCGACAGCGGTGCCACGGCCTGGGTCGCACCGCAGGACTACGAGCCCGATCCGGAACCCGAGCCCTGGGCCGCGCTACTGCCCGCGCTCGACCCGAGCGCCATGGGCTGGGCCGATCGCGGATTCCACCTTCCCGCCGAGCACCGGGCAGCGCTCTTCGACCGCTCCGGCAACGTCGGCCCCACCGTGTGGTGGAACGGCCGGATCGTGGGCGGCTGGGCTCTGCGCGCCGACGGCGAGCCGGTCTGGCGGCTTCTCACCGACGCAGGCCGGGATGCTTCCGCCGCCATCGAGGCGGAAGCATCCCGGCTCGCGGGCTGGGTGGGCGAGGCCCGGATCACACCGCGCTTCCGCACGCCGCTGGAAAGGGAGTTGACGGCCTGAGCGGCCGACCGCGCCGTTTCACGTGAAACGGGCCGCCCGCCTCACTGGGCCGCCCAAGTCGCCGGACCGCTCAACTCACCGGGCAGCTCAATCCCCCAGGCCGCGCCAACCGTCCGCGTCCACGCCACCCGGAATGGCTGCTGCGGGGTCGTACGGCTCACGCGTGAAGACGAACGACCCGAGATCCAGATGGTTCACGCTGCCGTCGTCGTTCCGGACAACCCGAAGCGTCTCCCCTGCGTAGTAGCCGTCCTGCCCGATCCAGGTGCCGTCGGGGCGGGCGGTGAATCGGGCACCGCGGCCCTGACCGTTCAGAGCCCTCAGCTCCAGCCCGCCATCGGGAGACAGCCGCAGCATGTTCGTCCGCGTACCCCAGTACCAAGGGCCTGTCAGCGCCAGAAGCTGCGCGTCAACCACGGGCAGCGGGCGCCACGGCTCCGGAATACGTGGTTCGGCCTCGGCGACGATGTCCACGAGTTCGGCAGCCACCTCACCGATCATCACCCCGGACGTGACGTTGGCGAACAGGACAACAGCCACATCGTCTTCGACGCTGAACCAGAGCGCCGCCAGGAAGCCGGGTAGCGACCCCGTGTGCCCGATGAGGGTGCGGCCCTTCCTCCGGACCACCTGGAGGCCCAGGCCGTAATGACCATCCCAGTCCCCCGCCTCCGGCGCCGCCGCCGGCTCCCTCATCTCGGTCACGGACGCGGCCGTGAGTACCCGGTCGTCTCCCTCTGCAAGGAAGGCGGCGAATCGCAGGAGATCGGCAGTGGTGGACCAGAGCTGGCCCGCCGGCGCCATCAGCCCGAGGTCCTCGGCCGGTTCGGGCAGCATGACGTCCGCCCACGGATGGACGGCCCAGCCGCCGGCGTGCGGGGCCTGCGCCTGCGGGCTCGTCCGGTGCATGCCCAGGGGCTCCAGCACCTCGTTCCGCAGCACCTCTGCCCACGAAACTCCGCGCGCCGCTTCGATCAGCGCTCCGAGCAGTGTGTAGCCCGGGTTGGAGTAGTGATGCCGACGGCCGGGAGGATGCATCCTGCTCTGATCGCCGAGCACATCTGCAAGGCCGGGCCGCAGACTGCCAGGCGTCCGCTCCCACCAGGGTGCGGGCGACTCGGCACCGAGCCCCGCACTGTGGCCGAGCAGTTGATGAATAGTGACGTCGCCCGCGCCCGTACCGGGCAGGTGCTTTTCCAGGGGATCGCCCAGATCCAGCAGGCCTTCGTCCCGCAGCCGCATCACCAGCACGGCAGTGAACGTCTTGGTGAGGGATCCGATCCTGAACTGTGTGTCCGCATCCGGGGCATGGCCGTCGACACAGCTGCGGGAGCCGTTCCAGACGGCCTGTCCCTGCCGTTGCACGGCAGCGGCAACGGCAGGTGAGCGCCCTTCTGTCTGGGCGGTGGCAATACGGTGCAACAGAGCGCGCTGCGTACCCGGGAGCAACTGTTCAGCAGGAGAAGTCATCGTCAACAACTACCTCCCGCACAGCCGCATGGCGAACTCATTACGCGGGAGAGCCGGAGACTCCGACGGAGCGGCAGCTGACCTTGCCCAACTGGCCGCCGATCAGGAGAGGGTGCAGGACCACGAACCTGCATACCCGTGCCGCCCAGAAGTCGCTCGCCTCCTGGCGGACAAGGGCGCAGGACCGGACCGGAACCGCCGTGCAACTGGTCAAGGAGAGAAATGGGACCCAGGAACCCGCTGCCGGCAAAGGCGGTTCATGACAGCCGACTACGTGCATGGAACCTCCGTGGTCGCAGCCGCACTCCTTTGATCTGCGACATCTCCGTTGGATGCCGGAGTGGCTCCGTTCACGGGAGAGGGCAGCGTTTTGGCGGCGGTCCGGGTGGCACAGCGCAGCTATGACGGCAGCAAAATGTTCACGGGTCTCGGCAGCAGCCGTCCTTGATCGGGGTCCGCCGTGGACATCGTCCGCGTAGTCGCAGAGCAGGAACCGGGTGAGTCCGGGTGCGGAGCTTGCGGTTGCCGCTGCGGCAGCTTCTACCGTCTTGAGCAGGGCCGGAGAAACCGGCCCGGTGGCGCGATCGAGAGGGGGCCGCGATGGACTGGCCCATCGCGGAGGTCGCCCGGATGTCGGGCGTGACCGCACGAACCCTGCGGCACTACGACGAAGTCGGCCTGCTGCCGCCTGCCCGGTTCGGGGCCAACGGCCACCGCTACTACGACGAGCACCAGCTGCTGCGGCTGCAGCGGATTCTCGTACTGCGGGCGCTGGGCGTAGGGCTTCCCGAGGTCGGCCGGATCCTGGCCGAGCAGGTCGATGAGGTGGACGCCCTGCGCGGCCACCACCGGCGGCTGCTCGCCGAGCGGGACCGGCTCGACGCCCTGGCAGGCACTGTCTTCCGCACGATCGCCGAACTGGAACAGTCCGGAAAGGACGGCAATCCCATGAGCATCAACCGACCGGAGAACCTGTTCGAGGGCATCCAGCCCTCCCAATACCAGGAGAGCCTGAGCGGCTTCCCCGAGCACGCCGAAGAAGTCGCCCGCACGGTCGCCGCAATGACCTCGCAGGACATCGAGGCCGGACAGCGCGAGCGCACGACACAGATGATCCTGCTGGCCGACCTCATGGCCGCCGGCCACCCGTCCGACGCCGCGCCCGTGCAGGCCCAGATCGACGCCCAGTACCAGGCCATGACCGAGCTGCGGCCCGTGTCGGCCGAGGAGTACCGCACCATCGGGCGCTCCTGCGTGGACAACAGCGCATGGCGCGCCGCGTACGAGGCGATCGCACCGGGCCTGGCCGCGTACCAGCGCGACGCCATCGAGGCGTACGCCACCACTCGGCTCAGCTGACCTCGGGCCGCCACACTGATCACTCCGCGGAAGCAGTCGGCCCGGGCACCGGCAGGCTCACCTCGCCCGGCTTCTCAGACACCCAGCGAGGTGCTGCCCGGCCTCGTGAAAATCGAACCTGGCCCTGAACAAGTGCTTCCCAACAGGCTGAACAATCGCTGCCGGCACTCGTGAGCAAAGCCACCGGGGGCGGTACCGCGGCATCTACCACGTTCGGTGGCGCGGTAGATGCCGCAGGGGGTGCTGCGTTAGATACCGCGAGCGGTGTCAACATCGTGAGGTTGTGGCGCGCAAATCCGAGACGCCACAATCCGGATCAGGTCTGCGCCATGTCCACGAAGCGCGAGTAGTGGCCCTGGAAGGCGACAGTGATCGTCGCCGTCGGACCGTTACGGTGCTTGGCCACGATCAGGTCCGCCTCGCCCGCACGTGGCGACTCCTTCTCGTAGGCGTCCTCACGGTGCAGCAGGATCACCATGTCGGCGTCCTGCTCGATCGATCCGGATTCACGGAGGTCCGAGACCATCGGCTTCTTGTCCGTGCGCTGCTCCGGTCCACGGTTCAGCTGGGAGAGCGCGATGACCGGCAGCTGGAGTTCCTTGGCCAGCAGCTTGAGGTTTCGGGACATGTCCGAGACCTCCTGCTGACGGCTCTCGGCACGCTTGGAACCACCGGACTGCATCAGCTGCAGATAGTCGATGACCACCAGCTTGAGGTCGTTCCGCTGCTTGAGGCGGCGGCACTTGGCCCGGATCTCCATCATGGAGAGGTTCGGGGAGTCGTCGATGTAGAGCGGGGCCGCCGAGACATCGGGCATCCGCCGCGCCAGCCGGGTCCAGTCCTCGTCCGTCATGGTGCCCGAGCGCATGTGGTGGAGCGCCACCCGCGCCTCGGCGGACAGCAGTCGCATCGCGATCTCGTTCCGCCCCATTTCGAGGGAGAAGATCACGCTGGGCAGGTTGCTCTTGATCGAGCAGGCGCGGGCGAAGTCGAGAGCGAGCGTGGACTTACCCATGGCGGGCCGGGCCGCGATGACGACCATCTGGCCAGGGTGAAGGCCGTTGGTCAGGGCGTCGAGGTCGGTGAATCCGGTCGGCACACCGGTCATCTCGCCGCTGCGTGAACCGATCGCCTCGATCTCGTCGAGCGCGCCCTCCATGATGTCGCCGAGCGGCAGGTAGTCCTCACTGGTCCGCTGCTCGGTGACGGCATAGATCTCGGCCTGGGCGGAGTTGACGATGTCGTCGACGTCGCCGTCGGCCGCGTATCCCATCTGCGTGATCTTTGTGCCCGCCTCGACGAGTCGCCGCAGGACGGCGCGCTCGTGAACGATCTCCGCGTAGTACGAAGCGTTGGCCGCGGTCGGCACCGACTGGACCAGGGTGTGCAGATAAGGAGCTCCGCCCACCTTGGTGATCTCGCCGCGCTTGACCAGCTCGGCCGCCACCGTGATCGGGTCGGCCGGCTCGCCCTTGGCATAGAGGTCGAGGATCGCCTGGTAGACGGTCTCGTGCGCGGGACGATAGAAGTCGTGACCCTTGATGATCTCCACGACGTCGGCGATGGCGTCCTTGGACAGGAGCATGCCACCGAGGACGGACTGTTCGGCGTCGAGGTCCTGGGGCGGCACCCGTTCGAATCCGGAGGAGCCGCCCTCCCAGCTGTTGCCCTCCCGGCCCCGGTCGTGCTGCTCACCGCGATCCTTGCCCTCGCCCCGTCGCTGGCGGGAAACAGGCAGACGGTCGCTGGGACCGGTGTCGGCCCAGGGGTCGTCCAAAGGCTCGGGAATGCTCATCCGGCCACCTCCTCCCGTCCGCTCCGCGGACCTAGCCGTGCCACTCTTTCTTACGGCACAGCACCGACAATCAGGACGCCCGACTCCGGTTCCGGTGTGTCGGGTTCTGCGGGTTTTCAGAGCCGAAACGAGGTGGGGGCGCCGGACCACGGTAGGCGTCCCGGAAGCGTCAGCCAATCTGGTTATCCACAGGGCATGTGGACGACGGACCAGGTTCTGTGGAGAACTCCACAGAACCTGTGCACGGACCGGGGGACAGCACTGTGGACAAACTCATAGCGGCGCCATCATCATCCACCTGACCTGCAGTTTCTCCATCCACGGGCTGTGGGGGAGAAAAACTTTCCGAGTCGGCACAAGATCGCGACAACCGGCACATGCCAGAACGTCACGCCACGGTAATTGTAAGGATCACCAGGCACTTGCATCTATTACCTGTGGAAGATTAGATTGACTGCCATGATCCAGGCACCGGCGACCCCGCCGTCCCGTCGTCGGCGGCATGACCGCGAGATCATCGCGCTCGCCGTCCCCGCCTTCGGCGCACTCGTGGCCGAGCCTCTTTTCGTGATGGTCGACAGTGCCGTCGTCGGCCATCTCGGCACTCCGCAACTGGCCGGCCTGGCCGTTGCCGCAGCCTTGCTGACGACGGCCGTGAGCATCTTCGTCTTCCTCGCCTACGCCACCACCGCGGCCGTCGCCCGACGGGTCGGCGCCGGCGATCTGGCCTCAGCGATCCGCCAAGGCATGGACGGCATCTGGCTGGCGATCCTGCTCGGCCTCGCCGTCATCGCGCTGACCCTCCCCCTGGCCCCTTGGCTCATCGACGCCTTCGGCGCCTCCGACACTGCAGCCCCCTACGCCACCACCTATCTTCGGATCTCCAGCCTCGGAATCCCCGCGATGCTCGTGGTCATGGCCGCGACCGGTGTGCTCCGGGGCCTGCAGAACACCCGCACCCCGCTCTACGTCGCCATCGGCGGATTCACCGCCAACGCGGCCCTCAACGCAGGCCTCGTCTACGGCGCCGGGCTCGGCATCGCAGGATCGGCCTGGGGAACCGTGATCGCTCAGATCGGGATGGCCATCGCCTATCTCGTGGTCGTGGTCCGAGGCGCCCGGCGCCACGGAGCCTCGCTTCGTCCCGACATCGCAGGCATCAAGGCCAGCGCCCAGGCAGGAGCCCCTCTCCTGGTCCGTACGCTGTCGCTCCGCGCCGTACTGCTCATCGCCACCGCCGTCGCCGCCCGGCTGGGCGACACCGACATCGCCGCGCACCAGATCGTTCTGTCGCTGTGGAGCCTGATGGCCTTCGCGCTGGACGCCATCGCCATCGCAGGTCAGGCCATCATCGGTCGCTACCTAGGAGCGGGTGACACCAAGGGCGCACGCGAGGCCTGCCGCCGCATGGTGCAGTGGGGCGTTGCCTCCGGCCTGGTGTTCGGAGTCCTGATCATTCTCGCTCGTCCCCTGTTCGTACCGCTCTTCACCAGCGATCAGTCCGTGCAGGACGCTCTGCTCCCAGCTCTGCTGGTGGTCGCTCTGACCCAGCCGGTCGCCGGAGTCGTATTCGTCCTGGACGGCGTCCTGATGGGCGCCGGGGACGGGCCCTATCTGGCCTGGGCCATGGTCGTCACCCTGGCTGTCTTCGCCCCGGCGGCGCTGCTGGTTCCCGTCCTCGGGGGCGGCCTGACGGCCCTGTGGTGTGCGATGGCCCTCATGATGCTCGTTCGTATGGCGACGCTCTGGCTTCGCGCCCGCTCCGGCGCATGGATGGTCACCGGTGCCACCCGCTGAGCCCGCCACATCGGCCTGTTTCACGTGAAACAGGCCGATCCGACAACGGCGAAGGGCCGCACCCAGGGGGTGCGGCCCTTCACTGTTCTGCTGAGGTGCGGCCCAATCAGGCAGCAACGACCTCGACGCCGAGCTTCGCAGCGACCTCGGGGTGCAGACGCACGGACACCTGGTGTCCGCCGAGCGTCTTGATCGGCGAACCGAGCTCAACGCGACGCTTGTCGACATCCGGGCCACCGGCAGCCTTGATCGCCGAAGCGATGTCGGCCGGGGTGACAGAGCCGAAGAGACGGCCGGCGTCGCCGGAGCGAACGGCCAGACGGACCTTCACGGCCTCGAGCTTGGACTTGATCTCGTTGGCCTGCTCGATCGTGGCGATCTCGTGGATCTTGCGGGCGCGGCGGATCTGCGCCACGTCCTTCTCGCCACCCTTGGTCCAGCGGATGGCGAAGCCACGCGGAACCAGGTAGTTACGGGCGTACCCGTCCTTGACGTCAACGACGTCGCCAGCAGCACCGAGGCCGGAGACCTCGTGGGTGAGGATGATCTTCATGATTCGGTCACCCTCCCTTATCGCGCGGTGGACGTGTAGGGCAGCAGCGCCATCTCACGGCTGTTCTTGACAGCCGTGGCGACGTCACGCTGGTGCTGCGTGCAGTTGCCGGTGACGCGGCGGGCACGGATCTTGCCACGGTCGGAAATGAACTTCCGCAGCATGTTCGTGTCCTTGTAGTCCACGTACTGGGTCTTGTCCTTGCAGAACGCGCAGACCTTCTTCTTAGGCTTGCGCACAGGCGGCTTCGCCATGGTGTTTCTCCTGTGTGATCAAGAAGTGGGGGTACGAGCTGCCCTAGAAGGGCGGCTCGTCCGAGTAGCCGCCGCCAGAACCGCCGGAACCGCCGGAGCTTCCGCCCCAACCGCCTCCGCCGCTCTGCTGGCCCCCGCCCTGCTGGCCGCCGGCCGGCGCGCTCGTGGCCCACGGGTCGTCGGCGGGAGCACCGCCACCACCCTGCTGGCCACCAGCACCGGGACCGCCGCCCCAGTTACCGCCACCCTGCTGACCGCCGCCGTATCCACCCTGGCCCTGGCCGCCCTGACCACCGCGACCGGTGGTCTTGGTGACCTTGGCGGTGGCGCTCTTGAGGCTGGGGCCGACTTCCTCGACGTCCAGCTCATAGACCGTGCGCTTGACGCCCTCGCGGTCTTCGTACGACCGCTGCTTCAGCCGGCCCTGCACGACAACGCGCATGCCTCGCGTGAGCGACTCGGCGACGTTCTCCGCCGCCTGACGCCAGACCGAGCAGGTGAGGAACAGGCCTTCGCCGTCCTTCCACTCATTGGTCTGCCGGTCGAAGATGCGGGGTGTGGACGCGACGCGGAACTTCGCGACCGCCGCACCGGACGGGGTGAAGCGCAGCTCGGGGTCGTCGACGAGATTGCCGACGACCGTGATGACGGTCTCGCCTGCCATGGATGAACCTCTCGGCGGGGATTGCTTCTGGCTGCTTGCTGCTACTCGAACCCGATGACCACTGAGCTAGAAGCTCAGTGGATCTCGGGACGGAGGACCTTGGTCCGGAGGACCGACTCGTTCAGGTTCATCTGGCGGTCGAGCTCCTTGACGACCGCAGGCTCGGCCTGCAGGTCGATGACCGAGTAGATGCCCTCGGGCTTCTTCTTGATCTCGTAAGCGAGCCGACGACGGCCCCAGGTGTCGACCTTCTCAACCTTTCCTTCGCCCTCACGGACGACGGAGAGGAAGTTCTCGATCAGCGGGGAGACTGCTCGCTCCTCGAGATCGGGGTCGAGGATGACCATCACCTCGTAGTGACGCATGTGGAACCCACCTCCTTTGGACTCAGCGGCCACGGTCGTTCCGTGGCAGGAGGGTCGTGATGCGTAAGCAACAGTGTCTCCGAGTAGAACAGCCGCCACTGACAACACCCTCCGTCGAGGAGGGGCTGACTGTGCTGGCCTGGGCAGACACCGGTGCAGACCGTACAGAGTACCTGTAGACAGGCTTCCGGTTGAAATCCGGTGGTCAGGAGACGCAATCTGTACACATCGGGTGTGAGCGGCGCCACGATGCGCCGCCTTTCGGCCAGGAGGTACTCCATGGCACAAGCAATGCGATCCCGCTCCCGCTCTTCCGTCTCCCTCTTCGCGACGGACGGCAGGCCCCACCCCCTCCAGGACGCCCTGGTGGCCGTGACGGTGGTGCTCGGCGCCCTCGCGTTCGTGACGGCGATGTTCCACAGCCTGCATCTGGTCAGCTCGTGGGCCGGGCTCGTCGGAATCCTCACAGGCGGCTACGGGCTGTACATCTCCGCGACCACACGTGAGAGGTTCCCGCTCTTCATCGGTATGGGCGCTGCCGGCCTCGGGTTCTTCCTCGGTATGGCCCACGGCGGACTCTTCGGCGGCGTGATCAGCTGACCGCGGCGCAACACCGTCCCGGCAGCCTGCGGGGCGGCACCGTTCACGGACGGGGCCGCCCCGTGCGCCGTGCCGGACCGCACGGGTACGACGGGGCCAGACCGCGCGCTTCCCGGTCACAGTAGGCTTCGGCGCGAGAGCCGGAGCCCCTGACCGATGGGGACACACCTGCCGAGGAGCGCCCCGCATGAGCCTGACCCTGAGGACCATCAGCCGAGAGCAGCATCTGGCGTACATCCAGAGTCTGCCCGCGGCCAGTCACATGCAGGTCCCGGCATGGGCGGATGTGAAGGCCGAGTGGCGCTCGGAGAGCCTGGGCTGGTTCGACAAGGGCGGGCAGCTCGTCGGCGCCGGTCTGGTGCTCTACCGCCAGCTGCCCAAGATCAAGCGGTACCTGGCCTATCTGCCCGAGGGCCCGGTCATCAACTGGTACGCCCCCAACCTGAACGACTGGCTGCAGCCGATGCTGGCGCACCTCAAGCAGCAGGGCGCGTTCTCGGTGAAGATGGGCCCGCCCGTCGTGATCCGACGCTGGGACGCCACCGCCATCAAGGCCGGCATCCAGGACCCGGACGTGAAGCGCCTGCGCGACGTCGAGGCCACCCACATCGAACCTCGCGCCTTCGAGGTCGCAGACCGGCTGCGGAAGATGGGCTGGCAGCAGGGCGAGGACGGCGGCGCCGGATTCGGTGACGTACAGCCCCGCTACATCTTCCAGGTGCCGCTGGCCAACCGCTCCCTCGAGGACGTCCACAAGGGCTTCAACCAGCTCTGGCGGCGCAACATCAAGAAGGCCGAGAAGGCCGGTGTCGAGGTCGTCCAGGGCAGCTACGCGGAGCTCGCCGAGTGGCAGCGGCTGTACGAGATCACGGCGGAGCGCGACCACTTCCGACCGCGTCCGCTCGGCTACTTCCAGCGCATGTGGACGGCCCTCAACAACGAGGACCCCAACCGGATGCGGCTGTATTTCGCCCGTCACGAGGGCGAGAACGTCGCGGCCGCGACCATGCTGATCGTGGGCGGGCACGTCTGGTACTCCTACGGCGCCTCGGCCAACCACAAGCGCGAGGTCCGCCCCTCGAACGCGATGCAGTGGCGGATGCTGCGCGACGCGTACGCGATGGGCGCCACCGTCTACGACCTGCGCGGCATCTCCGACTCCCTGGACGAGACCGACCACCTCTTCGGTCTGATCCAGTTCAAGGTGGGCACCGGCGGCCAGGCCGCGGAGTACCTCGGTGAGTGGGACTTCCCACTCAACAAGCTGCTGCACAAGGCGCTCGACATTTACATGTCACGCCGCTGATCCACCGCTGCTCCGCCGTGCAAGGCTGACGAAACCGGCTTCATTCGTTTCAATGGGCTCTTCCGGAAGCTGTTCCGGAAGCTCCGCACTCCTCTGACACCACCGCAGCCACCAGAAAGGTTCCGGACCGGCCATGGCGCTCTCCCTGTACGTCGACACCGCGCGCTGGCGGGCGCACCAGAAATCCGTGCTCGACCAGTTCCCCGGCCTCGTACCGGTCTGCAAGGGCAACGGGTACGGCTTCGGCCACGAGCGGCTGGCCGACGAGGCGATCCGCTTCGGCTCCGACATCCTCGCGGTCGGCACCACCTACGAAGCGGCCCGCATCAAGGACTGGTTCAGCGGTGATCTGCTGGTGCTCACACCGTTCCGGCGGGGCGAGGAGCCGGTGCCGCTGCCCGACCGGGTCATCCGCTCCGTCTCGTCCGTGGACGGCGTGCACGCCCTGGTGGGCGCCCGTGTCGTCATCGAGTGCATGAGCTCGATGAAGCGCCACGGCGTCAAGGAGGAGGAGCTCGGACAGCTGCACGCCGCCATCGAGGACGTACGCCTCGAGGGATTCGCCCTGCACCTGCCGCTGGACCGCACCGACGGCTCGGACGCGGTCGAAGAGGTCATCGCCTGGATGGACCGCCTCCGGGCGGCCCGGCTGCCGCTGCACACGATGTTCGTGAGCCATCTGCGTGCCGAGGAGCTGGGCCGGCTGCAGCAGCAGTTCCCGCAGACCCGCTTCCGTGCCCGCATCGGCACCAGGCTGTGGCTCGGCGACCACGAGGCGACGGAGTACCGGGGCGCGGTGCTCGACGTCACACGCGTCGTCAAGGGTGACCGGTTCGGCTACCGGCAGCAGAAGGCCGCCTCCGACGGCTGGCTGGTCGTCGTCGCGGGCGGCACGTCGCACGGCGTGGGTCTGGAGGCCCCGAAGGCCCTGCACGGTGTGATGCCACGCGCCAAGGGCGTCGCCCGGGCCGGGCTGGCCACCGTCAA
This sequence comes from Streptomyces sp. NPDC002809, assembly GCF_040295435.1. NCBI lineage: Bacteria > Bacillati > Actinomycetota > Actinomycetes > Kitasatosporales > Streptomycetaceae > Streptomyces > Streptomyces sp. NPDC002809. The sequence goes on from NZ_JBEOVJ010000001.1 coordinate 211,515, forward strand.
CCGCAATCTTTCGCCGTTCGTCTGGGCCGGCAAGCAGCGCTGGTTCGCCGAGCCGCCGCACATGCAGGTGTCGATCCTGTTCGTGCCCTCGGACGCCGAGGAGCCGCGGGTGGGCGACGAGCTGGTGGCCCACCTGCGGCACACGACCACGCAGTTCGACCGGCTCGTCGACCGCTGAGGCCCGGGCCGCCGGTCGCTCAGTCGGCGGCCGGTGTGCCCGCCGTGCCCCACTCCACCCGCGGTCCCGCCTCGGCCAGCGCGGTATGGCGCGTCCGGTGCGCCCCCGCGTGACCCAGTACGAAGACGTCCTCGGCCCCGTCGAGCACACCGCCCGCCGGGTCGTCCGAACCGTCACGCCGCACCACGTCGCGCTCCGGCATCAGGATGTCCCGTACGACGACGGCGCAGAGGTAGAGCGTGCCCAGCAGGTGCAGGACGATCGCCAGTTGATAGCCCTCCGTGGGCAGCCCCTGGTGTTTGTCCCCGCTCGTCGTGTAGGCGAGGTACATCCAGATCCCCAGGAAGTACATGACCTCGCACGCCTGCCAGATCAGGAAGTCCCGCCAGCGCGGCCTGGCCAGCGCGGCGAGGGGGATCAGCCACAGCACGTACTGCGGTGAGTAGACCTTGTTGACGAGGATGAACACTGCGACGACGAGAAAGGCCAGCTGGGCGAACCTCGGCCTGCGCGGTGCGGTCAGCGTCAGCGCCCCGATCGCCGCGCACAGGGCGACCGTCGCCAGCGTGGACACGGTGTTGACCGTGGAGACCTCGATGGAGTCACCGGTTCGTTGTGTGATGACCAGCCAGAAGGAACCGAAGTCGATCGAGCGCTCCTGGCTGAAGGTGTAGAACTTCTTCCAGCCCTCGGGCGCGAACACCATCACCGGCAGGTTGACCACCAGCCACGAGCCGGCGGCACCGAGCGTCGCCACCGCGAACTCCCGCCACTTTCCCGCCCGCCAGCACAACACGAAGACCGGGCCCAGCAGGAAGACGGGATAGAGCTTGGCGGCGGTGGCCAGCCCGATCAGGATGCCGAAGGCCAGGGGGCGGCTCCGGGACCACATGAGCATCGCCGCGGCCGTCAGGGCGACCGCCAGCAGGTCCCAGTTGATCGTGGCCGTGAGGGCGAACGCGGGCGCCAGCGCCACCAGCAGGCCGTCCCAGGGCCGGCGCCGGTGCGTGCGGGCGACACACACGGCGATGACGGCGGTGCAGATCATCAGCATGCCCGCGTTGACGAGCCAGTAGGCCTGCTCCTGCTCCTGGATGGAGCCGCCCGGGGTCAGCCACGCGGCGATCTGCATGAATACGCCCGTGAGAACCGGGTACTCCAGGAACTGCATGTCGCCGGGCAGCCGGTCGAAGTACGGCACCAGGCCCTCGGCGAATCCGCGTCCTGCGTACAGATGCGGGATGTCGGAGTAGCAGGCGTGGGTGTACTGGGAGCCGGCGCCTCTGAACCACGCCCAGTTGTAGCAGGGCAGTTTCTGCACCATGCCGAGCGCGAACATCCCGATCGCCACCAGCGCGACGGCTCCCACGGGCGTGAGCGCGGTACTGCCCAGCCGCGCCCAGCGGCCCGACCTCCCGCCGATCAGCTCGCTGCCGGCCGCGGCGACCTCGTCCTGGTGCGTGGGCCGTACGACGGACCGTTCCTGGTGCACGTTCGTGTCCTCTGCGCTTGGCATGCCGCACATCCTGCCGTACCGACGTGTGGAAACGATGAGGGCCGCCGCACCCTGTGGTGCCGCGGCCCTCGTCATGCTGCTCGGCTCACCTGTGTCCGCTCCGGCGGAGTGGGACGAGCTGTCCGGCGGGCGCTACCCGCCCAGTCCACCGAAGGCGTTGCCGTTCCCGTTCCCGTTGCCGTTGCCACCTGTGTCGGGTGAGGGACTGACGCCTCCGTCCGTGGCACCATCCGTGGTTCCTGTGGTGGTCCCGGCGTCCGTTCCGCTCGTGGTGCCGTCGGTCGTTCCCGTGTCGGTACCTCCGTCGGTCCAACCGGTGGAGTTGCCGCCGTTGTTGTTCTGGCAGGTCACGTCCCACGTGCTGCAGGTCTCGCTCGGGTCGGGCGTCGGAACGTCAGGTGTGCTCGGCGACGGTTCGACGGTCTCCGACTTGGTGGGCGTCGGGGTCGGCGTCGGGGTGGGGGTCGGGGTGGGACTCTTCGCGCCACCGCCGTAGACCGTGTCACCGATCGGTTCCGGCTTCGGGAAGGAGACCTTTTCCTGGCCCTCCATCGCCTCGGCCATGTAGTCGTGCCAGATCCGGGCGGGGAACGAGGCGCCGTGGATGGTCCTCTCGCCACCGGTGCCGTACATCTTCTCGAACGCACGGTTCTCGTGACTGTCGTCGTCGTCCATCCGGTACATGCTGATCGCGGTCGACAACTGCGGCGTGTAGCCCACGAACCAGGCGGACAGGTTGTCGTCCGTCGTACCCGTCTTACCGGCGACGTCCCGTCCGGGAAGCCTGGCCGGCGTACCGGTTCCCTTCTCGACGACGTTCTTGAGTACGTCCGTCACGTTGTCGGCGATGACGTTGTCGAAGGCGCTCTTGGCCACCACCTTGTGCTGGTAGGCCACCTCGCCGCGCTTCTTCACCTCGGTCACCGAGAAGGGCTCACGCTGCTGGCCACTGGCCGCGAACGTGGCGTACGCGCTCGCCATGCTGGTCGCGCCGGGCGATGAGGTACCGATGGAGAACGACGGGACGTTCGCGTTGGCCATGTACTTGTCGTCCTTCAGGCCGGCCGCCATGGCCGCTGCCTTCACCTTGTCGGTGCCGACGTCCATGCCCAGCTGTACGTACGGCGAGTTGGCCGACACCCGCATCGCCTCACGAAGGGTGATGTTGCCCTTCGACTCGTGGCCGTCGTTGGCCTGGAGCCACTCCTTGCCGTTCTCGTCGGTCCAGATCTCGCCGTTGTACTTCTTGATCTTCAGCTTGTCGTCACCGTTGTAGATGCTCTTCGGCGAGACCTTCGTACGCTCCGACTCACCCTGTTCCGTGCCTCCGGAGGGGTCCCGCTTGCCGTACTCCATCGCGGCAGCCAGCACGAACGGCTTGAAGGTGGAGCCGACCGCTGCGCCGGTGGGATCGGCGTTGCTGGTGTAGTGCTTCGTCGCGTCCTCACCGCCGTAGATGGCCTCGATGGCGCCGGTCTTCGGATCGACCGAGGAGCCGCCGAACTGGACGTGGGTGTCCGTCTTCGGGCGCTTCTTGGGGTCGATCTTCTCGTCGTAGACCTTCTTGACCGCCTTGCTGAGCTGGGCGACCTTCTTCTCGTCGAAGGTCGTGTGGATCTCGTAGCCGCCCTGGGCCAGCTTCTCGCGGGTGATGTCCTTGTCGTTCTCGACGATGTAGGTGTTGGCCGTGTTGACGAGGTAGCCGATCTGCCCACCCAGCTGGGCGTTCTTCTTCGGCTTGTCGGGCATCGGGAACTTCGTGTACTTGGCGCGCTCCGACTGCTCCATCCGGCCGTCCTTCACCTCCTCGTCGAGGATCCAGCTCCAGCGCTTCTCGGCCCGGGCCCTGTTCTTCTCCGCGGTCGCCTCCACCGAGTCGATCTCCGGGGCACCTGCGGGGTCGTAGTAGCTCGCGCCCTTGAGCAGGGTGGCCAGGAAGGCGCACTGGCTCGGGTTCAGGTCCTTGGCGTCCTTGCCGTAGTACGTACGCGCCGCCGCCTGGATACCCGAGGCACCTCGTCCGTAGTACGAGACGTTGAGGTACCCGGCCATGATTTCCTTCTTGTCCATCTCGCTGCCGACCTTCAGCGTGATGAAGAGTTCCTGGAACTTACGGCTCAGGCTCTGTTCCTGCGACAGCTGCGCGTTCTTCACGTACTGCTGGGTGATCGTCGAGCCACCCTGCGTCTGGCCGCCCTTGGCCATGTTGAACACGGCTCGGGCGATACCCATCGGGTCGATGCCGTGGTCGGTGTCGAAGGTCTTGTTCTCGGCGGAGATGACGGCGTTGCGCATCGCTTCCGGAATCTGGGCGTAGTCGATGATCTGGCGGTTGATCTCACCGCCGGTGGCCACCATCTGCGAGCCGTCTTTCCAGAAGTAGACGTTGTTCTCCGCCTTCGCGGCCGCCTGGACCTGGGGCTTGGCGACCATCGCGTACGCGAGGCCCGCGAGTCCCATCAGAAGGCCGAGAAAACCGATACAGAGGCCGGAGACGAGCTTCCACGACGGCATCCAGCGCCGCAGGCCCTGCCTGCCGAAGCGTGGGTAGTCGATGAAGCGCTTCTTGGCCGGGCGCTGGCTGCCGCGCCCACGGCCGCGGCCGGGGCCTTCCTGGCCGCCGTCCCCGCCTCCGCGACGCCGGCCACCGCCGCCGTCGGAACCACCACGGCCACCGCCGCCCCGCTGGGCGGCCCGTCTGGCCGCGGCACGCCCGCCGTACGGACTCTCCTCGACATCAGAGCCGGAAGGTGACTCGGAAGTGACTCCGCGTGACGGCGCTGCGCGTCGTCCGGAGGACTGCTGGGCGGCTCGTCTGGCCGCGGCACGCCCGCCACCTTGCGGTTGCGGCATCTTGCGACGGTGCTCGCTCATCGAACGACTACTCCTCGGGCAGGCGAGAGCGCCTGGAAGCGGCAGTTGAGATCCGGTCCCCCCGAATTACGGACAAGCCCTGCGAGAGGCTCATCCGCAGTGCATCCGGCCAGTCCGCGAAGACTGACGCGCTCGGACGTCACACGGTTCCCGGTGGTCTGCATCCAGCACAGACTACGCACGGTCAAAACCCTCCCGAGGCCTAACTTCACCCCAAATTACGCAAGTCGGTTGCTACGAATTAGCGATGTGACGCCGCTCACTAAGGTTCCCCTTGTCGCAGCCCGGAGTCCGATCTATCGTGCTGATGTATCGAGTCGATACATCAGCTCGGTACATCGACTCGGTACATCGGCTCCGCACAGGGCCACGCGAGAGCACTCGGAGAAGGAGGAGGCGAGGTTGAGCAGACGCTCAGGCATCCTCGAGTTCGCCGTCCTCGGACTGCTCCGCGAGTCCCCGATGCACGGCTATGAGCTGCGCAAGCGCCTCAACACCTCGTTGGGGATCTTCCGTGCCTTCAGCTACGGAACCCTCTACCCCTGCCTCAAGACTCTGGTCGCCACCGGCTGGTTGATCGAGGAGCCGGGAAATGTTCCGGCAGACCTTCCGCCCGGCGCCGGCCGCGCGGTCGCACCCGCTTCTTCACTGGCAGGGCGCCGCGCCAAGATCGTCTACCGGCTGACGGCAGAAGGTAAGGAGCACTTCGAGGAACTGCTCTCGCACACCGGCCCCGACTCCTGGGAGGACGAGCACTTCGCTGCTCGTTTCGCCTTCTTCGGGCAGACGGAGCACGACGTGCGAATGCGGGTGCTGGAAGGCCGTCGCAGCCGGCTGGAGGAGCGTCTCGAGAAGATGAGCGCCTCTCTGGCCCGCACCCGCGAGCGCCTCGACGACTACACACTTGAGCTGCAGCGACACGGCATGGAGTCCGTGGAGCGCGAAGTGCGCTGGCTGAACGAGCTCATCGAGAGCGAGCGGTCGGGACGGGATCATCGACGATCCTCGCCCGAGGGCTCAGCTCAGCAGGACACCGCAGGAGAGCCGGACGGCCTGCCCCGGCGGGGTAACAACCCGCCGGATCCGTCCGGCGACACCGCCAAGTGAGTTCCCCGCAGATCCGCGGGGCCCTCATCAGGAACATCCATTACACACAGGGAGCAACCGGAATGGGTTCGGTTCGCGTAGCCATCGTCGGCGTGGGCAACTGCGCCGCCTCGCTGGTCCAGGGCGTCGAGTTCTACAAGGACGCCGATCCGGCCGGCAAGGTGCCCGGCCTGATGCACGTCCAGTTCGGCGAGTACCACGTGCGGGACGTCGAGTTCGTCGCCGCCTTCGACGTCGACGCGAAGAAGGTCGGCCTCGACCTCTCGGACGCCATCGGCGCCAGCGAGAACAACACCATCAAGCTCTGCGACGTGCCGAACGCCGGCGTCACCGTCCAGCGCGGCCACACCCACGACGGCCTGGGCAAGTACTACCGCGAGACCATCGAGGAGTCGACCGAGGCCCCGGTCGACATCGTCCAGATCCTCAAGGACCGCAAGGTCGACGTGCTGGTCTGCTACCTGCCCGTCGGTTCCGAGGTCGCTGCGAAGTTCTACGCGCAGTGCGCCATCGACGCCAAGGTCGCGTTCGTCAACGCTCTCCCGGTCTTCATCGCCGGCACCAAGGAGTGGGCGGACAAGTTCACCGAGGCCGGTGTCCCGATCGTCGGCGACGACATCAAGTCGCAGGTCGGCGCCACCATCACACACCGCGTGATGGCGAAGCTGTTCGAGGACCGGGGCGTCGTCCTGGACCGCACGATGCAGCTGAACGTCGGCGGCAACATGGACTTCAAGAACATGCTCGAGCGTGAGCGCCTGGAGTCCAAGAAGATCTCCAAGACGCAGGCCGTCACCTCGCAGATCCGTGACCGCGATCTCGGTGCGGACAACGTCCACATCGGCCCGTCGGACTACGTGGCCTGGCTGGACGACCGCAAGTGGGCGTACGTGCGCCTCGAGGGCCGCGCCTTCGGTGACGTTCCGCTGAACCTGGAGTACAAGCTCGAGGTCTGGGACTCCCCGAACTCGGCCGGTGTCATCATCGACGCCGTCCGCGCTGCGAAGATCGCCAAGGACCGCGGCATCGGCGGCCCGATCCTCTCCGCGTCCTCGTACTTCATGAAGTCCCCGCCGGTTCAGTACTTCGACGACGAGGCGCGCGAGAACGTCGAGAAGTTCATCCGTGGCGAGGTCTCCAACTGACCCACCGGAAACGGTGCGTCGGCGCGGCATGGTGAGGAGCGGCAACGCTTCCTGACTCCCGCACCGTTGAGGGTCCCCGGGCAATCCGCCCGGGGACCCTCAACGTATGTGACCCTTGCTTCCATGCCCGTCGTGCGTGACCTGCGCATACTCCTGCGCCTTCGGAACTTCCGCCGTCTGCTGGCCGTGCGGATCCTGTCCCAGGCGGCCGACGGTGTCTATCAGGTGGCCCTCGCGGCTCACGTCGTCTTCTCCCCGGAGAAGCAGGCGTCCGCCGGCGCGATCGCCTCCGCCATGGCGGTACTCCTGCTGCCCTACTCACTCATCGGCCCGTTCGCCGGTGTGCTGCTGGACCGCTGGCCGCGCAGGCAGGTCTTCCTCTACGGCAATCTGCTGCGCGCCGCGCTCGCCTGCTGCACCGCGCTCCTGATCCTCGGCTCCGCCCCCGACTGGCTCTTCTATGCCTCGGCCCTCTGCGTCACGGCGGTCAACCGTTTCGTCCTGGCCGGCCTCTCCGCCGCGCTGCCACGCGTTGTCGACCGAGATCTGCTGGTGATGGCCAACTCGCTGTCACCGACCGCGGGCACCCTGGCCGCCACCGCGGGCGGCGGTCTCGCCTTCGCCGTGCGGCTGCTCCTCGCCGACTCCGATGCCGCGGTGGTACTCCTGGGCGCCGGGCTCTACCTCGCCTCGGCGCTGGCGTCTCTGAGTCTTGCTTCGGGCCTGCTGGGGCCGGACAGGAGTGGGATCCACCTTCGCCTGCGGACGGCTCTCGCTAGCACCGCACGCGGACTCGGCCACGGACTGCGCCATCTCGCGGAGCGCCGGAATGCCGCCCGGGCACTGGCCGCCATGACGGTGCTCCGCTTCTGCTACGGGGCACTGACGGTCATGGTCCTGATGCTGTGCCGGTACGCCTGGGCCGACAACGACTCCGACGGGCTGGCCCTCCTGGGCCTCGCAGTCGGGGCGTCCGGCGCAGGCTTCTTCACGGCGGCCGTACTGACTCCCTGGACCGCGGGACGACTGGGCAGGTTCCGCTGGATGACGGTGTGCGCTGCGGCCGCCGCTGTCCTGGAGCCGGCGCTCGGCCTCTGGTTCAGGCCCGTCCCGATGCTCATCGCCGCGTTCGTCCTCGGCCTTGTCACTCAGGGAGCGAAGATCGCGACGGACACGGTGGTGCAGACGACCGTGGACGACTCGTTCCGCGGCAGGATCTTTTCGCTCTATGACGTGTTGTTCAACGTGGCCTTCGTGGGCGCTGCCGGGGCCTCCGCGCTACTCCTGCCTGCTGATGGAAGATCGGCAGCAGTAGTGATCGGAGTGGGTGCGCTGTACGCCCTGGCGGCCGCGATGTTGTTCCGGTGGAGCAGGGACGACTGGCGGCGCTGTTTCACGTGAAACAGCGCCGCCAGCACATCTACCATGGGGCATGTTTCACGTGAAACATGCCCTGCGGCCTCCGGGACGGAGTGGCCTTCACGGCCTCAGCTCTGCGCTTCCCACCACTTCTTGAGCTCCGCCACGGCCGCGTCATGCTCCATCGGCCCGTTCTCCAGACGCAGTTCAAGCAGGAACGCATACGCCTTGCCGATGACCGGCCCCGGTCCGACGCCCAGAATCTCCATGATCTCGTTCCCGTCAAGGTCCGGCCGGATCGAGTCCAGCTCTTCCTGGTCCTGCAACTGGGCAATGCGCTCCTCCAGCCCGTCGTAGGTCCGAGAGAGAGCACTGGCCTTGCGCTTGTTCCGCGTGGTGCAGTCCGAGCGGGTCAGCTTGTGGAGTCGGCCCAGCAGAGGCCCTGCATCACGCACATAGCGACGCACCGCCGAGTCGGTCCACTCCCCGTCGCCGTATCCGTGAAAGCGCAGATGCAGCTCCACCAGCTTCGCGACGTCCTTGACCATGTCGTTGGAGTACTTGAGGTCGGTCATTCGCTTCTTGACCATCTTGGCGCCCACCACCTCGTGGTGATGGAACGAGACCCGTCCGTCCTTCTCGAAGCGGCGGGTCCTCGGCTTGCCGATGTCATGGAGAAGAGCAGCGAGGCGAAGAACGAGGTCCGGGCCGTCCCCTTCCAGACCGATCGCCTGCTCAAGAACGGTCAGGGAGTGCTCGTACACATCCTTGTGACGGTGATGCTCGTCACTTTCCAGCCGGAGCGCGGGGAGCTCCGGCAGGACCTGATCGGCCAGTCCCGTGTCGACGAGGAGCGCCAGCCCCTTACGGGGATGCGACGAGAGCAGGAGCTTATTGAGCTCCTCCCTGACCCTCTCGGCGGAGACGATCTCGATCCGGCCCGCCATCTCCGTCATCGCGGCGACGACGTCGGGAGCAACCTCGAAGTCCAGCTGTGCGGCGAAACGCGCGGCGCGCAGCATGCGCAGAGGGTCGTCGGAGAAGGAGTCCTCAGGCGTTCCGGGGGTACGCAACACCCGGTCCGCCAGGTCCGCGAGGCCGCCGTGCGGATCGACGAACTCCTTCTGCGGCAGCGCGACCGCCATCGCGTTCACCGTGAAATCACGGCGGACAAGGTCCTCCTCGATGGAGTCGCCGTAGGAAACCTCCGGCTTTCGCGAGGTCCTGTCGTACGCCTCGGACCGGTATGTGGTGACTTCGATCTGGTAACCGTCCTTCTGAGCACCCACCGTGCCGAAGGCGATCCCGACCTCCCACACCGAGTCCGCCCAGGGCCTCACGATCTTCAGGACGTCCTCGGGACGTGCTTCGGTCGTGAAGTCCAGGTCGTTCCCCAGCCGGCCGAGGAGCGCGTCCCGGACCGAGCCGCCGACCAGGGCAAGACTGAATCCGGCATCCTGGAATCGGCGGGCGAGATCGTCGGCGACCGGGGACACCCGCAGCAGTTCGCTGACTGCGCGGAGCTGCACCTGGGTCAGGGCGCTGGAGTTCTCTTCATTGGCGTTCGGCACAACAGAAAAGGGTACGTGCCCGGACCGGTCCGGGCGTCATGGTTTCCGTTCGCCCTGTGAGACTGTCCCGTCCATGTGACGCACACCCTGGCACGTGGCCGCGGCGCAGATCGTTACCATGCGGGGACGCAGCAACGGACAACGATGACAGCAGCTGACGACGACGAGGGACGGGTACGCGTGGCCGAGGCGGCAGACAACCAGGGGATGAGTCCCTCTCCTGCCCGCCGGTGGCTGCGGCGCACAGCCGCCGCGCTCGCCGGGGCCCCGCTCGTCGCCGCTCTGCTGGCCGGGGTGGCCGCCCCGCAGGCACAGGCCGGCGGGACGAGCAAGGCTCCAACGGGATCCAGCACTGTCTCGGTTTCCCTGGACACGCTGACGCCGAGCGCCCCTGTGAAAGGGGACACGCTCACCGTCTCCGGCACCCTGGTCAACAAGGGCAAGGAAACCATCACCGATGCGCAGGTCGATCTGCGTGTCGGTCCGCAGCTCTACGGCAGGACTTCGATCGACGCGGCCGCTCAGCGCACCGGCTTCGTCCCGGGGACGGATCCTTATCCGCTCGGGGGCAAGTACACGGTCAAGATCGCCAAGCTCGCTTCGGGTATCAGCCAGGACTTCACCCTGTCCGTGCCTGTCAACAAGCTGGAGCTCGGCGACGAGGGGGTCTATCAACTGGGCGTCTCGTTGTCCGGCCGGACGGCCGGCGCTCAGTACGACCACGTGCTCGGCATCAAGCGGACGTTCCTGCCCTGGCAGGACAAGGACAGCGACTCCAAGACCTCGATCAGCTACCTCTGGCCGCTGATCGCGTCGGCGCATCTCACCGCGGAGACCGGCTCCGACGAACAGCAGACCCCGGTGTTCGCCGATGACGACCTGGCCGCCGAGATCGCACCGGGCGGCCGGCTCGAACGGATGGTGTCGCTCGGCAGCCAGCTGCCCGTGACCTGGGTTATCGACCCGGACCTGCTTTCCAGTGTCGACGCCATGACCAAGAGCTACCGCGTCAAGTCGGGTGACACGACGGTCGCCGGTACGAACCAGTCCGTGGCCAAGAAGTGGCTCAGTTCACTGGAAGCGGCGGTGTCCGACGGCAAGGTGGTCGCTCTGCCCTTCGGAGACCCTGATCTGGCTTCCATCGCTCACCGCGGCAAGAACGTGTCAGGCACGCTCAGCCACCTCCAGACGGCCAGCGAGGTCGCCGGGGTGACCGTGGAGACCATCCTCCACCTGAAGCCGTCGACCGACTTCGCCTGGCCCGTCGACGGGGCCATCGACCCGTCCATCGTGGATGTCGCCACCTCGGCCGGTGCCCACAACGTGATCGCCCGCAGCGACAGCCTCCAGGAGACCGCCGGCCTGTCGTACACACCGACTGCTGCCCGTCCCATCGGTGGTGGCACGACCGCCGTGGTCTCCGACGCCCGGCTCTCCACCGCCTTCCAGGGCGATATGTCGAAGGCCGGGAACTCCACACTCGCCGTGCAGAAGTTCCTCGCCCTCACCCTCGCCCTGTCCGAACAGGACACGGACAAGGACCGAAGCGTCGTCGTGGCGCCCCAGCGCATGCCGACGATCGCACAGGCCCAGACGATGGCCCGCGCCCTTCACGCCCTCGACGACGAGCGGTGGACGCAGTCCCAGACCCTGATCCAGGCAGCAGCGGCGAAGCCCGACGCGGAGGCGACCACCACGGTCCCCCCGACGTCCCAGTACCCGAAGAAGCTGCGCAGCCAGGAGCTGCCCACCCAGGCCTTCCAGGACATCAAGTCCACCCAGGCCTCCCTCGACGACTTCCAGGTCATCCTCACCCAGCCCGAGCGGGTGGTGACCCCCTTCGGCAACGCGATCAACCGGTCCATGTCGACGTCGTGGCGAGGCAAGCCCCTGGAGGCCCAGCAGTACCGGGACTCGGTGCGTACCTATCTCCAGGGCCTCATCAACGAGGTGCAGCTCATCTCGAAGTCGGATGTCACCCTGTCCGGCCGCAGCGCCACGATTCCCGTGACGGTGCAGAACAGACTGCTCCAGGACGTCGAGCACCTGGTGCTCAGGCTGAAGTCGGAGAACGCGACCCGCCTTGAGCTGAACGACGGCGGCGCCGTCGCGGAGCAGCCGATCCAGATCGGCGCCGGCCACAGCCAGTCCGTGAAGTTCGACGCCGCGGCGAACATCAACGGTCAGGTACAGATGACCGCGCAGCTCTACACGGAGGACGGCAGGCCGTACGGCGCGGAGATGGCGTTCACCGTGAAGGTGTCCGAGCTCACCCCGACCGTGCTGCTCGTGATCGCCGGCGGACTTCTGCTCCTGGTTCTCGCCGGCATCCGGATGTATGCACATCGCAAGCGTGCCAACGCGGGCGGCGCGGCGGGCGACGGCGGCAGTGAACCCGAGCAGCCGAGTGACCCGACGCCGGACACCGGTCCCGAAAGCACGAAGCCGCCGGGCACGGGTGAGAAAGTGGACCGTTGAGCGATGTCTGTCGTGGCCGGTCGGCCGGGGACGATGAGGTGGGGTTTCGATGAACGCGCCGTACGACGGTGACCGCGGTCAGGGTACGGGCGGAGCTGGGTCTTCGGGCGGGCCGCCTGTGCCGCCCGGGCCGGAGCAGATGCCTCCGCCTCCCGACCCCTACCTGCAGGCGGCCTACGACTACGACCCGTACCGGTCCCAGGATCTCTCCGCCCAGGACCCGGTGAGCGAGGCGCTGTACGACCGCGCCGCGCACCCGCCGCCGCCCCCCGGCTACTACCAGCAGCCGCAGCCGCTCTACCAGCAGCCGCCGGCCGCCCAGTACGCACCCGACCCCCGGATCTGGGCGCAGACCCCGCCCCCCGAGCCGGACGGCCCGTCGCGCCACCTGCCGTACGGGGACGACGCCGCGACCACCCAGTTCGTGGGCGTGGACGATCTCGTCACCCAGGCGTCGACGAACCGCGAGGAGCCGGACGCGTTCGCCCACCTCTTCCGGGATCAGGAGGGTCCGGCCGGGTCCCCCGCCCCGGACCGGCCCGAGCCGGCCCCCGTTCCCACCCCCCAGCCGCCGAAGTCCGGCGGTGGCCGGGCGTCCGGTCTGCTGAAGTCCAGCGCAGTCATGGCTGCCGGAACCCTCGTCTCACGGCTCACCGGTTTCGTGCGCAGCCTGGTGATCACCGCCGCGCTCGGTGCCGCCCTCCTCGGCGACAGCTTCACCATCGCGTACACGCTGCCGACGATGATCTACATCCTCACCGTGGGCGGCGGTCTCAACTCGGTCTTCGTCCCCCAGCTCGTCCGCTCGATGAAGGACGACGAGGACGGCGGCGAGGCCTACGCGAACCGGCTGCTGACCCTCGTGATGGTCGCGCTCGGGCTGATCGTCGCCCTCGCGGTCTTCGCCGCGCCCTTCCTCATCCGGCTGATGTCGTCGACGATCTCCAACGACCCCGCGGCCAACAACGTGGCCACCACCTTCGCCAGGTACTGCCTGCCCACCATCTTCTTCATGGGTGTGCACGTCGTCATGGGCCAGATCCTCAACGCCCGCGGGAAGTTCGGCGCGATGATGTGGACCCCGGTCCTCAACAACATCGTCATGATCTTCACGTTCGGCCTCTTCATCTGGGTCTACGGCACCTCGCACGAGTCCCACATGGGCGTCGCGACGATCCCGCCGGAAGGCGTCCGGCTGCTGGGCATCGGCACCCTGCTCGGCCTTGTCGTCCAGGCCCTGGCCATGATCCCGTATCTGCGCGAGGCCGGATTCCGCTTCCGCCCGCGCTTCGACTGGAAGGGCCACGGGCTCGGCAAGACGGTCAAGCTGGCCAAGTGGACCGTGCTGTTCGTCTTCGCCAACCAGGCCGGCGTGCTGGTCGTCACCCAGCTCGCGACCTCCGCCGGCAAGGCGTCCGGCCAGAACGGGGCGGGCTTCCTCGCCTACTCCAACGCACAGCTGATCTGGGGCATGCCTCAGGCGATCATCACCGTCTCGGTCATGGCTGCCCTGCTGCCCCGTATCTCCCGTGCCGCCCATGACAACGACCCGGGCGCGGTCCGCGACGACATCTCGCAGGGCCTGCGGAACTCGGCAGTGGCCATCGTGCCGGTCGCCTTCGCGTTCCTCGCCCTGGGCGTACCGATGTGCACCCTGCTCTACGCCTCCAGCGGCCCCGAGGCCGCCCGCTCCATGGGCTTCATCCTGATGGCCTTCGGCCTCGGTCTGATCCCCTACTCCGTCCAGTACGTGGTGCTGCGAGGGTTCTACGCGTACGAGGACACCCGCACGCCCTTCTACAACACCGTCATCGTCGCTCTGGTCAACGCGGCTGCATCGGCCATCTGCTACGTGGTGCTGCCTGCCCAGTGGGCCGTGGTCGGCATGGCCGCCTCGTACGGGCTCGCCTACGCGGTAGGAGTCGGTATCGCCTGGCGGCGGCTGCGCAACCGGCTGGGCGGCGATCTGGACGGCGCCCACGTGCTCCGCACCTACGCCCGGCTGTGCCTTGCTGCAATCCCTGCGGCAGTGGTCGGCGGCGGAGTGGGCTTCGCTGTCCTCCAGGGGCTGGGCGACGGCGCCGGAGGCTCTCTCATCGCGCTGGTCTGCGGTGGGGTCGTGCTGCTGGGAGTCTTCTTCGTCGCGGCGAAGCGCATGCGGATCGAAGAGATCAACGGCATGGTCGGCATGGTCCGGGGACGGCTCGGCCGCTGAGGATCATCGGCCCGCACAACCATCGCCGGTCTCTGCGTGTCGTGCATAGCGCTGGAGTGTGGGCACAATTGGCGTGACTGTGCGGGGCTGGCTGGCATCGCCCAACGGATGGGGAGGCAGGAACGACGGTGGCGGAACGTAGCACGGCTGCTGTCGACGTGGCCGACAACAGTGGCGACAAGCCACTGGCCGCGAAGGCGGACGAGGCCACGAGCGACGGTGCGGCAGAAGCTCAGGATTCAACGGGCACAGGCACTCAGGACGCGGAGAGTGAGCCGGGCGGCTCCGAAGCCGCTGTGCCGACCCCTGATCTGCACAGCGGTCACAAGCTTGCCGGGCGCTACCGGCTCGAGGAGTGCGTCACCCGTCTGGACGGGTTCAGCAGTTGGCGTGCCGTCGACGAGAAACTGCGCCGCGCGGTGGGCGTACACCTCCTGCCCGCTGACCATCCCCGGGCCCGCTCCGTGCTGGCCGCGGCCCGTTCCTCCGCACTGCTCGGCGACCCCCGCTTCGTGCAGGTCCTCGACGCCGTGGAGGAGAACGATCTCGTCTACGTCGTCCACGAGTGGCTTCCCGACGCCACCGAGCTGACCGCCCTCTTGGGCGCGGGGCCGATGGACGCCCACGACGCGTACCAGCTCGTCAGTCAGATCTCCCAGGCCATGGCGGCCGCACATCGTGAGGGCCTGGCCCATCTGAGGCTCACGCCCGGAGCGGTGCTGCGCAGTTCGTCGGGCCAGTACCGCATTCGCGGCCTCGCCGTGAACGCCGCGTTGCGTGGGATCACCTCCGAGGGACCGCAGCGCGCCGACACCGAGGCGATCGGTGCCCTTCTGTACGCCGCGCTGACCCAGCGCTGGCCGTACGAGAGCGATGCCTACGGGCTCACCGGGCTGCCCAAGGGCGTGGGGCTGATCGCACCCGACCAGGTCCGGGCCGGGGTCCACCGCGGTCTCTCCGAGATCGCCATGCGCGCCCTCGCCAACGACGGAGCCACGGCCTCCCGCCAGGAACAGCCGTGCACCACCCCGGATGAGCTCGCCAAGGCCGTCGCGGCGATGCCGCGCATCCGCCCGCCCGAGCCCACGTTCACCGCACCGCCCGAGTACCAGCGGACCACGTACCAGCAGGGCACCTACGGGCGCCCGGCCGGGCCGGGGGCCGGGGTCACCCAGCCGGCACTCGTCGTGCCTCCAGCGCCGCTCCAGAGCCGCACCGGGAAGGCTCTCAAGTGGGCGGTGTCCGCGCTGCTCATCGCCGCGCTGGGTCTCGGCAGCTGGCAGCTCGCGGAGACGCTCCTGGACCGCGACAACAGCTCGGACGACCCGGGGACCACCCAGACCAATCCGGAGAACGGCGACCACAAGCCGGTCGTGGAGAGCAAGCCGGTCCCCATCGTCGAGGCCCGGGACTACGACCCGCTCGGCGACGGGTCCGAGAAGCCTCAGAGCATAAAGAATCTCTACGACGGGGACGCGACGACCTACTGGAACACCGACGGCTACTTCACCGCCGACTTCGGCAAGCTGAAGGAGGGCGTCGGGGTCGTGCTCGACCTGGGCAAGGTGCAGCAGGTCAGCACGGTGGACGTGACCTTCCTGGGAGGCAACACGTCGGTCGAGTTGCGGACCACCACCAGTTCCGAGGTGCCGAGTAGGCCCACCGACTTCAGCAAGGTCGCTCACGGTTCTGGAACGAAGGTGGCACTCAAGCCTGGCGAACCCGTCCAGGCACGGTACCTTCTGGTCTGGCTCACCGAGCTGCCACAGAGCGACACAGGGAACTTCCGGGGCAAGATCTCAGACATCAAGGTCACAAGCTGACGGCACCAAGGGAGGGGGCTCACCGTTGGACGACACCAGTTTCGCCGACACGTCCGACCAGGATCTTCTGGCCAGTCACGTAGCCGGTGAACCGGACGCCTTCGGTGAGCTCGTACGACGTCATCGCGACCGGCTGTGGGCCGTGGCGCTGCGGACCCTGGGGGACCGCGAGGAAGCGGCCGATGCCGTGCAGGATGCCCTGGTCTCCGCCTTCCGCGCCGCCCATACCTTCCGCGGCCAGTCCGCCGTCACCACCTGGCTGCACCGCATCACGGTCAACGCCTGCCTCGACCGGGTCCGCAAAGCCTCTTCCAGGAAGACCGCACCGGTCGACGACCCCGAGCGGTTCGACCAGCTCCTGGAGCCGCATGAGTCCGCCGAGGCGCCCGCAGAACGTCAGGACCTCCACCGTGAGCTGCTCGCGGCTCTGGCCACCCTGCCCGCCGAGCAGCGCGCCGCCCTGGTCCTCGTCGATATGCAGGGATACCCGGTGGCGGAGGCAGCCCGCATCCTTGAAGTGCCGGTCGGCACCGTGAAGAGCCGTTGCGCACGGGGACGCGCCAGGCTGGCCCCTCAGCTCAATCACCTCCGCAGCGGGAACGACGGCGGTGCCGGGCCGCGGACGGAAGGGAACCGGACGCCGAGAGCATCCGTCCCACCGGCGGCGGGACCAAGAGATGCAGACACGAGCGATCCAGCGGCAGCGAAGGGCGGAGGTGGACGCGCATGACACCGACGACCGATACGACCCGGCACCCGGACGTCTCGGAGATCTCCGACCTCACCGAGGGACTGCTCTCCCCCTCCGACGCGGCTGACGTCCAGCGCCATGTGGCCGACTGTTCGCTCTGCAGCGACGTCCACACCTCTCTGGAGGAGATCCGTAGTCTGCTCGGCACTCTGCCCGCCCCGGAGCCCATGCCGTCCGACATCGCGGATCGCATCGGGGCCGCGCTCGCCCAGGAGGCCCGCTCCGCCCGCGAGGTACCGGAGGCAGCCGATGTTTCACGTGAAACCACATCCGCTGCGGCTTCCACGGAGCCGGCAGACCGCCCCGCCGGACACTCACGTGCTGCGACAGGACCCGGCCGTCGCCCTGTGCGGCGCCGCCGCCGCACAGCCGTGCTGGGTGCCGCTCTCGGAGCTGCTGTGGTCGGCGTGAGCATTTTCCTGTTGCAGAACGTCCAGCTCTCCCAGAACAAGTCCGACAGCAGCGCGATGGACCGCGGAGCTGCTCTGTCCAAGTCCGCCTCGGACACCTTCTCGCCGTCCACCCTGGAAGAGCGGGTGCAGGGCCTTCTGGGCTCCCGTACCGAGGCCGCCAGCCCCCAGGCTTCCAGCGGTAAGGAACAGGACCCGTCCGCGGACACCAAGTCCTCGCCCGAATCGCAGCCCTCCGCGGATTCCGCATCGCCTCAATCCCCGTCACCCCAGAACCCGCTCCGCGCCCCCACCGTGGCCGTCCCGTCCTGTGTCGAGCAGGGCATCGGGCGGACCACCCCCGCCCTTGCCCTGCAGCGAGGCACCTACGAAGGCACCGCCGCCTACCTCGTGGTCCTTCCTCATCCCACGGACACCAGCAAGGTGCAGGCCTACGTCGTCGACGCGGCCTGTGTCAGTGCCGAGCCCGCGGCCAAGGGGAAGCTCCTGCTGACGCACGCCTACGCGCGCCCCTGAGAATCCCGCCGGATGCCGCCCCGGCACGTCGGGAATGCATCCCCCGTAGGATCCGTTGGGTGGGGTGAGAGTCGTTGAACCGACCCCAGTAGGCGTGGACAGTAGGCAGTCTGCAGAGACGAGGAAGAAACCCGTGAGCGACGTGCGTAATGTGATCATCATCGGCTCCGGCCCGGCGGGCTACACAGCCGCCCTGTACACCGCGCGCGCCTCGCTGAAGCCGCTGGTGTTCGAGGGCGCCGTCACCGCCGGTGGCGCGTTGATGAACACCACTGACGTGGAGAACTTCCCCGGTTTCCAGGACGGGATCATGGGCCCGGAGCTCATGGACAACATGCGCGCCCAGGCCGAGCGCTTCGGTGCCGAGCTCGTTCCGGACGACGTGGTCTCCGTGGACCTCACTGGTGACATCAAGACCGTCACCGACACCGCCGGCACGGTTCACCGCGCCAAGGCCGTCATCGTCACCACCGGCTCTCAGCACCGCAAGCTGGGCCTGCCCAACGAGGACGCCCTCTCCGGACGTGGCGTCTCCTGGTGTGCGACCTGCGACGGGTTCTTCTTCAAGGACCAGGACATCGCCGTGGTCGGCGGCGGCGACACCGCGATGGAAGAGGCCACGTTCCTCTCCCGTTTCGCCAAGTCGGTCACCATCGTCCATCGCCGCGACTCCCTGCGCGCCTCCAAGGCCATGCAGGACCGCGCGTTCGCCGACCCGAAGATCAAGTTCGCCTGGGACAGCGAGGTCGCCGGTGTGCAGGGCGAGCAGAAGCTCTCCGGTCTGACGCTGCGCAACACCAAGACCGGTGAGACGTCCGAGCTCCCCGTGACCGGCCTGTTCATCGCCGTGGGCCACGACCCGCGCACCGAGCTCTTCAAGGGTCAGCTCGACCTCGACGACGAGGGCTACCTGAAGGTCGCCGCCCCTTCGACGCGCACCAACCTCACCGGTGTCTTCGGTGCCGGCGACGTAGTCGACCACACCTACCGGCAGGCCATCACCGCTGCCGGCACCGGATGCTCCGCCGCTCTCGACGCCGAGCGCTTCCTGGCCGCGCTCGCCGACGAAGAGAAGGCTGCTGCAGCCACCGTCTGATCCACGCCTCAACCCACACCCGCGAAGTTAAGGAGGCCGCCGTGGCCGGCGCCCTGAAGAACGTAACCGACGACTCGTTCGACGAGGTCGTCCTGAAGAGCGACAAGCCCGTGCTGGTGGACTTCTGGGCTGCCTGGTGCGGCCCGTGCCGTCAGATCGCCCCCTCCTTGGAGGCCATCGCGGCCGAGCACGGCGAGATCGAGATCGTCAAGCTCAACATCGACGAGAACCCGGCCACCGCTGCGAAGTACGGCGTCATGTCCATCCCGACGCTGAACGTCTACCAGGGTGGCGAGGTCGCCAAGACCATCGTCGGAGCCAAGCCGAAGGCCGCGATCCTTCGTGACCTCGAAGGCTTCATCAGCGAATAGGACGTGACAGCGGTCCCGCTGTTTCACGTGAAACATGAAGCGTGAGAAGTGAATCGCGAAACGGGCTCATCCCTTGAGGGGTGAGCCCGTTTCGCGTTTCCGGCTGTACACCGCTCACAACGGCCGGAGCACCGGTTCCTTCTGCACGGCCCCCAGCAATCGGTCCAGTGCCATCTCGACGTCTTCCTTCCACGAAAGCGTCGTACGCAGCTCCAGCCTCAGCCGCGGGTGCACCGGATGGGGCCGGACGGTCTTGAATCCCACCGCCAGCAAGTGATCCGCCGGCAGAAGACAGGCCGGTTCCGTCCATCGGGCGTCGCCAAAGGCCTCGATCGCCTTGAATCCTCGACGGAGCAGGTCCTTGGCAACCGTCTGCACCATCACCCGGCCCAGTCCCTGCCTCTGGTAACCGGGGAGGATCAGGGCAGTCATCAGCTGAACCGCGTCGGGGGAGACAGGACTCGTCGGAAACGCCGTCGCTCGCGGGACGTAGGCGGGCGGGGCGTAGAGCACGAAGCCGACCGGCACGTCATCGACGTAGACCACACGGCCACACGATCCCCACTCCAGCAGAACCGCTGAGATCCAGGCTTCCTTCTCCTGCTCCGCTCTACCGTCCTTGACCGCGGCGTCACCACGCACCGGATCGAGCTCCCAGAACACACACGAACGGCAGCGCTGGGGGAGATCAGACAGGTTGTCCAGCGTGAGCGGTACGAGCCGACGCCCCATGAAGGTCGTTCCTCACTTCCCTCATCCGCCGCACCACGCGACGGCCGGTCCGATCCGTTCACGGAGGTGGATCAATTTGGATGTGCTCTACCAGAACGCATCGTATCGACCGGGGGATCAAGCCGACACCGTGAGAAAGCAAAGGGCGGCCCGCCTTCCGCGGGAAAGCAAAAGGCGGGCTGTCCCCCGTCACCCACCGGAAGGCAGCCCGCCACTCACCGCTCCGAACGTCAGCCCTTGTCGCCCTCAGCCGTCTCCTCAGAGGCAGCCGCCTCCTCCGAGGGAGCCGACTCGTCCGAAGAGTCACGGTCCAGAACGCGGCCCTCGCCCGGCGCGAGACTGCCGAGAATGCGGTCCAGATCCTCCATCGACGCGAACTCGACGACGATCTTTCCCTTCTTCTGCCCGAGGTCGACCTTCACCCTGGTCTCGAACCGGTCGGACAGCCGGGACGCCAGGTCGGTAAGCGCCGGCGACAGCCGGCCGCCGGCCCGGGGCCCCTTGGGCTTTGCGGTGCTCGTGGGCCGGGAGCTCATGAGCGTCACGATCTCCTCGACCGCACGCACCGACAGCCCCTCGGCCACAATGCGATGGGCCAGCTTGTCCTGCTCCTCGGAGTCGTTCACCGAGAGCAGCGCCCGCGCATGTCCCGCCGACAGCACCCCGGCCGCGACCCTGCGCTGAACCCGCGGCGACAGCCGCAGCAGGCGCAAGGTGTTGGACACCTGCGGCCGCGAACGCCCGATCCGGTCGGCCAGCTGGTCATGGGTGCACTTGAAGTCCTTGAGCAGCTGGTCGTACGCAGCCGCTTCCTCCAAGGGGTTCAGCTGAGCCCGGTGAAGGTTCTCCAGGAGCGCGTCCAGGAGCAACTTCTCGTCGTCCGTCGCTCGGACGATCGCCGGGATCTGCGTCAGACCGGCCTTACGGCAGGCCCTCCACCGCCGCTCACCCATGATGAGCTCAAAGCGGCCGGGCCCTGTCTTCCGTGCAACGACGGGCTGGAGAAGACCGACCTCCTTGATGGAGGTGACCAACTCGGCAAGCGCGTCCTCGTCGAATTCCTCACGGGGCTGACGCGGGTTCGGTGTGATCGAGTCAATGGGCAGCTCGGCGAAGTACGCCCCAGCCACCTCTGCCGGACCCTCGGTCCCGTCCGACACCGAGACAGGTGCGCTCGGCTCCGGCACCACAGGGCCGCCCGAGGTCACCTTCGCAACAGCCACGCCCCGCTCGGACGTCAGTACCGGCCTGGTCCCGGGCTGGGACGCGCCCATCCCGGCGGGCGGCATCTGCTTCTCCTGCGGAGCGGCGGGGATCAGGGCACCGAGCCCTCGCCCCAAACCTCTACGACGCTCGCTCACTGGATCCCCTCCGAAGAATTCTGCTGGCTGTTCCGACTGCCCGTGTGGGCATGCTGGGCCTCGTACTGGACCCCGGCCCCGCGCAGCGCGATCTCACGGGCTGCTTCGAGGTAGGAAAGAGACCCGCTCGAACCCGGGTCATAGGTCAGTACGGTCTGCCCGTAGCTCGGCGCCTCGGAGATGCGCACCGAGCGAGGAATGCTGGTCCGCAGCACCTCCTTACCGAAGTGGCTGCGCACCTCCTCCGCCACCTGCGACGCGAGCCTGGTCCGGCCGTCATACATGGTGAGCAGGATCGTCGACACATGAAGATCGGGGTTGAGATGCCCCCGCACCAGGTCGACGTTGCGCAGCAACTGCCCCAGTCCTTCCAGCGCGTAGTACTCGCACTGAATGGGGATCAGCACCTCTGCGCCGGCCACCAAGGCGTTGACCGTCAGCAGGCCGAGCGAGGGCGGGCAGTCGATCAGGATGTAGTCGAGCGGCTGCTCGTACGCCTGGATCGCCCGCTGCAGTCGACTCTCCCGCGCCACCAGCGACACCAGTTCGATCTCCGCACCGGCGAGATCGATGGTGGCCGGGGCGCAGAAGAGACCTTCGACATCCGGGACGGGCTGAACCACGTCGGAGAGTGGTTTGCTCTCCACCAGGACGTCATAGATCGAGGGAACTTCGGCATGGTGGTCGATACCCAGAGCCGTAGAGGCGTTCCCCTGTGGGTCAAGGTCGACCACCAGGACACGTGCACCATGAAGTGCAAGTGACGCGGCAAGGTTGACCGTCGAGGTGGTCTTACCCACCCCGCCCTTCTGGTTGGCCACCACCATGACCCGTGTCTGGTCAGGCCGCGGCAGGCCCTCGCCGGCACGGCCGAGGGCCTCCACCGCCAGCTGGGCCGCACGACCGATGGGTGTGTCATCCATCGGCGGCGGTGTTTCACGTGAAACACCGTCCCCCGCCGATTCGGTTCGGGGACCGGGGACCGGATCGGTCATCGGTCCCGCGATGTTGGCGTCGGACCGCAAGGATTCACTCTCCTCGACTTCAGGCTCGCAATGAGCAGAGCCTGCCATGGTTTCGGGGTCGTGAACCAGCGAGGCCCGCTCTTCTGTGGATGAATCCACTTCTGTGGACAACTCCGTAGCCCTAACGGGCCTGCGATGGCGAGGGGCGGCAGCCGCACGACCGCGGCCGATGATTCCATGCAGCAGAGAGCGACGTTTCACGTGAAACACGATGCCCCTGCAGCGTAGCTACAGGGGCACGACACTCCGCGCGGGGTACGCACAGCTCTTTGACTGACACATGACCGAGATCGGGATCAAACGGTAGGTAACAGTCAGATGCTCAGCGTAATCACGCTACTCAGCGACGACGACGTGTCCGGCTGACCCTCGCGGCCTTGGCTCGCTTTGCGGCGAACCTCACACCACCCGGGCTCTCGCCCACCACCACGCGCACCACGGTGGACATCGGATCGACGACGCCTTCGCCCACGTGGAGCACTTCGGTCTCCACGACCCCGAGCTTGCTGAGGGCCGCTCGCGCGCCGTTGATCTCCTCCTCGGCGGTATCACCCTTGAGTGCCAGCATCTCCCCGTACGGGCGGAGCAGGGGCACTCCCCAGCCCGCCAGGCGATCCAGCGGAGCCACCGCCCGAGCCGTGACCACATGCACCGGCTGAAGCGTGCCCAGGACCTCCTCGGCCCGGCCACGGACGACCGTCACATGGTCCAGTCCCAGAAGCTCGACAACCTCCTGGAGGAAGTTCGTCCGCCGCAGCAACGGCTCAAGCAGGGTGATCTTCAGATCCGGGCGCACCAGCGCCAGCGGGATGCCCGGTAGGCCCGCACCCGAACCCACGTCGCAGACCGTGACACCCTCGGGAACGACCTCGGAGAGCACCGCACAGTTCAGCAGATGCCTTTCCCACAGGCGCGGGACCTCACGCGGACCGATCAGCCCTCGCTTGACCCCGGCATCGGCCAGCAGTTCTGCGTACCGGACGGCCTCGGGAAAGCACTCGCCGAACACCTCCCGGGCCTCGTCGGGCGCCTGGGGAAGCGCTACTTCCTCCGTCACGGGAACCGTCCTTCCATACCGCATCACCGCACCATGGGTGGCTGACTATCAGGCTGACAAAGATCGGCCCCGCCTGCGAACAGACGGGGCCGACAGGAGAAGGTCCGGTCAGGCCGGAAGGACGACGACGAAGCGCTGCGGCTCCTCGCCCTCCGATTCGCTGCGCAGTCCTGCGGCCGCAACCGCGTCGTGCACAACCTTGCGCTCGAACGGTGTCATCGGGTCCAGCTTCACCGGCTCACCGGTGCTCTTGACCTCGTCCGCGGCCTTGGCACCCAGCTCGGCAAGCTCCGTGCGCTTCTTGGCCCGGAACCCGCCGATGTCCAGCATCAGACGGCTCCGGTCGCCGGTCTCCCGGTGCACGGCCAGCCGCGTCAGCTCCTGAAGTGCCTCCAGCACCTCACCGTCGCGGCCCACGAGCTTCTGCAGTTCACGTGCCGACTCGCTGATGATCGAGACCGCGGCCCGGTCCGCCTCGACGTCCATGTCGATGTCACCGTCCAGGTCGGCGATGTCGAGCAGGCCTTCGAGGTAGTCCGCTGCGATCTCCCCTTCCTGCTCGAGACGGGTCAAGGTGTCGCTGCCCTCAGCGGCCGTGGAGGTGGTGCCTTCCGTCACGGATGGACTCCTTCTTACTTCTTGGACGGGTGCTTGGGCCGCTGCGGGCCCTTGCGCTGTCCGGACTTGGCTTGGCGTGAGGAGCCGGACGCGGGCTTGCCCGCCGGCTTGGACTTGTCGTCCTGCGGTGCGCTCTTCTGCAGGGAGGTCTTGGACTCGGGCTCCGACTCGCCGGAGTCGGTGTCCTTGGCCCCGGTCGGGTGGCCGGCTGTGGTCTGGCGCTTCGACTTCGTCTGGCGCTTGGGCTGCTGGCGCCGCTGCGCGGCTCCGCCCTCGGCCTCGGCCACGGCCGTGTCGCTCTTGGCCACCGTGCCGTCCTCCTGCGGGGCCAGGCCGAGCTTGGCCAGTCCCGTGACGAACTTCCGCTCGATGTCGTTGCGGTCCGTCCCCTTGGCGAAGATCCGCTTGACCGTGTTGCGCCGGGTCCTGCCCCGCACCTCACCGTGCGCGGTGACGCTCTTCAGGAGACGGCCGAGGTACTGCTCCTGCGCCTTGCTGCCCGGGGTCGGGTTCTGGTTGATCACGTACATCTGCTGACCCATGGTCCAGACGTTCGTGGTCAGCCAGTAGACGAGGACACCGACGGGGAAGTTGATACCCATGACGGCGAAGATCAGCGGGAAGATGTACATGAGCATCTTCTGCTGCTGCATGTACGGCGTCTTGACCGTGAGGTCGACGTTCTTCGTCATCAGCTGGCGCTGCGTGAAGAACTGCGAGGCCGACATCATCACGATCATGACCGCGGTGACGACCCGGACATCCACGAGCGAGGCACCGAGCGCCTGGACCTTCTCGGCGCTGTCCATGAACTTGGCAGCCAGCGGAGCACCGAAGATGTGTGCCTGACGAGCGCTGTCCAGCAGCGACTGGTCGATGACGCCGATCTTCTTGTTCGACGCGATGGCCGAGAGCACGTGGTACAGAGCGAAGAAGAACGGAGACTGCGCCAGGATGGGAAGGCACGAGGAGAGCGGGTTGGTACCCGTCTCCTTGTACAGCTTCATCATCTCTTCGGACTGACGCTGCTTGTCGCTCTTGTAGCGCTCCTGGATCGCCTTCATCTTCGGCTGGAGCACCTGCATGTTCCGCGTCGACTTGATCTGCTTGACGAACAGCGGGATCAGACAGATACGGATGAGCACCACGAGGGACACGATGGACAGACCCCAGGCCCATCCCGTGTCAGGGCCGAAGATGGCCCCGTACAGCTTGTGGAACTGGACGATGACCCAGGAAACAGGCCACGTGATGAAGCTGAACAGACTGGCAATCGTGTCCACTAATCAGGCTCCTTGAGCATTGGGCGAAGTCTCTGCGGCCGAGCTCGGGAGGTCGGTGGCCGACCTCTCGGGAGGCACATCAGCGGCGGAGTCCCCGCCCTTGCTGCCGCGCAAGGCACTACGCAGCAGTTCGTGCCAACGCGGACGTTTGCGTGGTGGAACGTGATCCACGCCGCCGGGTGACCACGGATTGCATCGCAGGATGCGCCAGGCTGTCAGCGCCGTTCCCTTGATCGCTCCGTGCCGGTCGATCGCCGTATATCCATAGTGGGAACACGACGGGTAGTAACGGCAGACAGGCCCGAGAAGTGGGCTGATCGTCCACTGGTACAGCTTGATGAGAGCCAGCAGCGGGTACTTCATCGCGCGCCCCCTCCCAGTAGCCGCTGCAGGGCGGCATCCAGGTCTCGGGCCAGCTGTTCATGGTCGGCGTCACCCGAACCGGGCAACGCACGTACGACAACCAGGCTACCGGGGGGCAGCAGGGCAAGCCGTTCGCGGACCAGATGGCGAAGCCTGCGCTTCACCGCTGTGCGGACGACCGCGCCACCCACTGCTTTGCTGACAACGAAACCCGCACGCGGCGGGGGAGCAGTCTCCCCAGTCACGTGCGGGTCCGTTGCACCGCTGCGTAGATGGACGACGAGTAGAGGGCGACCGGCCCTGCGTCCTCGTCGTACCGCGGTCGCGAAGTCCTCGCGCCGCCTCAGCCGATTCTCGGTAGGCAGCACGTCATGACGACCTGTACGCGATCAGGCGGACAGGCTGGCGCGGCCCTTGCCACGGCGGGACGCGAGAATCGCGCGGCCGGCACGGGTCCGCATACGCAGACGGAAGCCGTGGGTCTTCGCGCGACGGCGGTTGTTCGGCTGGAAGGTGCGCTTGCTCACTCGGGGGCTCCAGTAATGATCGTGTGTTGGCGGGACATCGCCTGGCTGTCACCGTGCGCCCACGAGAGACTCGCGTAAACGCCCTAGTTGCACCGCTTCACAATCACAGATCGTGATCTTTGCCCATCGGAGGCAGGCGGCAGCAGCCATCGACAACTCGACCTGGTCACGGTACGCGCGGCTACGCCATCCGGTCAAACCGACCCTGTCGGACCCCCCATTGTGCACAGCCTGTGGACAACGACTTGAACCGCACGGGTCGGCCCGCCTACCGTGGCTGAACCCCGGTTCTTTTTCTTCCCGCCTGCCGGTCCTCACCCATCCCGACCCATACGTCCCGAGAAACACACATTCGTGGGACCAGCGAGAGAGCGTGCCTTGTGGCTGATGTACCTGCCGATCTTGCCGCAGTGTGGCCACGCGTGCTGGAGCAACTCCTCGGGGAGGGCCAGCAGGGCATCGAGCCGAAGGACAAGCAGTGGATCGAGCGCTGCCAGCCGCTCGCTCTGGTCGCCGACACGGCACTGCTCGCCGTCCCCAATGAATGGGGCAAGCGCGTCCTGGAGGGCCGGCTCGCCCCGCTCATCAGCGAGACGCTGAGCCGGGAGTGCGGCCGGCCGATCCGGATCGCGATCACGGTCGACGACTCCGTCGGCGAACCGCCGAACTCGCCGGCGCCCCCGATGCACCAGTCCCAGCAGCCGCAGCAGCACCGCTACCAAGGGCCTCAGCACGACGAGCGCCAGCACAACGACGGCTATGACGGTTACGGTCACCGGCCCTCGGACGACGGCATGCCGACGGCCCGGCCCGCGTACCCCGACTACCAGCAGCAGCGCCCCGAGCCCGGTGCCTGGCCGCGCACCCAGGAGGACCTCTCCTGGCAGCAACCGCGGCTCGGCGGATTCCAGGACCGCGATCCGTCGGCCGATCAGTGGCGCGAGCCGTACGGAGGCGGCCGCCCCCAGCAGCAGCCGCAGCACGACTACCGTCCGCAGCCGCCCGAGCGCCAGGGGTACGAGCCCCAGCGCCCCGAGCGCCACGACATGCAGGAGCCCCAGCACCGGCAGGGCGGCGGGACCGGCCGGCCCGGCGGTGGCACCGGCCCGATGGGCGCCCAGCCCGCTCCGGCGCCCGGCCCCGGTGAGCCCCACGCCCGGCTGAACCCGAAGTACCTCTTCGACACCTTCGTCATCGGGGCGTCGAACCGGTTCGCGCACGCCGCGGCCGTCGCCGTCGCCGAAGCGCCCGCGAAGGCGTACAACCCCCTCTTCATCTACGGAGAGTCGGGGCTCGGCAAGACCCACCTGCTGCATGCCATCGGGCACTACGCCCGGAGCCTCTACCCGGGTACCCGGGTGCGGTACGTGAGCTCCGAGGAGTTCACCAACGAGTTCATCAATTCGATCCGCGACGGCAAGGGCGACACCTTCCGCAAGCGTTACCGCGATGTCGACATCCTCCTGGTCGACGACATCCAGTTCCTGGCGAGCAAGGAGTCGACGCAGGAGGAGTTCTTCCACACCTTCAATACGCTCCACAACGCCAACAAGCAGATCGTGCTGTCCTCGGACCGCCCGCCCAAGCAGCTGGTGACCCTGGAGGACCGGCTGCGGAATCGTTTCGAGTGGGGCCTGACCACCGATGTGCAGCCTCCGGAGCTGGAGACGCGCATCGCGATCCTGCGCAAGAAGGCAGTGCAGGAGCAGCTCAACGCCCCGCCGGAGGTCCTGGAGTTCATCGCTTCCCGCATCTCCCGCAACATCCGTGAGCTGGAGGGCGCTCTCATCCGGGTGACGGCCTTCGCCAGCCTCAACCGTCAGCCGGTGGACCTCGGGCTGACCGAGATCGTGCTGAAGGATCTGATCCCGGGCGGCGAGGACTCGGCTCCGGAGATCACGGCGACGGCCATCATGGCGGCGACCGCCGACTACTTCGGTCTTACGGTGGAGGATCTCTGCGGATCCTCGCGCAGCCGGGTGCTGGTGACCGCGCGCCAGATCGCCATGTATCTCTGCCGCGAGCTGACGGATCTGTCGCTGCCCAAGATCGGTGCGCAGTTCGGTGGCCGGGACCATACGACCGTGATGCATGCCGACCGCAAGATCCGCGCTCTGATGGCGGAGCGGCGCTCCATCTACAACCAGGTCACCGAGCTCACCAACCGCATCAAGAACGGCTGACGGGCCTTCCCGCACCGTCGCCCGCACCGTCGCCGGCACACGGCACACGGCACACGGCACACGGCAGAGCACAACCGAGAAGGGCGCTCCACGGACTCCCGAAGAGTCTGCGGAGCGCCCTTCCGCGTTCCGCGAGGCGGCTCAGTGGACAGCTCAGGAAGCAGCTCAGTGGACGGCTCAAGAGGCGGCGCAAGGTGCCGGCCGTGCGTCGCTGTGAACCGTCGTGCGTCGCCGAGAACTTCCGTGAACGGCACTCAGAACGCTCCACGAGCGGCCCGATCGGCGGTCCGTGACCGCCCCTCAGGGGATCTCAGAGGGCTCGAGAAGGCTCGCGAGGGGCTTCCCGCCTGCCCACGCTGTTCGAATACTCCCCGGGTAACGGCCGTTCTCCACAGATCTGGGGAGAATTTTCCCTCCACAGCCTGGGGATCCAAAAGTTGTCCATACTGCTTCCACAGGCGCGACAGCCGATACTCCATCAGGCCAGCTCAGGGGCCTGGGGATTTGTGGTCAACAATGATCCACAGCCTGTGGACAACTTTTTCGTCCACAGGGCCCCTCCGACGTTGTCCACCGACGACCCACAGGACGACGGCTGTTTTCCCCAGGAAGGGCGGGCTTCTCCACACCGCTGTCCACTGTTCGGCAACGCAACACCCGCTTTCACCGCCCCGAGTGAAAGGCGTCACACCAAGAGGGCGGGTTGGGCTGTGGGGAACGCGGGTAAAGCTGGGGACAGCCCTGGGGAGAAACCCCCCTGTCCTGTGTACGGGTTGTGCAGAACTTTCCGGTGTCCACAGAAACACCAGGTTGTCCACCGGTGCCACCCACAGGGTCGGTGGACAAAAAAGTGGGTCTGACCTGCGAAAACGACGTTATCCACCGTTTCCACAGGCCCTACTACTACTGCCACCTATAGTTAGCCCGGAATCCGCTTCGAAGTGGGGCCTGTGCACAACTCGGCACCGGAGCTCTCCGGACCTCTCGTCGCGACTTGACCCCGAGCAGCACCGAGTGTCGGTGCCGTACGTCAGACTGGTCCCCGGCGTCCTCCCCCCGGCATCGGTGGAGCGACCCGATCAGACGACGAAGGCCAGCAGGGCGAGCGAGCAACAGCAGGAGGCGGTTCCGGTGAAGATCCGGGTGGAGCGCGATGTACTCGCGGAGGCTGTGGCCTGGGTGGCCCGTAGCCTCCCGGCCCGTCCGCCGGCGCCCGTTCTTGCGGGCCTTCTGCTGAAGGCTGAGGACGGAGCCCTCAGCTTCTCGAGCTTCGACTACGAGGTCTCGGCCCGGGTCTCGGTGGACGCCGAGATCGAGGAGGACGGCACGGTGCTCGTCTCCGGCCGGCTGCTTGCCGACATCTGCCGTGCCCTGCCCAACCGTCCGGTGGAGATTTCCACAGACGGTGTACGGGCGACCGTGGCCTGTGGTTCCTCACGATTCACACTCCACACCCTTCCTGTGGAGGAGTACCCGGCACTGCCGCAGATGCCGACCGCGACCGGCACCGTGCCCGGTGAGGTCTTCGCCTCGGCGGCTGCCCAGGTCGCCATCGCGGCGGGCCGCGACGACACGCTGCCCGTTCTCACCGGTGTGCGCATCGAGATCGAGGGCGACACCGTCACCCTCGCCTCCACCGACCGCTACCGCTTCGCGGTCCGCGAGTTCCTCTGGAAGCCGGAGAACGCCGACGCCTCCGCCGTCGCGCTGGTGCCCGCCAAGACGCTGCTGGACACCGCCAAGGCGCTGACCAGTGGCGACACGGTGACGCTCGCGCTTTCGGGCTCCGGTGCCGGTGAGGGCCTCATCGGTTTCGAGGGCGCGGGGCGGCGTACGACCACCCGACTGCTCGAAGGCGATCTGCCGAAGTACCGCACGCTCTTCCCCACCGAGTTCAACTCGGTCGCGGTCATCGAGACGGCCCCCTTCGTCGAGGCCGTCAAGCGCGTGGCCCTGGTGGCCGAGCGGAACACCCCGGTGCGGCTGAGCTTCGAGCAGGGCGTCCTGATCCTGGAAGCGGGTTCCAGCGACGACGCACAGGCTGTGGAGCGCGTCGACTCCGTGCTGGAGGGCGACGACATCTCGATCGCCTTCAACCCGACCTTCCTGCTCGACGGCCTGAGCGCCATCGACTCCCCGGTCGCCCAGCTCTCCTTCACGACGTCCACCAAGCCCGCGCTGCTCAGCGGCCGGCCCGCCGTGGACGCCGAGGCGAACGATGCGTACAAGTACCTGATCATGCCGGTCCGCCTCTCCGGCTGATCCGGCCACCGGTCCTGCCGACGCTCAAGGAATCGCGGCAGGACCCGACGGGCACGTTCAGCGCCGAGCATGCCCGGCGTCCTGTCCCCTGCCGGGCGTAGGCTCGGTCCTGGGTACGAATCGGCACAACGCTTAAGGAATCTCTGATGGAGCTCGGTCTCGTCGGTCTCGGCAAGATGGGCGGCAACATGCGCGAGCGCATCCGCCGCGCCGGCCACACCGTCATCGGTTACGACCGCAACCCGGACGTCGCCGATGTCCACAGCCTCGAAGAGCTTGTGGGCAAGCTCAAGGGCCCCCGCGTCGTGTGGGTGATGGTCCCGGCCGGTGCCGCGACCCAGTCCACGGTCGACGAGCTGGCCGAGCTGCTCTCGCCCGGCGACATCGTCGTGGACGGCGGGAACTCCCGCTGGACCGACGACGAGAAGCACGCGGTCGAGCTGGGCATCAAGGGCATCGGCTTCGTCGACTGCGGCGTCTCCGGCGGCGTCTGGGGCCTGGAGAACGGCTACGCGCTGATGTACGGCGGCGACGCCGAGCACGTCGCGAAGGTCCAGCCGGTCTTCGACGCCCTGAAGCCCGAGGGCGAGTTCGGTTCCGTCCACGCGGGCAAGGTCGGCGCAGGCCACTTCGCGAAGATGGTTCACAACGGCATCGAGTACGCCATGATGCAGGCCTACGCCGAGGGCTGGGAGCTCCTGGAGAAGGTCGACTCCGTCACCGACGTGCGCGAGGTCTTCCGGTCCTGGCAGGAGGGCACGGTCATCCGTTCCTGGCTGCTCGACCTGGCGGTCAACGCGCTGGACGACGACGAGCACCTGGACCAGCTCCGTGGCTTCGCCGCCGACTCCGGCGAGGGCCGCTGGACGGTGGAGGCCGCGATCGACAACGCCGTGCCGCTGCCCGCGATCACCGCGTCGCTCTTCGCGCGCTTCGCCTCGCGCCAGGACGACTCCCCGCAGATGAAGATGATCGCCGCGCTGCGCAACCAGTTCGGCGGCCACGCGGTCGAGAACAAGAAGTAGCGGTCGGGAACAACAAGGAAGCAGCGGCCGAGCACAATCGGTAGCCGCAACGAGGTGCGGGCCGGACCGGGCGGTCCGTCCCGCACCACGGAGCACGGAGCAGGAAGCCGGGAAGGTCGGCGTACACCATGCATGTCACGCATCTGTCGCTGGCCGACTTCCGCTCGTACGCCCGGGTCGAGGTGCCTCTCGACCCGGGCGTCACCGCGTTCGTGGGGGCCAACGGCCAGGGCAAGACCAATCTCGTCGAGGCCGTCGGCTATCTCGCGACGCTCGGAAGCCATCGCGTCTCCTCCGACGCACCGCTGGTGCGCATGGGCGCCGACCGGGCCGTCATCAGGGCGGCCGTCACCCAGGGCGAGCGGTCCCAGCTGGTCGAGCTGGAGCTGAATCCCGGCAAGGCCAACCGCGCCCGGATCAATAGGTCCTCGCAGGTCAGGCCGCGTGACGTGCTGGGGATAGTGCGCACGGTGCTGTTCGCGCCGGAGGATCTGGCACTGGTCAAGGGCGACCCCGGCGAGCGCCGGCGGTTCCTCGACGAGCTGGTCACGGCGCGTTCACCGCGGATGGCCGGGGTGCGCTCCGACTACGAGCGGGTGCTCAAGCAGCGCAACACGCTGCTGAAGTCCGCGGCGATGGCACGCAGGCACGGCGGGCGTTCCATGGACCTGTCGACGCTCGACGTGTGGGACCAGCACCTGGGCCGGGTGGGTGCTGAGCTGCTGGCGCAGCGGCTGGACCTGATCGCGACGCTTCAGCCCCTGGCCGACAAGGCGTACGCGGACGTGGCGCCGGGCGGTGGTCCGGTGACGCTGGAGTACCGGAGCTCGGTGGGCGCCGAGGTGGAGCCCGCGCGGACGCGCGACGAGTTGTACGCGCAGTTGATCGCGGCCCTCGCCGAGGTGCGCAAGCAGGAGATCGAGCGGGGCGTGACGCTGGTCGGCCCGCACCGCGACGACCTGGTCCTTGGCCTGCGCGGAATGCCCGCCAAGGGGTACGCGAGCCACGGTGAGTCCTGGTCGTACGCGCTGGCCCTGCGGCTGGCCTCGTACGATCTGCTGCGCTCCGAGGGCAACGAACCGGTGCTGGTGCTGGACGACGTCTTCGCCGAGCTGGACGCCCGTCGCCGGGAGCGGCTGGCCGAGCTGGTGGCCCCCGGCGAGCAGGTGCTGGTGACGGCAGCGGTGGACGACGACGTCCCCGGGGTGCTCGCGGGGACGCGGTACGCGGTGTCCGCCGGCGAGGTGGAGCGGCTGTGAGTGGCGACGGGGGCGGCAAGGACCCGGCCGGGCCGGCCGGGCCGGCCGGGGACCCGGCGAAGAAGCCGGAGCTCTCGGGCGTGGACCTGGCGCGGGTGGCCCTGCACGCGGCGAAGGAGCAGGCGAAGGCGCGTGGTGCGGCCGCGCAGCAGAAGAAGCAGGCCCGGAGGGGCGGCGGGCTGCGTTCCGGCGCTCGGGCGGACGGCCGGGATCCGCTGCCGCTGGGTGCCGCGATCAATCGGCTGATCACCGAACGCGGCTGGGAGACGCCGGCCGCGGTGGGCGGTGTGATGGGCCGGTGGCCGCAGATCGTGGGTGACGATCTGGCGAATCACTGTGTGCCGTTGCGTTACGACGAGGCGCCCGATGAGCGGGTGCTGACGGTGCAGTGCGACTCCACGGCGTGGGCGACGCAGCTGAGGCTGCTGGCGCCGCAGCTGGTGGCCCGGCTGAACGCGGACCTGGGGCACGGCACCGTACGGATGATCAAGGTCCTGGGGCCGGGAGGGCCTGCGCGCAGGTACGGTCCGCTGCGCGCTCCGGGGAGCAAAGGCCCGGGCGACACCTATGGATAACCCTGCCTGACCTGGTCTTCTTCTCCTGAACGACCGCGATCATGGTGCCGGCCGCGAGAGGCCGGGGGCGTGATGTGCCCTCCTTGTCGCCGATGACCCCGATACCCCTGTTGTGGCGGTGTGCGGTGGTTGCAACCGTACGGCGGGGAGCGGGCGTCCCTCACCGTAGCGGGAGGCTGACAGGCCGAAGCGCTCAATGCCCGTGTGAGCCTCTTGAGGCCCCTTCCCGAATATGGGGAGTCGTCAGGCGCTCATTCAGGGCGGCACATGCGGACTCAGGTACCGGCAAACCCCCATTCGGGTCGGCGCTACCGGTAGACTGGTGGACAATCCCGCGTCCTTGCGGGATTCGTCGATACAAGCCGAACGACGCAGCCGCTCCCGCCTGCCCGGAGAACGGCCTGTGCTGTGCCAGAAAGGGCGCTTCGTGGCCGATTCCGGCAACCCCAACGAGAACATTCCGTCCACCCCCGGTGAGAGCAGCGCTGCTCCCGCCACGGCCGAGGCGAAGGCGCCGGGTGAGGTGAAACCCTCGTACGACGCCAACGCGATCACCGTGCTGGAGGGTCTGGACGCGGTCCGCAAGCGGCCTGGCATGTACATCGGCTCGACCGGTGAGCGCGGTCTCCACCACCTCGTGCAAGAGGTCGTCGACAACTCGGTCGACGAGGCGATGGCCGGGCACGCGGACAGCATCGACGTCACGATCCTCGCCGACGGCGGGGTGCGCGTGATCGACAACGGCCGTGGCATCCCGGTCGGCATCGTGCCGTCCGAAGGCAAGCCGGCCGTCGAGGTCGTGCTCACCGTCCTGCACGCGGGCGGAAAGTTCGGCGGCGGCGGTTACGCCGTCTCCGGTGGTCTGCACGGTGTCGGTGTCTCCGTGGTCAACGCGCTGTCCACCCGGGTGGCCGTCGAGGTCCGGACGGACGGCTACCGCTGGACCCAGGACTACAAGCTCGGCGTCCCGACCGCCCCGCTGGCCCGTAACGAGCCCACTGACGAGACGGGCACGTCGGTCACCTTCTGGGCCGACGGGGACATCTTCGAGACGACCGAGTACTCCTTCGAGACCCTCTCCCGGCGTTTCCAGGAGATGGCCTTCCTCAACAAGGGCCTCACCCTCAAGCTCACCGACGAGCGTGAGTCGGCGAAGGCGACGGCCGGTGCGGACAGCGCCGAGGCGGTCGACGTCCCCGAGGACGAGACGACCCGCACGGTCACGTACCACTACGAAAACGGCATCGTCGACTTCGTGAAGTACCTCAACTCCCGCAAGGGCGATGTCATTCACCAGTCGGTGATCGACATCGAGGCCGAGGACAAGGACCGTCTCCTCTCGGCCGAGATCGCCATGCAGTGGAACACGCAGTACAGCGAGGGGGTCTACTCCTTCGCCAACGCGATCCACACGCACGAGGGCGGTACGCACGAGGAGGGCTTCCGTGCGGCGCTGACCTCTCTGGTCAACCGGTACGCGCGCGACAAGAAGCTGCTGCGCGAGAAGGACGACAACCTCACCGGTGAGGACGTCCGCGAGGGTCTGACGGCGATCATCTCGGTGAAGCTCGGCGAGCCGCAGTTCGAGGGCCAGACGAAGACCAAGCTGGGCAACACGGAGGCCAAGACCTTCGTGCAGAAGGTCGTCCACGAGCAGCTGACGGACTGGTTCGACCGGAACCCCAACGAGGCCGCCGACATCATCCGCAAGGGCATCGCCGCCTCGACCGCCCGTGTGGCGGCCCGCAAGGCGCGTGACCTGACCCGTCGCAAGGGCCTCCTGGAGAGCGCCTCGCTGCCGGGCAAGCTGAGCGACTGCCAGTCCAACGACCCGACGAAGTGCGAGATCTTCATCGTCGAGGGTGACTCCGCCGGTGGTTCGGCGAAGTCCGGCCGTAACCCGATGTACCAGGCCATCCTGCCGATCCGCGGCAAGATCCTGAACGTCGAGAAGGCCCGGATCGACAAGATCCTGCAGAACACCGAGGTCCAGGCACTGATCTCGGCCTTCGGCACCGGGGTCCACGAGGACTTCGACATCGAGAAGCTCCGCTATCACAAGATCATTCTGATGGCGGACGCCGACGTCGACGGTCAGCACATCAACACCCTGCTGCTGACGTTCCTCTTCCGCTTCATGCGGCCGCTGGTCGAGGCCGGGCACGTCTACCTCTCGCGCCCGCCGCTCTACAAGATCAAGTGGGGCCGGGACGACTTCGAGTACGCGTACTCGGACCGCGAGCGCGACGCCCTCGTGGTGCTCGGCAAGGAGAACGGCAAGCGGATCAAGGAAGACTCGATCCAGCGCTTCAAGGGCCTCGGCGAGATGAACGCCGAGGAGCTGCGTGTCACCACGATGGACGTCGACCACCGTGTGCTCGGCCAGGTCACGCTCGATGACGCGGCGCAGGCCGACGACCTGTTCTCGGTGCTGATGGGTGAGGACGTCGAGGCACGGCGCTCGTTCATCCAGCGCAACGCCAAGGACGTCCGCTTCCTCGACATCTGAGTCGGCCGTACAAGGAGGAGGGTCCGGCGACCCTCCAAGCCGCAGCCGCAGCGCGAAAGGACTTTGACCAGCAATGGCCGACGAGAACACCCCTGCCCCCGTGACGCCCGAAGAGGTCCCGCCCGTCGAGGGCGTGGGCATGCGTGTCGAGCCCGTCGGGCTCGAGACGGAGATGCAGCGCTCCTACCTCGACTACGCGATGTCCGTCATCGTGTCGCGTGCCCTGCCCGACGTGCGGGACGGCCTCAAGCCCGTCCACCGCCGGGTGCTGTACGCGATGTACGACGGCGGCTACCGGCCCGAGAAGGGCTTCTACAAGTGCGCCCGCGTCGTCGGTGACGTCATGGGTACGTACCACCCGCACGGCGACTCCTCGATCTACGACGCCCTGGTGCGCCTGGCGCAGCACTGGTCGATGCGCATGCCGCTCGTGGACTCCAACGGCAACTTCGGTTCCCCGGGCAACGACCCGGCCGCCGCCATGCGGTACACCGAGTGCAAGATGATGCCGCTGTCCATGGAGATGGTCCGGGACATCGACGAGGAGACCGTCGACTTCAAGGACAACTACGACGGCCGCAACCAGGAGCCGGTGGTTCTGCCGGCGCGCTTCCCGAACCTGCTGATCAACGGTTCGGCGGGCATCGCGGTCGGCATGGCGACCAACATCCCGCCGCACAACCTGCGCGAGGTGGCGTCCGGCGCCCAGTGGTACCTGGAGCACCCGGAGGCCTCGCCGGAGGAGCTGCTCGACGCACTCCTCGAGCGGATCAAGGGCCCGGACTTCCCGACGGGCGCGCTCGTCGTGGGCCGCAAGGGCATCGAGGAGGCGTACCGCACGGGCCGTGGCTCGATCACGATGCGCGCGGTCGTGGCGGTCGAGGAGATCCAGAACCGCCAGTGCCTGGTGGTCACGGAGCTTCCGTACCAGACCAACCCCGACAACCTCGCGCAGAAGATCGCCGACCTGGTGAAGGACGGCAAGGTCGGCGGCATCGCGGACGTCCGTGACGAGACCTCGTCGCGTACGGGTCAGCGCCTGGTCGTCGTGCTGAAGCGGGACGCGGTCGCCAAGGTCGTACTGAACAACCTGTACAAGCACACCGATCTGCAGACCAACTTCGGCGCCAACATGCTGGCGCTGGTGGACGGGGTGCCGCGCACCCTGTCGATCGACGCGTTCATCCGCCACTGGGTGACGCACCAGATCGAGGTCATCGTCCGGCGTACGAAGTTCCGGCTGCGCAAGGCCGAGGAGCGCGCGCACATCCTGCGCGGCCTGCTCAAGGCCCTGGACGCCATCGACGAGGTCATCGCCCTCATCCGGCGCAGCAACACCGTGGAGATCGCGCGTGAGGGCCTGATGGGCCTGCTGGAGATCGACGAGATCCAGGCGAACGCGATCCTGGAGATGCAGCTGCGCCGGCTGGCCGCGCTGGAGCACCAGAAGATCACCGCCGAGCACGACGAGCTCCAGGCGAAGATCAACGAGTACAACGCGATCCTCGCCTCGCCCGAGCGGCAGCGGCAGATCGTCAGCGAGGAGCTGGCGGCGATCGTCGACAAGTTCGGCGACGACCGGCGCTCCAAGCTCGTGCCCTTCGACGGTGACATGTCCATCGAGGACCTGATCGCCGAGGAGGACATCGTCGTCACGATCTCCCGCAGCGGTTATGTGAAGCGCACGAAGACGGACGACTACCGCTCGCAGAAGCGCGGCGGCAAGGGTGTGCGCGGCACGAAGCTCAGGGAAGACGACATCGTCGACCACTTCTTCGTGTCGACGACGCACCACTGGCTGCTGTTCTTCACCAACAAGGGCCGGGTCTACCGGGCGAAGGCGTACGAGCTCCCGGACGCCGGCCGCGACGCCCGCGGTCAGCACGTGGCGAACCTGCTGGCCTTCCAGCCGGACGAGCAGATCGCGCAGATCCTGGCGATCCGCGACTACGACGCCGCGCCTTATCTGATCCTGGCCACGAAGGGCGGTCTGGTGAAGAAGACCGCGCTGAAGGACTACGACTCACCGCGTTCGGGCGGCGTCATCGCCATCAACCTGCGCGAGACGGCCGACGGCTCCGACGACGAGCTGATCGGTGCGGAGCTGGTGTCCTCCGAGGACGATCTGCTGCTCATCAGCAGGAAGGCCCAGTCGATCAGGTTCACTGCGACGGACGACGCGTTGCGCCCGATGGGCCGCGCCACTTCGGGTGTCAAGGGCATGAGTTTCCGTGAGGGAGACGAACTGCTCTCGATGAATGTCGTCAGGCCCGGTACTTTCGTGTTCACTGCCACTGACGGCGGGTACGCGAAGCGGACCCCTGTCGACGAGTACCGCGTCCAGGGTCGCGGTGGCCTGGGCATCAAGGCCGCCAAGATCGTGGAGGACCGGGGCTCGCTGGTCGGCGCGCTGGTGGTCGAGGAGACGGACGAGATTCTCGCCATCACGCTCGGCGGTGGTGTGATTCGTACGCGAGTCAATGAAGTCAGGGAGACGGGCCGTGACACCATGGGCGTCCAACTGATCAATCTGGGCAAGCGAGACGCCGTCGTCGGCATCGCGCGGAACGCCGAGGCAGGTCGCGAGGCCGAAGAGGTCGACGGTCCTGTCGACGCTGATGCCGAAGGCGAGACGGCCGAGGCAGTGACAGCTGAGGCCACCGCGGCCGACAGCACAGTCGAGGGCAACACGTCCTCGACCGGGGAGCACGAGGAGTAGAGCGTGAGTGGAGCCACGGGCGCCGGTTCGGCCGCTTCCGAAGCCGGCGGAAACGGCGCCCGTGGCCCTGCCACGGACTCCCAAGGGGGCACTGTGACGGATACCCGGGGCCCTCAGCCCCAGTACGAGGGTTACGCGACCGGGCCGTTGCCCGGTGAGCGGGAACCCGCACCGGGCCAGGCCGGCCCGTACCACCCTCCGCAGGCCTACCCCTCGCCCCCGGGCGGGACCCAGGGTGGCGGCCGGTCCCACGGAGGGCGGCAAGGCGCCGTGCAGGGCGCAGGAACGGCCCAGGCGACCCGCAGACCCCGGACGGGGGCGCGGACGACTCCGCGGACCCGTAAGGCACGTCTGCGCGTGGCCAAGGCCGATCCGTGGTCGGTGATGAAGGTCAGCTTCCTGCTGTCCATCGCGCTCGGCATCTGCACGGTCGTCGCGTCGGCGGTGCTGTGGATGGTCATGGACGCGATGGGCGTCTTCGAGACCGTCGGCGGCACCATCAGCGAGGCGACCGGTTCGAACGAGGGCAACGGCTTCGACCTTCAGTCGTTCCTGTCCCTGCCGCGGGTGCTGATCTTCACCTCGGTCATCGCGGTGATCGACGTGGTGCTGGCCACCGCGCTGGCGACGCTGGGCGCCTTCATCTACAACCTGTCGGCCGGCTTCGTGGGCGGCGTCGAGCTCACCCTGGCCGAGGACGAGTAGCGGCGCGGGTATCGATTTTGGGACTGGCCCCGACGTGCGCTAATCTTCTTCACGTCAGCGCGACACAAAAGCGCGGCGGGGCTATAGCTCAGTTGGTTAGAGCGCATCCCTGATAAGGATGAGGCCACAGGTTCAAATCCTGTTAGCCCCACTTGTACGAAGGCCCCTCACCGGTAACGGTGGGGGGCCTTTGACATCTCCGGCTGACATCAGCCGATCAACGGATCTTCCAGGAGTTCGGCGAGCAGCGTCACGGCTTCCCGCTCTCCGTCGCCCACCACGTGGGTGTAGACGTCCATGGTCATGCTGATCTGGCTGTGCCGGAGGATCGCTTGGGCAACCTTGGGGTGCACCTTCAGGGAAGCCAGCAGGGTGCCACAGGTGTGGCGAGCCAGCCGCACAGTGATCCGGCGGACGCCGGCCCGCTTCACCAAGGCGTTGAAGCTACGGGAGAAGCCCACGGGATCGATCAGGCCGCCTCGCTCGGACGAGAAGATCAGTTCTTCTCCCGGCTTCTGGTTCCAGTGGTCCCCCACGATCTTCCGTTCCAGGTCTTGCAGCGTCCGGCGTTCCTCCAGAGCACGGGCACAGAACTCGGGCAGCGGCAGCACCGCGTGGGAGGACTCAGTCTTGAGGTCCTTGAGGACCAGGC
Organism: Streptomyces sp. NPDC002809; assembly: GCF_040295435.1. Lineage (NCBI taxonomy): Bacteria > Bacillati > Actinomycetota > Actinomycetes > Kitasatosporales > Streptomycetaceae > Streptomyces > Streptomyces sp. NPDC002809. The sequence goes on from NZ_JBEOVJ010000001.1 coordinate 251,780, forward strand.
CGACGCCCTTGACCCGCTGCACCTGCTTGAGCGGCGTGAACTGTCGCTGATCAAAGTCGACGTCCTGCCAACGCAGACCCAGCACCTCGCTGCGACGCAGGCCGAGGACGAGCACCAGGACGCAGGCCGCGTAGAGGCGGTGCGCACGAGCCGAGCGCAGGAACGAAATTGCTTCCCGCGCGTTCCACGGCTTGGCCTCCCGCTTGGTCACCTTGGGCATGTCGACCAGCTCAGCGACGTTCCGCGTCAGCAGTTCCTCACGAAAGCCTCATGCGCGCAGCTATGGACTATGCGAAGGCGCACGACTTCCACCTCTTGCTCGATGTGTTGACCAAGGATGCGTCGGCCATCCGCCTCTACGAACGCCTCGGCTGGCGCTTCATCGGCGATGCCTCGCACCGGTTCGGAGCCGACGAGCAGGCCCCGGCTAAGTGCTACGTCTGGTCCGCCAGCTAGCCCGAGGGGTTACAGGTTTCTCTACCTCATCAAGGCACCCTGAGGTTCCCCCGAGATGCGGAAGATGATGACAGAGGGTCAGATGGTTCTCATGGAGCTGGGGTGAGTGGTGGGTTGTGCGGCGGCGCTGAAGCTTGGTCGGCAACTGAGGAGGCTCCGTTGACTCCATCGCTACGATGCGTTCGTGGATGGAGAACTCGGGATCATGCTGGTGTGGGGCGTCGGGGCCATCGGTGGTGGAACGGTACTGGCTACCAACTTCCGTGGAGCCGCGGAATCGTTCCATGATTTGATCCCTGCGGGCAGGCGGTGGCCTCGTACCTTGCCAGGTCTCAGGACGTTCGCTGGAGCGTTCGCAGTCCTGGGAGTGATATGGGTCAGCGTTGAGTTCGTTGGCTGACCGCGCCTCATGACATCAACTGCTGACACCAACAGCAGCGACCGGCGGCGGTTAAGCCCGGCCATGGGACACGGTGCAGCCTGCTGGAACATTCGGATGACCTTGAATCCAGATCCGGTGTGCTCGACCTGATAAGGATGAGGCCACAGGTTCAAATCCTGTTAGCCCCACAGCAGCAAGTGCCAGGTCAGAAGGCCGGTAGATCTCAGGATCTGCCAGCCTTCTGCTTGTCACGACTCTTTGAGTATCGGTCCACACCCTGTGGAACTGCGATCGCCGTGCGCGGAGTGCCTGGTGGGGAGATGGCATCCCCCTTGATGCGCAGTCGTCTGACACACAACCCCTACGTGGCGCCTGGTGAGCTTGGAGGCAAGCCAGGCGGAACAAGGGCGCCCCTGTGTCGAATAGGTCGGCTGGGGCCGCCAGCGCCCCCAGCCGCGCTACGCTCCCCCGGTTGGCCGCTGCACTCCGCATTTCCGCTCTCCAGCCTCTTGCGGGCCGTGCGGTGCCGGACTTTCAGCCGCGGGCACGGACGATCAGAGTGCCGATGTGACCAGGCTCGGGGGCATCGACAATGCGGGTCTCGATGTCGCGGAACCCCTGCCGCTCCAGGAGCGCGGCCCACCGGCGGGGCGTGTAGCTGTAGCGGTACGTGAACATTGCCTTCCCGGCGAAGCCCCCCTTGTACATCCCCTGCGGACCGTAGGCGCCAGGGATGGCTGGCGGATGAGAGAACACGAGGACGCCACCGGGGGCCAGCCGCTCAGCAAGGAGCGGGAACAGCTTGGCCGGGTTGGTGAACCACACCGCCCCGAAGATCGAATAGATGGCGTCGTACTTCTGTGTGTCGACGCGGAGGTGATCGAGCACCTCCGCGCAGACGAAGTCCACCCCCAGGTGTCCCCAGCGCTCCGTGGTCTTCTTGACCATCACGGGCGAGAGGTCCACGCCGGTGGCCTTGACCCCTCGCTCCGCGAGATGCGCCAGCGCCCGGCCGGTACCGCAACCGATCTCCAGCACGGACTGGGGCTCGCCAAGCAACTCGGCCCCCGGACCGTGACCGGCGTACTGGGTCCAGTTGAAAACCGGCTGCATGTCGTCCTTGAACGCGTTGCCGGCGTACGTGTCCCACAGTTCGGTCTCGGCCGCGATGTCGTGTCGTGCGGGCACGGCACTCCCTTCATGAGCGGAATGGCCCCCGCCCTCCGCGCGAGAGGAGGACGGAGGCCAGCCTATGGGTCAGTGACTGTCTGGCACCTTGCTGTCGCACGGAGAGCACTCCGCGCCGTCGATGGCCCACAGCTCCGCGTCGATGTCGAAGCCGTTGGACCGGAGGAAGTCTGCGGTCCGCAGGCACAGGCCGTCGCTGCGGCGCTGGATAAACGGTGCGTGGTGCTTGTACTGGCCGCCGTTGTAGGCGTCGCACAACGCGAAGTACACCGGGGTGTCGAGGATGAGCTGGTGCACGCCGATGTCCACGATCTTGCCCACGCCGAGGCGCACGTCCGGGTGCTCCATGGCAGTGATCGTGTACATCACGGCGTTCGCGAGGATCCGCTCGGCCATGTTGCGGACCATGACGTTGTCGCGAAGCAGGAGGGCGATCTCGCGCTCCCAGATAGTCCCGCCGTCGGCCACGTTGATAGTGAGGTGGCCGATGTGGGGTTGGACGGCATTGAGGATGGTCTGCGGGTCGTGGGTTCGCGTCTGCGGCTGGACTGAGGTGCTCATCTGGGCAATTCCTCCTGCACGTTGGTGGTGCAACGGACTTGCGGATCCCGTCCGCACCGGGCGACGGGGTGCGCCGGTGCGGACGGGAGTCATTGGGTGATGCTTGCGCAGCAGGAGCCGGCCCAGACCTCGGTGTCGAGGTTGTGGGCGCCAAGCTGGTCGCGGATGATGCCGGCGCGGACCGCGCCGGTAGTGAGCGGGCGTCGGCACCAGATGCAGGCGCGGCCGGCTGACTGATCCCAGGTGAGTTCGCCCGGCGCTGGAAGCGGGCGGGGCGGGGCGCTCACTTCGGCGGGCGGACGCATTGCGGGCACTCGCAGTCAGGGAAGGCGGATGTCTCGTCCACGGTCTCTACGGGCACGACCTCGGCCTTCGGTCGTAGGACGCGCGTCGGGCCCTGCCGGTCGGCCTCGTACACCTTGAGCGTCATTCCCATGGGTTGCCCCTGCCGTCGGTTGTCATCGCTTCAATAGCGTCGTCCAGCGGGGGCAACTGCGGTATGACCAGCGGGGGTTACCGAAGCGGTAATACACTCGTTGCTCCTCCAGCAAGGCGCCTGCGTGTGCATAGGATCGCGACGGAAGTCAGCCCATGGATGCCACCACCCCCGGCCTGCTCAGCCCCGATGTGCTCGACAGAGCAGATGTCCGGGCAGCGCTCATCGAGCACGACTTCGCCGCCGTCTTCACCCTGATCAAGAAGTGGGGCGGCCTCTCCCAGAACCGCATCGCGTCCGCCTGCCAGCTCACCCCCGGCAAGGTGTCCACGATCATCAACAGGTCCCAACGCGTCACCAGCTTCGAGGTCGTCTGCCGGATCGCGGACGGCCTTCGCGTTCCGGGCAGCCTGCTCGGGCTCGCACCACGCCCCTGGGAGGGCGCACACCACCCAGCACAGCAGGACCAGCCAGACGCTCCAGGTGACCGGCCAGACGCAGACGAGATCCCGTGGCGGCCCGACGCCACCGTGGACCTGGCCACCCACCTCACCAGGAGTGATCTCGTGATGGATCGAAGGGCCCTTACCCGCGCCCTTGCCGGCGCCGCGGTAACCGGCGCCGCCCTCCTCGACAGCCTCGAAGGCTGGCTCGTTCCGGCCGCCTCCGTCCCAGGACAACGGCGTCCAGGCCGACTCGGCATGCGCGAAGTCGAGGAACTGGAGACCACCGCACGAGCCTTCCGACAGTGGGACCACCGGTACGGCGGCGGCCTCCGAAGGAAAGCGGTCCTCGGCCAGCTCGCCGAAGTCTCCGGCGCCCTCGATGACCACCAGGCGCCGGCCGTGGCCGACCGGCTGTACCGCGTCATGGCGCAACTGGCCGGCACCGCGGCGACCATGGCGTGGGACTCCGGACTGCAACGGCGAGCCCAGGACTACTACCGCCTCGCCCTCCGCGCAGCCCACGCCGGAGGCGACGTCGTCTTCGGCGCCAATGTGCTGGCCGGCATGGCCCGGCAGATGCTCTACCGTGACCGGCCGGACGACGCGCTCCAGCTGATCCACCTTGCCCAGGAAGGCGCCCGCGACGGGATCGGCCCCCGGGCCCGAGCCATGCTCCACACCCGCGAGGCCTGGGCCTATGCCGCACAGGGGCGTTTCGCCGGATTCCAGCGGGCCACCACCAAGGCGGCCGAGGACCTCGCTGACGCTGGCGCGGATGATGACGAGCCGTACTGGATTGCGTACTTTGACGAGGCGGAACTCGCAGGCGTCACCGGGGGACGGCTTCTCGACCTCGCCCGAACCGACCCGCGCCGGCACGCCACCCACGCCGCCGACGAGATCCGGACCGCCTTGGCATTCCGCGGCCCCGAGGCTGGGCGCTCTCATGCGCTCGACCGCATCGGCCTGGCGGAATGCCAGTTCCTCGCTGGCGACATCAGGGCGGCCGCTGCCGAAACAACCCTCGCCGTGCAGGCCGCGCGAGGCACACAGTCGGGGCGTGTCCGTGCGCAGCTCGGGCAGCTGTACCCCTACACCGTGGGACACAGCGCCTCGCGCCCGGTGCGCGAGGCGCGGGATAGTATCCGCGACCTGCTGTCGAGCTGAGGAGCGCGCATGACGACACTTGCCGTGACCGGGCACATGGACCTGACCGACGAGAGTGTGCCCCTGGTGCGCGCCGCGCTGCGCGAGCTGCTGTCCAAGTACAGCGAAGACCTGACCGGGGTTTCGTGTATTGCGGCCGGGGCCGACAGCCTCTTCGCGGAGGAAGTCACCGCGATCGGTGGCCGCCTCATCGCTGTGATCCCCTCCCAGGACTACCGCGTCGCGAAGGTGAAGCCTCAGCACGCGGCCGTCTTCGACCACCTGGTGGAGACAGCCGAGGATGTCGTGACGCTGCCGCACGAGACTGCGAATCGAGCGGCCTACGAGGCGGCGAACAACGAGCTCTTGCGCCGCGCCGATCGCCTCGTCGCCGTGTGGGACGGTACGCCCCCGTCAGGCAAGGGCGGAGGCACGGCGGACACCGTGGTGCAGGCCCGGGAGGCGGGCCTGACGGTTGACGTGATCTGGCCAGCTGGAGCAGCCCGCCGCGGATAGCCTGCGAACACACGAAGGTGCCCCCTGCCCCGGCCGTAGCCGGAGCAGGGGGGCACGTCTATCCGCCGAGCATGGTGGCGAGGAAGGCCCCGCCCGAGCCGAGCGCGGCCGCGATACCGGACGCCGTTCACACCCGGCGCTCCAGCGCCGTGACCCGGACGGCGAGCGCGGTGGCCGCGGTCTCCGCCGCCAGGAGCCGCTCCCCAGCATGCATGTTCCGCTCGACCAACACGTCGAGCTTCCCGTCGAGCTGTGTCAGCCCCTTGTCGAAGGTTCCGCGCATCCGCTCCAGCTCGACCGCCACCGAAGAGCCGGCAGGCGGCTCCGCCGGCATCACTCCCGGTCCCGCACGATCTCGGTGAGGCCCGGCCCCTCCGCCCCGCCCGACGTCGCGAGCGCGGTAAGCACGGTCAGGACCGCGGCGCCACCAGCCAGCGATAGACCATCACCCCAGTTCGCGTTCAGCACCACGAGGGTGTCCAGCCCAAGCGCGGCGACAAGCGTCTGCGCAGCGGTACGTACAGCGCGCTCAGAGGTCGCGCGCCAGAAGGCGACAGTCAGCATGATCAGGCCTCCGGGGTGGTGTTGATGTTGACGTCGATGACGGCAGACTCGATGGCCCGCTCGACCGCGGCCACGACCGCCGCAGCGTCAACGCCCTTGCCGACGAGCCCGGCCAGGGTCTTGATCGCGGCGGTCTGTGCGGCCTGCGACGCCGTGAGCGCCCGATCGGTGCCCAGGAGACCGGCCTCCGCTGGGGTGAGCTGGCCGGCCTCCGCTGGTGCAACGTGGACTTCGCCCGCTGTGTCATCCACGTCCGCGAGGTCCTCACCGAAGTGAAGGGCCAGATTAAGCGCAAGATCTACCCCAAGTCTGATGCAGGCCTGCGCACCGTGCCGATCACCGGTCTTGCCTTGCGCGTTCTCCGCGAGCTCCTGGCCGACGAGCCCGACGCCAGCACGAACCGCTCCGAGGCTGACGCCGGACTGTGTCCGGCCGAGCTCGTCTTCCACGGGCGGAACAAGATCCGGCGCGGAACGAAGAAGGCCGGCTCGGAGGGCGAGCCGTACCGGGCGCCACTCCGCCGCAGCGCATTCCGTCGGCTGTGGACCAAGGCCCTCCAGGACTCAGGCGTCGGCCGGACGAAGACGAAGAAGGTCATGGTCGAGGAGACGGACCCGCAGACCGGGCGTACGCGGAAGGTGGAGAAGGGGAGGGCAGAGCACTGGCCGGCCTTCCACGACCAGCGCCACTCCTTCGCGTCCCGGCTGCACGCGCGAGGTGTTCCGGAGGTCATCGCGCAGGAGATCCTCGGGCACGAGCGCGCGGGCAAGGTCACCTGGCTCTACACCCATGCCGCGGCAGACTACGCGGGCCAGGTTCTCGCCGCCCTGGAGGACAAGAAGCCGGGACGCATCGGCGGGAAGAAGCCTCTGCGTCTGGTCGCCTGAGTTTCGAATTCGCTTTCTTCGAGGAGACGTTGAGCTCTACTGTCCAACTCATGCATCTGGACGCTGAACGGCTCGTGGACTCCTCCCGAATGTGGATGGCTGCCGCATTCGCGGCCTTCGCTGATGGGCCGCCTTCGGAGGGCATGGCGGTCCATCACGCGGGTGTGGCCACTGAGCATCTCCTGAAGGCGTATCTGGTCAGTCTTCATCCGGTGCTGATAGTGGACGGCAATCACTTCAGCTCGTTGCTCTACGCCACGGGCCATGGAGACCACCTACAGGTTCAGGGGTCACAGACCAGGACGATCCAACTCGGGGAGGCGTATGACCGAGTGGAGAAGATCTTGAAAGGCAAGATCCCCGCGAAGCCCAGGCAGGGTCGACCCTGGCCGATTGCTGATGCGCGTAATGGCGTCGCCCACGGCGGCTATCACGATCCTGCCGAGGCGCACAAGGTCTTCACTAGTTGCATCAAGGTGATTGATCCGCTGCTTGTTGAGCTTGAGGTCGGGCCGGGCTACTGGGGTGAGCACAAGGGGCTGCACGATGAGCTACTTATCGAGGGGGTGGAAGCTGCTCGGGTTCTGCTGGAGCAGAAGCTTGCCAGGGCCCGGCGCGTCTTCGCGGAGCGGTATGGGCACATCGACGAGGGGTCTAGGAAGCTCGTACTGACCACTGTGGCGCAGGTGGTCACTCCGATGTATCTGAGGAACGGCAGTGATTATTCCGCGTCAGTGGTCTGTCCGGCGTGCTCGTCGCAAGGCTCGTTGATCGGCCTCGACTACGTGGACAAAGAGAGGTGGGTTGTCGTGATGACCCCTCTCTTCTTCGAGTGCTTCGTCTGCGAGCTTCGGCTTGAAACGAGTGAGCTCGGTCTGCTGCCCTCATCCCTTGCGGGTGACGTGGACCTGGACATATCGCCTGAGGAGTACTACTCGAACTTCGAACCCGATGAGGATGACGAGTTAGACAGCGACGAAGCGGGCGACGATGGTGAACAGGACTACAGCGCAAGGCTCCTCGCTTACAGGAAACGAATGTGACCTCATCTGGCTAGGGGTGCTGCGCTACCCCGTTGCTACCCCAGGATTACCCCAGCGGCCGAGTAAGCCGGGGGAGGGTCTACGAATGCTTGCGGATGTAGATTCATGTAGGGCCAGGTGGGGTGGGTACCGGCGGTGACCTGGGGGTCTCCCTTATATAGGGCCGGGTCCTGATAAGGATGAGGCCACAGGTTCAAATCCTGTTAGCCCCACTTGTACGAAGGCCCCCACTGTTCACGGTGGGGGCCTTCGTCGTACGGCGTCCTGTGTTACGCCCTCCAGGCAGGAGCCGGGCGCGACCTGGGTCGCACGCAGTACGCCGTGTGCACGGTGGTCGTGCCGCCCGCCCCCGATGCCCCGTGGATCGTCACGCGCTCCCCGTCCCCGGCGGCGATCGGCTTGCCGCAGCGGTCGCACATCATCGGTGGGCCTCCCAGCAGGACCGGCAGCTGCGCGGGAACCAGCGGATCACCGAGCCGTGTGCCTTGAGCAGTCTCGGACCGAGGTCGCGGACCGCGCCTGTGTGCAGGGCGGAGCCGCAGAAGACGCAGTGCACGCCGCGCTGCTGCTGGGACGACAGCCCCATGACGGGCGGCAACGTGACGAGCCGCCTGTCGGGCGGGGCGCCCGGAGTGGAAGGATGGCGCATGGTCGGTCTCCTGGTGAACTCAGGGTTCTGACTGGCCCCGGCCATATGGAGGTACGAACTCCGGGCCGGGGCCTTTCTGTTGCTGGGTGGCGACGCCACTTGACGGCAAATTTATGGGAGCCCCATAATCGAAGTCAAGCGGCACGCCCGATTCGAAGGAACGGGATGGCCGAGACAGAGCGTGAAGGGCTGGTCGAGCGGGAGGAGGTGCAACGTGTCTTCGATGGCCTGGACGCCGTCGAGTCGATGGAGGACTCACTGGTGAAGGCACAGATCATCAGCAGCCTGCTCAGAGATCAGACCGAGCGCACCAAGAGGCTGAAGGAGCATCGCCGGAGGATCGTGCTGCATCTGCGGTCGCAGAAGGTGACGTACCGAGAGATCGCCGAAAGCCTGGGGGTCTCGATCGGAACCGTGCAGGACATCGAGCGGGGCTACTCCGGGTCCGGGAAGAACCGCCCCAAGAAGAACACCGCGACGACCGGCGAGTAACAGAACGGCCGAGCGGTGTAGAGACCGCCCGGCCGTTGTGACCAGCGGGTCATCACCCCGCCGATCCGAAATCCACCCTGAAGAGAAGGATTCGCCTTCGATCGTAGGGCCCGTACGCGCGCAGTGACCACTCCCGCGCCCTGAACCATCCGGAATCGGCCCCTCCTTCGACCTCCGCGGCCCCACCGGCCGCCCCTCACCCCACGGACTGTGATGCGCCACCCCACCGGCGCGGCTTCGTGCTGCGCTTCTCCGCCATGCCCGGAACCGGCATGGGTTCCCGTCCCCCGTCTCCTTCAGGAGCTCGACGCGACCGCCTCCCGGCGCGCCCTGCCGCGAGCGTGGCTGCGGGCGGTGGTGTGGCTCGTCGAGGCGGGGCTGCATCGCCGGGCCGGGGCGACGACGCTGGCCGTCGCGCGGGATCTGGCCGGGCGGATGGACTACCGGCTCGGCTCCGTGCTGTACGACCTGGAGGGCACCGCTGCCCGGTGCGGGGTGTCGGCGGCGACCGTGAAGCGGCACGTCCGGGTCTTACGCGAGCTGGGCGCGCTGGTGTGGCAGCGGCACGGGACGAAGCGGAACCTGCACCTGCCCGGCCGCCGGTACGCGGGTACGGCGACGGTCTACGCCGCCACGATCCCGGCCGTGTACGACTCCGCGATGGGCCACCGCCTGGAGGGCGCCGGCTACGGGGCGCGGGTGTGCGGGGTGACGGACGCGGGCCGGGACCGTGCAGTGCAGGACGCACAGGCGAGGTCCCGGCGTGTGGACAACCATCCGGTGAGAACTCACGGTTCAGGCGGGCGTGCGCCCCATTCTTCCGGGCGCCACCACGACGTACCCGAAGTTGATGTGGAGGAGAAGGGGAACTACACCCCGCGCAGGCGGGCGACGCCCGGCCGTACGCCGCGGCGGTCCCCGCTCCAGCTAGCCCGCGACATCGCCATCGCCCGGCAGGTGCGGCCACTCGTCGCCTGGACCCAGCGCGAGGGGCTGCGCCGCCTCGCGTACGCGCTGCGCCCGCTCATCGACCGGGGTCTCGACGCCCGTGACATCGCGGCGGAGCTCTACGGCCTGGCCATCGGATGGCGGCCTGCCCGCCCGGCGGCCTTCATCACCGCGACCCTGGGGTGCGACCCGGAGGAACCTGCGGGGCATGCGGGTACGAGCCCGCCGGAGGCGTTCCGTCGGGCCGTCACCGGCGCGCGGGAGTCGGCGGCCGGGCCTGCCGGGGGCGCGGCGTACGGAATCGAGGGGCTGACGCGTGCGGAGGTTGTCCAGTTGCGCTCGGCCGCGGCCACGGAACCGGGCCTGGTGCTCGTAGCCCTGGAGAACCTCGGTGAGCGGGATACCCGCCGTCTCTACACGAACCGGCTCGTCGACGAAGTGCTGCTGTACGAATTCACCGGGGCGCGCCCCGCAGGCGTGAGGGCATGAAGAAGGCCCCTGCCGGGGAATCCCGGGCCAGGGGCCTCGCAGTGTCAGGTGCGCCGCTCTCAGGGCGGGAGGAGGGAAGCGTCCCCCGCCGGGGCACCGTGCGAGGCGCGGGCTGTGCCGGTGGTGTTCGTGGTGTCCTTCGTGTCTGCGGACAGCTGCCGGGTGGCGGGTGAGGAGCCGTGTGCCTCGGCGCGGATGCGCTGCTTCATCGTGGGCGGCAGCGCCCGGTCACGCGGAAGGGTCCATCGCACCGACGGGGCGGCCGGAGTTGCCGCGGTCGCGGCCCTGTGCTCGTGGCTCGTGCTCGCCGGCTCCGTGACCGTGGCTTCCGTGGCCGCGGCGGTGGAGCTTGCGAGGCCCAGCGACGCGAGAAGTGCGAAGAACGCGGTGATGAAGGCGGTCCAGATGTTCTTGGCCTTGAAGGTGCTCATGGCCCCTCACTTTCAGGTGGTCCGGTTTGCTTACCTTTCTGATGATGTGGATCCGGCCCGCGATTTCGTGGACCGACGCCACCGATATGCCGTTCTTCAGATGAACACCACTCGTATGGTGCAACCGGTCCCGGAAGGCGGTGTGCGGGCCGGGTCCGGGCGGTCTGTCGGTGGCCGTCCGCGCCTGGCGGCCGCCGATGCACAACCTTCTGACGATCGCTCTTCCGTAGGCGCCAGTTGGGTTGCGGGGAGGTCACCGGTCGATATCGGCCGATGTGTATAGTCGGGCAGCAGAACTCCCCAATGCCAAGGAAAGACGAGGTCGCGCGGTGAAGAAGCTTCTCCTGGTCGCACTGGCCGCCATCGGCGGGCTCCTCGTGTACCGCCAGATCCAGGCGGATCGCGCCGAGCAGGATCTGTGGACGGAGGCGACTGACTCCGTGCCCGCAGGTTCGGGTGTGTGAGACAGAACAGCCTGTCGCGGGCCCCGGTCGCAGATGCGGCCGGGGCTTCGTGCTGTTGCGGGACCGTGACACCTGTGCCCTTGAGTTCCCTCAAGCAAATCAATAGGTTGCTTGAGCAAATGGGCGGGGTTTTCGGTCGAGGGGGCACGCGTGAGGGCACACAATCACCACCACACCGCACGGGTGGGGACATGGATCGGCGGGGCGCTGTTCGCCCTGGTGGCAGGCGCGATGCCGGCCCTGGCGGACCCGCCCGACGCCGTTGACGCACCTGCCGCGGCCCGGTCCGACGGAAGCGGCAGCCTCGTCATGGTGCTCGACTCGTCCGGATCCATGGGGGACGACGACGGCACGGGCCGCACCCGGATGGAGAGTGCCCGCACGGCCGTCTCCACGGTCGTGGACGGCCTCCCCGACGGCTATCCCACGGGTCTGCGCGTGTACGGCGCCGACCACCCCCAGGGCTGCACGGACACCCGGCTCGTACGCCCGGTCCGGAAGCTCGACCGGGCCGCGATGAAACAGGCTGTGGAGGCCGTGCGCCCCAAGGGGGACACCCCCATCGGCCTGTCGCTCCGGAAGGCGGCGCAGGACCTGCCGGAACCCGCGGGCGGTGCCATCGGAACGCGCACGATCCTGCTGATCTCCGACGGTGAGGACAACTGCGGTACGCCGCAGCCCTGCGAGGTCGCCGAGCAGCTCGGCAAGGAGGGCGTCGGGCTGCGGATCGACACGGTCGGCTTCCAGGTGAAGGGCGCGGCCCGCAAGCAGCTGGAGTGCATCGCGAACGCGGGCAACGGCCGCTACTACGACGCACCGGACGCCAAGGCGCTGTCCCGTCAGCTCCAGCGTGCCTCCCAGCTCTCCGCCGACGGCTACCGCCTCCGGGGCGAGCGGGTGACCGGCGCTGCCACTACCGACCGGGCGCCCGAACTCGTACCCGGGCAGTATCTGGACACCATCGGGCCGGGTGAGAAGCGGTACTACGCGGCCGATCTGGACGCCGTGTCCACGGTGGACTTCGCGGCGACAGCGGTACCGCAACCCGGGGCTGCTGTGGACACGTTCGACGCGCTGAGCACCAGGATCGAGTACGACGAGCACGGCTCCTGCGGGACGCACACCGCGCGCTTCCTGCAGAAGGAGGGGGCGGTTCCGCTGACTTCGGCGGTCGCCCGCATCCGTTCGGAACAGGGCACCCGCACCTGTGACCGGGCAGGCCGGTACTGGCTTGTGGTGGAGCGGGAGAGCAAGAAGGGTTCCGACGCCGCGCGTTGGCCCCTGGAGCTGGTGTACGGGGTCGAGGCGCCGCCGGCGAAGGGCGTGACGCCCGCCCAGTCGCAGACGGAGTACGGGACGGGCGGCAAGGAGGCCACGCTGCCGACGGGTGACCCCCGTGACGTGCGCGGCGGCACCGGGTTCAACGACGCCGAGACGATCGGGCAGGGCGTGTGGCGCGACCGGATCCTGCCGTCCCAGACGCTCTGGTACAAGGTCCCGGCGGGCTGGGGCCAGCAGGTGCGCTATGACGTGGAGTTCGCGAACGAGCCCACGGTGGACGGTTCCGCGGCCACGTACTCCTACGGTGCGACCCAGCTCTACACGCCGGCGCGATACCCGCTCACCGGGGGTGGCGAGTTCAACCCGAGAGCGATGTACAGCGGCCGTCCTTCGGCGGTCGCGATGGGCGGGGTTCCGGTCGCCTGGACCAACCGCTACGAGAACCGGACCGACGTCCAGCCGGTGCACGCCGGGGGCGGCTTCTACATCTCGGTGACGCTGGGCGCGCAGGCCGCCGAGATCGCGGAGAATCCGCAGATCGGTCTGGTGCTGAGGGTGTCGGTGCTCGGCGACGAACGGACCGGTCCGGAGCACGGCGCCCCTGTGGCGGCGAAGAAGTCCGGCGGTGAGGCCGCGCAGGATGCGGACAAGAAGGGCGATTCGATCGCGTCCGCAGACAGCAGTGGTGCGGGAGGGGCAGGATGGACCGGCATCGCGGCTGCTGCCGGGGCGGCCGTCGTGGCCTCGCTGGTCGCCGTGTTCGTATATGTACGCAGCCGCCGCGGGGCAGCCGCACGGACGACGAGGGGAAGCGCGTGATGAGGCAGCGCAGCAGAGGCCGGGTGACGCTGGCCGCGGTCGCGGCGATGTGCGCGGTGGCGGCGCTGCCGGGACAGGCGTACGCGGACGGTGAGACCGCTGCGTACACCTTCGACCCGGAGGCCGAGGCGGTGAGCGGCGCGGAGGTGAACACCGATGCGACGGAGCTCAAGGCCGGTTCGGTCTACAAGAGTTCGATCAAGGTCGGCGAGAAGCTGTACTACCGCCTGAACCTGGACGCGACGACGAACGCGTACGTCTCGGCCGTCGTCGTGCCCAAGGGAGGCGGCAAGGTCGCCTACGGGGACGGCATCACGGTCAGCATCAGGGACAGCTCGGACCTGCGGTGCAGTTCCGAGGACGCCCTTTTCGAGTCCGCCGAGTTCCCGCGTCCGATCGCCGCGTACGCCTACCGCGTGGTGGAGAAGGACGGCAGCACCTGCCAGGGCGCCGGGGCGTACAACGTCCTCGTCGAGCGGGAGAGCAAGGCCACCTCCGGGCCGGAGGACTGGGAGCTGGAACTGCGGTACGCGGCGGAGCCGCAACCCGGCGAGGGCGCAGCGATGCCGACCGAGGCGCCGGAGAACTGGCCGTCCGCGTCGCCGGTGCCGCCCACGCCGGCCGCCGACAACCGCAGGAAGGGCGGCACCAGTTACTACGACGCCACGAGCCTGGAGACCGGCGAGTGGAAGGACGAGATCGAACCGGGGCAGACCCTCTTCTACCGGGTTCCGGTGGACTGGGGGCAGCAGATCTTCGCCACGGCCGGCCTCGGCAACAGCCCAGCCTCCGACGAGTACATCGGCAGCGCACTCGCGATGTCCCTGGACAATCCGGCCCACGGCCATGTCGACGACGTGTCGCCCATGTCGTACTCCGGCAAGCCGGCCGCCGTCTCCCTCGATCCGGTGCCTCCGGTCGCGTACCGGAACAGGTTCGCGTCGAGCAGCAGCGTCAGCGCCATGCGCTTCGCGGGCTGGTACTACCTGTCCGTCTCGCTGAGCCCGAAGGTCGGCCAGGCCTACGGCGCCAAGCCGGTCCCGCTGACGCTGTCGGTCAAGGTCGACGGCACGGCCGGGGACTCGCCGTACGCGGGTGATGCCGGGATCTTCGGGGTCACGGAGTCGGACAAGGACCTGGCGAAGAGCGGCAGGAGCGGTCCGCAGGCGGCCGAGAGCAAGAGCAACACCATGAAGCTGGTGGGCGCGGCAGGCATCGGCGCGGGCGCGGTGCTGGTCCTCGCGCTGGGCGCGTGGATGCTGATCGCGCGACGCAGGGCAGCCGCTGCCGGCGGACAGTCTCCATACGGGGGACCGCCGCCGCAGGCCTGGTGACCGGACAGCCGGGTCCTGAGCGGGCCCGGCTGTCCCCCGCCTCAGGCCTGGGTCAGCGCCCAGATGCCCACGGCGAAGCAGATCAGCGCCACCAGCAGCACCGGGACCGCCACCTTCGTGGACGGTCCCGGACGCGTTTGCGGGGCGTGCGGAGCCGCTGCCGGCGAGGGCATGTGGGCGGCGACCGGGGCCTGCGGGTGCTGGGCGGTGTAGGCGCGGGTGAGCGCCGGCTCGTGCTGCACCGGGGCCGTGGGGGCCTGCGAGGGATCCGGTACGGCTGCGGGGAACGGGGCCGTCGTGTGTGTCGCCGGATGCGGAGCGACGGGTTGCGCCGCCGACGGGAAAGGCGCGGGCGAGGGGGTGGGGTTGGGGTTCTGCGGGGGCGGGGGGAGGTGGAAGCTGCCCGTCTCCGACATCGCGGCCGGGGGCTGCGCGTACGACTGCTGTGCGTACTGGCCGGTGGCCTGCTGTCCTGTTGCCGGCTGTCCGGTCGGCCGGGCCTCGGGCTGCGGGGCCTGCGGGGCCTGCTCGGCCTGCACGGGGCCGGTGGGGCCGAATCCCGCGGGCAGCGGGCCGATCTGGTCGAAGACCTCCACCGGCTCCTCGCCGATCCCGGGCTCCGGCAGCATCTCGACGGCGGCCGTCAGGGCCTTGCGGGCACCTGTGGCGGTACGGAACCGGGCCTGCGGGTCCGGCTGCAGCAGCCCCGCGAGGACCTGCCAGAGCGGCTCGGGGATGCCCTGCGGGGCGCTGGGCGTCCCGTACGCGGCGAAGTGCTCGACGAGCGCCTGGGAGTCGGGCTTCTTGCCCTGGAGCAGGTACAGGGCGACGAGGCCGACGGCGAAGAGGTCCGCGGAGAAGTCCGGCTCCGCGCCCAGCATCTGTTCGGGCGCGAAGTAACCCGGCGTCCCCACCACGTAGTTCGTCTCCGTGAGGCGGGGCTCGCCCTTGCGCATGGAGATACCGAAGTCGGACAGCCGCAGATGCGGCCGGCCGGTGCCGGTGGCCTCCATCAGGATGTTGGCGGGCTTGATGTCCCGGTGCACGACCCCTTCGGCGTGCACCGTCGACAGCCCGGACAGCAGCTGGTCGAGCAGCGTGCAGACGAACCTCGGGGGCAACGGGCCGTAGTCGCCGATGACATGGGCCAGCGAACCGCCGCTGACCAGGTCCATGGTGAACAGGACCTTGTCGTCGTCCGCCGCCCAGCTCGCCGGGGCGAGCACATGCGGATGCTCGATCCGCAGCGCCTGCTCGCGCACGAAGCGCAACAGCGTGTGCGCGTCGCTCTGCTGAAGGACCTTGGCCGCCACGTACCGGCGGCGCCGGTGGTCCCAGGCACGCCAGACAGCACCGACCCCACCACGTCCGATCGGATCGATCAGTTCGTACCGACCAGCGAAGACCTCACCCATTGCGCTGCGCCCGCTCCCCGTTCCTGTCTCGGCCCGTGCGTGTCTCTGTGCCTGCGCCCGGTCTAGTTCTGGTGGCCCTCGTAGTGCGCCACCGCGTCCGCGGTGCGCCCTGCGCCGTACACCCTGAGGAACTCTGCCAGCTCGGGGTGGGTCGGGGCGAGGGAGTCGGCGGCATCGATGATCTCACCGGCGGCTGCGACGGACCGCAGCAGCGACTGGATCTCGCGGACCACGCGACGCACGGTGGGGGCACCGCCGGTCGTCGTGGTCTGGCCGGTGCCGGTGAGCACGGAACCTCCCTGGGACTTCTTGATCTCTTCCATGCGGTCGGTCGCCTCTCCCGCGCTGGCGCTGCCGTCCGCCACCTGACTGGCCAGTTCCTGGAGCGCCTGGACGCGCTGGACGACCGCGGGATTGCCGATCTTCGCCCGCTGGCCGCTCATGAGCTGGGAGAGCATGGGGGCGGACAGCCCGAGGACCGCGGCGAGCCGGGCCTGGTTCAGGCCGAGATCATCTATCAGCCGTCGGAAGAGCGCGCCGAGCGGCTCCCCGTACCAGCTGCGCTGGAGATCCCTGGCTCTGGCCGTTGCCTCTTGCTGCGCTGCATCCATGGCGTCTCCCCTTCGCTGCGGCTTCGCTGCTGCGAACCTCGACGAGCATCTTACGGAGCGTGGTTGCCAACCGGGAGTCCCTATCCTTTTGGAGGTTTCAGGGGGTCACCCGGTACTCTGGTCCCCGGCGGTGGCCACACGACGCGTGATGTCGGGTGTTGCTTGCTGTTCGGGGCCTTAGCTCAGTTGGTAGAGCGCTGCCTTTGCAAGGCAGATGTCAGGAGTTCGAATCTCCTAGGCTCCACACTCACAAACCCCCTGACCTGCGAAAACGCGGTTGGGGGGTTGTTTTTTTGCCCCGATCTCCGCGCCGGTTCCTCCTTCGGCAGGGAGAGCAGCCGGATTCACAGCAAGCCGAAGGCCGTTCACAGCTCTTCGGCCTCGATGAAGCCGAAGGCCTGTCCCATGCGCACCAGTGCCTGCCTGACGAGGAGCAGCCGCGCCTCTTCATCCATGCGCGGTGGCGCGGTCACGGTCACCGCCATGCCGGGCAGGGCCTGCCGGCCGGCAGGCCCGAACCGGGAGAAGTCGATCAGCTCTTTGAGATCCGGTTCCGCTTCGCTGCAAGGGCGTTCCGCACTGAGCCTCAACTCGACCGTGGGGGGACCCGTCCACTGTGGTGTGTCCAGGTTCACCCCGGCCAGAGTCGGCAGCGTCGACGCCGCGATCGCCCAGCCGGCGAAGAGGATCGCGACGACCTCTTCCAGGGTGATACGGGTGCCCGAAAGCTCCTCGTCGGAGTACTGGCCGATGGGTGGTGGAGTTCTCGTCCGATGCCACCCGTCCACGCCGTCCACCCGCAGATCGACACACGTCACCAGCGCTGAATCGAGCGAGTGCGGCAGGGCCACCATGGCCTCGATGGTCGCGATCGAGCCGCGGATGAACGGAACGGTGCTGGAGTAGCTCGCCGAATTCAACGCGTTCCGGTGCGGTCCCGCTTCCCACCCCGAAGCGGTGGCCGGCCACGAAGCGGTGCCCGACCGTCCCCGGTGCTCGTTCAGTTGGGCCACCACACCCGTGAGGACGCCGAGCGAATCGGAGTTCACGAGATCACGGCGCGCCTTCGCCGTGATCTCCAGCTCGGAGGCGTTCGCGAGCGGGAGCGTGACGAGCGCCCGGAGCCGGAGCTGCGGAGGCTGAACCTCGCCCGTCCAGTCCCTGGCTCCACGAGTGATCCCGAAGCCGATGCCCGGCTTCGGCTCCCATATCCACGTGTGCGCGCCACGGCGCACCAGACGTCCGGGTCCCCACTTCCCTGCCGTCACGTCGACGGCCTTGACGTCCTCGTCGAAGACAACCGGTCCGAGACTCCGGTCGGTCCCGGTTTCGGGGTACCCGATGGTGGTGGTCGTGCCTCCGCCGGCGGCCATGAGCGCGTCCCAGACCGGCTGCGCGACGGCCATCGCCCGTCGGGAGGGGACGCTGCACAGCACCCAGGCAGGGTGGGAAGGCGACGCGGGGGCCAAGTGCTGAAAGGCACCGCGGCCCTCGCTGTCCCAGAACACCTCTGACATCGCCGCCCCCACGGGAGTCCTGCGCCTCAGGGCGGCATATGCGGCCTGAAAGTCCGCTGTGCCGGCCTCCATCCCCTGACCGATCCGGGGAAGCGCCGCGAAGGACTCGTCATGCGTTCGGGACACCGCCTCCTGCACCATCTGCGTCAGGCTCTCGAGGCCGGGCATCCCCGCCGCCGTCCACCCGTTGTGCAGGAGGCGGTGAATCTCCTCCCTCGGCAGCCAGTGGGTGTGGTCGGACTCGCGGATCGGCACCGCGACCGTGGAGGGGTTCACCCTGCCCGGCTTGCCGACCGGGGCTGCGACGACGTAGGGGAAGTTGGCCGGTGGCTGCTCCGGTACGTCGATGAAGAAGACGGACGAGCCGTCGTCGCAGTCGCTCCACGCGACGGTGACCCCTCGCGGAGCGGGCGTGACGCGTTCCCGTACGAGGTCGCTGTACTGCTTCGTGTCCACCGAGGAACGGTCGAAGGGCACCAGCCGTTCGAGGATCTCCGCCCCGTCTTCCGCACGCGTGCCGATACCGATCACGATCAGCCCGCCGGTGGACGTGTTCGCGAACGCCGCGACGTCCTTGGCCAGCTCCTCGACGTGCTTGGGTTCCCTGAGTCTGTACGGCTCGCGCTTGGCGTCCAGCCAGGAACACTCGCGCAGGCCCAGGAGAGCGGCAGGGCGACCGGCGCGCAGGGCCGAGCGGGCTTCGTGAAGATCAGTTGCCGCCATTGGATCAGTATCCTGGCGCGCCGCCACGAGGCAATGGTTTTTCCGGAGTCCGCCTCGGTCGTCCAGCACACCGAGGCGGTGCGGTGGATGACCGCGGCCGGCTTCTACCAGCTCCAGGACCACGGGACGGCGGGACGGCCGTCGGTGTCCAGGCCGTACGGCAGGAGCGATTCCACGGGGAGACACCCTGCTGCCCGGGCCCGGCGGGCGAGGTCCTCGGTCGTGCGGGAGCCGGCCTTCCGAAGGGCGGCCAGGAGGCGTTCACCGCAGGCGGGGGTTCCCCAGTTGAGGTCGACCTGCGAGGCGGGGTCCCGGTCCAGAAGATCCTGTACCACCTCGTCCGCTCCGGCTTCCATGAGCGCTTCGAGGAGCCGGGTCACGCTGTTCGGGTGCCGGAGGCTCGCACCCGCAGCGCGCTCGACGAGGACGTCGCGCGGGCCGGACAGCCCCGCGGCGTTCAGGGCCGTCAGCAGGGAAGCGACTGCCATGGTGTGGTCGAGGCCGATGCCGTCAGCGGCACGCTCGGCGAAGGAGCGGGCGGTTTCGTCCGCCCCCACGGCACTCATGATCTCCAGGAGCGTCGAATGTGCGTCGGGTTCCATGGCGAAGGCGACATCGGCTCGATCCACGAGGCCTCGGTCGAGCAGCTTCGTCACGGCGGCCGGCGCATCAGCGGTGTGGCAGTACCACGCGAGGAGACTGACGTCGTCCAAGTCCGTGTCGGTGGACTGAGCGACGCTGTGCTCAGCCAGCTCCCGCGCTGCCTCCGGGGCGCCCCCCTCGGACAGGGCGAGCACCGAGAGCAGCCCGTGTCCCGTGCCCGCTTCCTCCTTGGCGCGTGCCACGAACACGTCGACGGCGCGCTCGGCGCCGACCTCCACCAGGACTTCGACGGCCTCCTGCAGAAACTCGGACACGTGCCAGTCGACGTCGTCGACAAGCTTCTCCGCCACGGCCTCGAACACATCGGTTGCTCCGATGCTGCGGAGAGCCGTGAGCAGGGGTTGGACCTCCCGCGGATTCTCGTACCAGAGATGAGCGGGCAGGTCCCGCCGCAGCAGCTTCGACAGGGCTTGCTCATGGCCGGTCGAGTGCAGCAGTTCCAGGATCGTGGTGATGACTCCCGGGTCGTCCAGGCCGATCCCGGCCGAGGCGCGATCGGCCAGAACGGCGAATTCGTTCATGGCGCCCATCTCCTGGAGGAGGCCGAGCAATTCGCAGACGCCGCTCTCGCTGTAGACATCATCCGGGTTCGCGAGTTCGACCTGCCGTGCCGGGCCGCGGTTCAACAGCGCCCGGACGGCGTCGTCGGCCCCGGCCTCGTGCAGGACCTGCAGCAGGCTCAGCGCGAGGGAGACATCGGTCAGCCCGGTCCGGGACTCGGGTCCCAGGGATATCAGTGACCGTACGGCCGTCTCGGCCCCTGCCTGCCACAGCTCCTTCATCAGAAGCGGCAGCTCGTCGGGGTCCATGTCCCTGGCAGCGGTGACGGCTCGGCTCGCGAAGGACTCCAGGAGATCGGAGGCACCGGCCGCCTTCAGAGCCCGGATGAGGGAATTGACCGCCCCCACGTCGCCCGGGACGAGACAGAGGCCGTCGACGGCGCGTTGCGCCAGCGAGCGGAAGGAACTGTCCTTCGCGACTCCTCCGATCCGGGGCAGGGCGAGGGCGAGCGCACGAGGGGCGAGCTCATCGGCCCGGAGCGTCAGCGCGTCCACCAGTGTGTGGATGATCTCGGAAGAGGCTCCCAGGTCCGACAGGTGCGCGGCCAGGGACCCGACAGCCCACGCATCCCCCGGGTCGGTCCGATCGACCAGCCTGCGGGCGAGCGTGTCCATCGCTCCTTGTGCTCCTGCCGCACCCAGCGCTGCGAAGAGCCGGTTCACTTGATGCTGCTCGGACAGGTCGATCTGTTCCGCTGCCCAGCGGGAGAACGCGCCGGCGGCCGGGTGCGTCGCGGTGCGTTCGACGATCCGGATCAGGGCATGGCCGCTGCCCGCGAGGGCAGCCTTGCGGTCCAGGTCGAGGGCGTACCGGAAGAGGCCGCGCTCCCAAGCGGATTTCTGAAGCCCTTCGAGAACCGCGACGTCCGTGGTGTGACGGCAGAGGGCTTTCCACAGCGCGGCCGAACCCGCCTGATCGACACGGACGCCGGGGACGTGCTGGCGCAGGTAGTCCGTGGGTTCGTACAGGGGTGGGCTCCCGGCGGCGTCCCGTCGGGCCCTCAGCGGTGTCAGAGTGCAGCGGATGTCGGTACGAGTGCCGTCTTCCCGTTCGCCACCGGCCAGCGCGTCAAGGAGGGGCGCCGCCCAGTCCTCGCGCGCCGCCCGGTGGTGCGGGGCGAGCGTGCCGTCGGCGGCCTGCGCCAGGAGAGCCGCGGGCAGCGGGGCGGTGTGGCCGAACCGGTGGGCGTCGAGTGCTGCGGTGACCAACGCGTGCTCATGGCGCGTGAAGTGGTCGCCGGGACCGCTCAGATAGGCGTCGAGCAGTTCCGGGCCGCCGCTGAGGTGCTGCACGATGCGCCCGTCCTGCGCGCCGGCCCGCTCGGCGTACTTCAGGCGGTCGTCCCCGTGGTGCTCGGCAAGCCTGCGCCACTGGTCCCGCTCCTCGGGAGACAGCTCGCCCGGCACGCGGATCCGGTGCGCATGGGCGCCGATGAGCAGGGCCCGTGCATGGGGATGAGGGTCCCGGGGCCTTCCTTGCGCAGTCAGCTCCTGCCAGTACGGGTTCTGCCACAGGGTGGCGACGGCCGCCACTCCCTGATGCCGGTCCAGGAACAGCCGCAGTTGGGCTGCGGCCCGTTCACCCTCGCCGTCGTAAAGGATCCGCTGGAACTCGTTCAGCCACAGCACGGTTCCGGGACGTACCGTGCCATCGGCGAGCAGCGACAGCAGGTCCTGCGCGGTTGCGGGCCGTAGCAGCGGCTGCTTCGGGGCTACCTCACGCACCGCCTCGTACAGGGCGCGCGTCTTTCCGGTCGAAGACTCCCCGGTCAGTACCAGGAGGGCTGACGACCTGCCGGAGAGTGCCTCCCTGATCCGGGTACGTACCTCCGCGTCCAGGTCACGGCTCAGGTACGGGGACAGGGCGGGCAACATCCGGTGCTGTGCCGCGGGCAAGGGAGCCGCGTGCACTTCCAGTTGCTCAGCGGTCAGGTCCGATACCGATTCCTCGTCCGGCTGTTCCTCCGAGGGCGTGCGGCGCTCTCGCGCCTGCTCGTCGCGGGCCTTCTCCAGCAGGTTCCGCAGCTCGCGTCCCGGCGGAGGCTCCTGCGCCCAGTCGGCCCACAGGGCTGCCAGGGCCAGGACCTTGTCGTCGCTGCCCGACTGGGGCAGCTTGAAGGCGTCCGCGTCCCGCGGCGCCCAGTCGCTGATCCGCTTCCTGGAGAAGCCCCGAGCGCCGGGAGGAGCAGATGCCGCCTTGAGCGCCGTCTCCACCGTGCTCTGGCTGGACGGCAGTCCCTGAGCCTTCCGGTGGGCCTCCGCACGCTGACGCAGTCTGCTCAGCAACTCCCACACGCGCCCTTCGGCCGAACCCATGCGTGTGCGCCTTCCCCCTTGCCCGGGCCACCCGTAACGGGCGCTTCGGGCGATGTCCCGTGGTGGCGTCGACCAGCAGAGTAGTTCGCCGGCTGCCCGGTACACCCGGGTTCCGCGGGATGCGCCGGTACGCGTCGCCAGGGTGTGGGTGCCGTACCGGGCCGCTGCTCCGGTACGGCGGCCATCCGCCCGTCAGACCCGAGAGGTTGCCCATGTGCCGTAACCAAGAGATGCCCGAACCCGACCGCGTGCCGGGCGCGGCGGGGGACGGAGGAGGGGTCCGGCCCCGGCCGCTGTGGCAGGAGGCCCGCCGCCGGGTCCTGCTCGGAGTGGCGGGAGCGGCGGCACCGGCGCTCCTGGCACTGCTTGAACACTGGGCTCGGCGCTAGAGCCCGGTCCGGTTCCCGCCGCTCACGGCCGGACCCGCTCACCCGCCGCTCACGGCCGGACCCGCTCACCCTGGGCTGACCTGCGACAATGAGGCTCTATTGCCATGGTGGTCCGACAGTCAAACGGGGGATCGATGAGCCGTCGCATGTCGCAGGGTGCCCTGGTCGTCGGCTCGATCGGAGCCCTGATCAACCTGGTGGACGTGGTCGTGTCGGGGCGTCCGGAGCCGCACCACGTCTTCGCCGCAGTGGTCGCGCTCGGCGCGGGAGCCGAGCTGATCAAGGACCGGAGGCCCGGGGCTGCGCGGGTGCTGCGCATCGGCGCGTCGGTGTTGCTGGTGGTCGCCGGGTCCGTCGGGGGCTACGGGGCATGGGCCGCGCTCTTCAGGGGCGAGTCCTTCGACTGGCTCTACCTGGTACTCGGAGTGGTGGTCGTGCTGTACGCGGTCGTCGGCGCCGGTCAGCTGCGAGAGTCCCGGCGCAGCCGCCGCGCTTAGTACACGCCGAACGGGCGCCGGAAGACCTCAGGGTCTTCCGGCGCCCGTTCGGCGTGCTGTCCGGCTGCGGGAATGGAAACCACCGGCCGGTCAGGGGCGGTCGTCCGGGTCCTGTCCGTCCGGGGCGTCCAGTCCCTCCGCCTCCGCATCGGACTGCTTGGCCCGGACCTCGGGGTCCAGGATCGTCTGGCCGCTGCCGTCGACCGAGGTCAGCGGGTCACGGTCGTCGACCTCGGTGGGGGCGGGGGGCTCGACCAGCCAGTCGGGGTTGGCCTGCTTGTCCCACCACCGCCAGACGGCGTAGGCGCCGCCCGCAAGGAGTCCGGCCACGGCCAGCCCCTTGAACGCACGGCCGCACTTGGCCCGCCGCTCGTGCTTCCGGGCCAGCTTCCTGATCTCCTTCGCCGTTACCTGCCCGCGCAGAGCGGCCAGTGCGGCCGCGCTGCGGGCCGTGGCCTCCTCGGCCACGGGCTGTGCGGTGGCGAGGGCGTGCTCGAAGCGGGGGACGGTGTAGTCCGCAGCGCTCCGGGCGGCCTGGCGGGTGCGCAGCGCGGCACGCTGCGCAGCCTCGTCGACCTTGGGGGGCACGTGTGCGAGAGCGAGTTCGAGACGTGGTGCGAGGTGCGCGTCGTACTGGACACGGGCCTGCTGTGCTGCCTTCGACACCTTCGGCGCGAGCAGTGTGCGGGCCTCGTGCGCATAGTGAACGGCCTGTTCCTTGGCCGAGTCGGCGTAGGGCGCCACCACTACCGCGGCGTGCTGCACGCTGTCCCTCGCCGAGTCGGTTGCGGCGCGCACGCTGTCGATGCGGGTCACGGGATCCTCCTCCTTGGTGGCGGGTAGATACTCCGCCTTTCCACCCAGTTCGAGATCATGCCTGCAGGGGACCTGTGCGGCACGCGGGGCGGGCATCCGGGTCATTCAGGCCATCGGGGATGCCACGGGGCAAGCAGGTGCAAGGGGAGCCTGCCGACGACAATGCCACGGTTCGGCCCGCCACGCGTCGGTTCGTCACGCACTTGGCCGTGTGTCTTCCCGTGCCGCATCCTGCGGCCGGTGCGGGAACCCTCCGACGGGCGGCCCGGGAGGGGGCCGGCGGCGGCCCGGGAGGGGGCGCAATGGTGCAAGGGGTGTGTGGCGCAGCCGGGCCGGGCGCCGGGCGGGGTGGTCCGTGCGAGGATCGGTTGACGTCAGAGCAGACTTACGGAAGGCAGATCGTGGCCGAGCAGCTTTACGCCACCTTGAAGACCAATCAGGGCGACATCGAGATCCGGCTTCTGCCGAACCACGCGCCCAAGACGGTCAGGAACTTCGTCGAGCTCGCCACCGGTGAGCGCGAGTGGACCCACCCCGCGACCGGGGCCAAGTCCAAGGACCGGCTCTACGACGGCACCGTCTTCCACCGGGTCATCAGCGGTTTCATGATCCAGGGCGGCGACCCCCTGGGCAACGGAACCGGTGGCCCCGGGTACGAGTTCGGTGACGAGTTCCACCCCGACCTCGCCTTCACCAAGCCCTACCTGCTGGCGATGGCCAACGCGGGCCCGGGCACCAACGGCTCGCAGTTCTTCGTGACGGTGTCGCCGACCGCCTGGCTGACCGGCAAGCACACCATCTTCGGCGAGGTGGCGGACCCGGCGAGCCAGAAGGTGGTGGACGCCATCGCGGCCACCCAGACCAACGACCGCACCGACCGCCCGGTGCAGGACGTGGTCATCGAGTCGGTCGTCGTCGAGAAGCGCTGATCGCCCGGCGTCACCGTCCGGTCACCCTCCGGTCCTTCCGCCGGGAACCAACCGCCCTGTCCGTCCGTACTTGATATGAGAGCGGACGCGCAGGGCGGTGCCGTGCGTGCTCTGCCACGACGAGGACCGAGGGGACCGGTAGTGATGGGACCGATGGACCAGCAGCCGCCGGGCGGCCAGGACCCGACCCAGCCCGTCGACGGTCCGGTCAGCTGTTACCGGCACCCGGACCGCGGGACGGCGATCCGCTGCACTCGCTGCGACCGCCCGATCTGTCCTGACTGCATGGTCAGCGCCTCGGTCGGCTTCCAGTGCCCGGACTGTGTGCGCCAGGGGTCCGGTACGGGACACCACCCGGCCGCGAGCCGGCCGCGCACGATCGCCGGCGGCACGGTCGCGGCCGACCCCCGGCTGGTCACCAAGATCCTTCTGGGGATCAACGTCGCGGTGTTCATCGCGGTGCTGGCCAACGAGACTCTGGTGAACGACCTGGCGTTGCTGGGCCGGGCCAATTTCTACGCCGGCGGCCCGCCCGAAGGCGTCGCGGAGGGCCAGTGGTACCGGCTGGTGACGTCGATGTTCCTGCACCAGGAGGTGTGGCACATCGCCTTCAACATGCTGGGTCTGTGGTGGCTCGGCGGTCCGCTGGAGGCGGCGCTCGGCCGCGCCCGCTATCTCGCGCTCTATCTGCTCTCCGGGCTGGCGGGCAGCGCCCTGACCTACTGGCTTGCCGCGCCGAACCAGCCCTCGCTGGGCGCCTCGGGCGCCATCTTCGGCCTGCTGGGTGCCACCGTGGTGCTGATGCGCCGGCTGAACTACGACATGCGCCCGGTCTTCATGCTCCTGGCGATCAACCTGGTCATCACCTTCAACCCCTGGGGCGGAATCGCCTGGCAGGCGCATGTCGGGGGGCTGGTCGCCGGCACGCTGATCGCGATCGGCATGGTGCACGCCCCGCGTGAGCGGCGGAATCTCGTGCAGTACGGCACCTGTGCCGTGGCCCTGGCCGTGGTGGTCCTGATCGTGGTCGCCAGAACGGCCGCGTTGACATAAGTGGCGACGCCACGCAAGCCGTAAGCCCGATATGGACCGTTTGTGATCGAAGTTGTCCACAGCGTGCACACGATCTTGTGCATCCTGCGGACATAACTGTGCCCCTTGTCGCTGAGCTGGATTTTTCCAGCAAGGACAAGGGGCGTGCCGCCCGCATCGGGGCCGGCTGCAGTCACACCGGCGTCAACGGCCGAGGAGTTATCCACAGATCGTCTGACCTTTTCCCCCGCCTGTGGATAACGCTGTGGGTAACTCAGGGCAAGGGTTGCGGGACGGGTGCCCGCTGTGGTCCTACGCGGTCTTCGGAGCTACTTCCACTGGGTCGAGACGCCGAAGCCGCCGGCGATGAAGCCGAAGCCGACGACGATGTTCCAGTTCCTCAGCGACGAGATCGGCAGGTCGCCGTCGGTCACGTAGAAAACGACGATCCAGGCCAGCCCGATCAGGAACAGCGCCAGCATCACCGGCGCCACCCAACTGCGGTTGGTCAGCTTTATGTTGGTTGCCTGCTTCGCCGTAGGGGGCGTGAAGTCGGCCTTCTTGCGGATACGTGACTTCGGCACGAGGAACTCTCCTGTCGATGCGCTGCGTGACCGCGCAGGGAACTGTGGCTGGCGCCGGGGCTGGGCGCGAGGGGGAATGCTGCCTCCCCCGGGCGTCCGTTAGCGTAGTGCTTCCGTGGCACCGAAGGAGATAAGGGTACGTTGAGCAATTCTGCCGACTCTCCCCCAGGGCCGGTCCGGCGCACCTTCCGGCATCCGGCCAAAGTGCTCACCGCTGCCGTTTTCGCCCTGGCGGGCCTCATCTTCGTCACCAGTGCCAATACCGCCAAGGGCACCAATATCCGTACGGACTCCTCGCTGCTGAAACTCTCCGATCTCATTCAGGAACGCAGCGAGAAGAATGCCGCCCTGGACGAGTCCGCCGCCTCCGTGCGTGAGGAGATCGACACCCTCGCCCAGCGCGACGACGGCAGCACCAAGGCGGAGGACGCCAAGCTCAAGGCGCTGGAGCGCGCCGCGGGCACCTCGAAGCTCTCCGGCAGCGCGGTCTCCGTCACGCTCGACGACGCCCCGCCGAACGCCACCGCGAGCCCCGGCTACCCCGATCCGCAACCCAATGACCTGGTCATTCACCAGCAGGACCTGCAGGCGGTCGTCAACGCCCTGTGGCAGGGCGGCGCCCGCGGCATCAAGGTCATGGACCAGCGGCTGATCTCCACCAGCGCGGTGCGCTGCGTCGGCAACACCCTGATCCTCCAGGGGCGGGTCTACTCGCCGCCGTACAAGATCACCGCCGTCGGTGATCCCGGAAAGCTGAAGGGGGCCCTCGACGCCTCCCCGGCGATCCAGAACTACCTGCTGTACGTGAAGGCGTACGGGCTCGGCTGGAAAGTCGACGAGTACGGGGCGGTGACTCTTCCCGGCTACTCGGGCACAGTGGATCTCCACTATGCGGAGCCGGTGAAATAGCGAGCAGCTGCGGGGAGGCCGACCGGTGTCGGTGCGACTGATCGTCAGGACGTTCAGCGAGCTGTGCATCACCGCGGGCGCCCTGATCATCCTCTTTGTGGTCTACGTCCTGTTCTGGACCGGGGTGAAGGCCGCGGGCGCCACCGAGGGGCAGATAGACGACCTGCAGAAGCAGTGGGCGCAGGAGGCGGTGGCCGTACCCGCTCCCGCACCGTCCGCGTCGGCGTCACCGAAACCGCCCGCTCCGAAGGCCCCGGCCGCCAGGGCGCTCCGCGACGGAAAGCCGTTCGCGATGCTCTACATACCCCGCTTCGGCAAGAGCTGGGAGCGGCCTGTCCTGGAGAACACCGAGGTCAAGACCTTGCAGAAGGGTCTCGGCCACTACCGCGGCACCGCAGGACCCGGTGAGACAGGGAACTTCGCGGTGGCCGGCCACCGGCGTACGTACGGCGACCCGTTCAAGGACTTCCCGAAGCTGCGCCCCGGTGACGCGGTGCTGGTGACGGACGGGACGACGTGGTTCACGTACCGCATCGACAAGAAGCCGTACCGCACCGTCCCGAGCGATGTCGGCGTCATCGACCCGGTCCCCCGCAAGTCCGGCTTCGACGGGCCCGGCCGCTATCTGACACTGACCACCTGCGAGCCCGAGTGGGGCAGCAGCCACCGGCTGATCGCCTGGGCGCACCTGGATGCGACGCAGCCCGTGACCGCCGGCAGACCGGCGGCTTTCCACAGCTGACCCACGGCTCTCGGGGCAGGCTCTAGTCTGGTCCCGTACCGAATGGAGGGGTCAGCATGTACGGCTGGATCTGGCGGCATCTGCCGGGCAACGCGTGGGTGCGAGGGTTCATTTCGCTCGTGCTCGCCCTGGCGGTCGTCTACGTCCTGTTCCAGTACGTCTTCCCGTGGGCGGAGCCGCTGCTTCCGTTCGGCGACGTGACGGTGGACGGCGACGGAGCGAGCGCGATGGGGGCCGTTCGATGAGCGCCCGCATCCTGGTCGTGGACAACTACGACAGCTTCGTCTTCAACCTCGTCCAGTACCTCTACCAACTGGGCGCCGAGTGCGAGGTGCTCCGCAACGACGAGGTGACCACGGCCCACGCCCAGGACGGATTCGACGGCGTCCTGCTCTCGCCCGGACCCGGCACCCCCGAGCACGCGGGCGTCTGCATCGACATGGTGCGGCACTGCGCGGCGACCGGCGTCCCGGTCTTCGGTGTCTGTCTGGGCATGCAGTCGATGGCGGTGGCGTACGGCGGAGTGGTGGACCGTGCCCCCGAGCTGCTGCACGGCAAGACGTCCCCGGTGCTCCACGAGGGCAGGGGCGTCTTCGCCGGTCTGCCCTCACCGTTCACGGCGACCCGCTACCACTCGCTCGCCGCCGAGCCGGACACGGTTCCCGAGGAGCTTGAGGTCACCGCCAGGACGGCCGACGGCATCATCATGGGGCTGCGCCACCGGGAGCTGGCGGTCGAGGGAGTGCAGTTCCATCCGGAGTCGGTGCTCACCGAGCACGGCCATCTGATGCTGGCGAACTGGCTGGCGCAGTGCGGTGACACCGGAGCCGTCGAGAGGTCGGCGGGACTCGCGCCGGTGGTGGGCAAGGCCGCCGCGTGACGCCACCCCGCCACGGTTCCGACGCCGGACGGGACGGCCCGTACGAACCGGTTGGGTTCGAGGCGGGTGCGTTCGAGGCCGCGGTGGACCACTTGGCGGACCCGCTGAACGATCCGTTGCCGGGGCATCACGCCTCGCCGTGGTTCCGGGCGGAGAGCGTTCCCGCCGCGTCGGCGGACGCGGACGGCGCAGCGGCGGCAGAAGCCGGCACCGGGGCGGGGCCGACGCAGGCGCCACACGGGCCGCAGGCGGCCCAGGACCCTCCGCGGGAGTGGTACGACCCCGAGGGCTACGAACGGGACTGGTGCGGCCACCAGGAGCCCGCGCAGGCTCCGCCCGACGCAGTGCCCACGGCTCCGCCCGTGGAGCCGCTCCGGCTCACCGACGAGACCGTCGCGCTGCGGACGGCGGACACCCGGCGCGCGTTCGTCGCCGACGGGGCGGCGACCGCCGTCCTGCCGGTGGTGACTCCCCGCCCCGAACCGGAACGCGATTCAGGGGCAGACGGGTCGGGGGACGCCGACGAACCGGACGCCTCCACTCCGGCCACCGGAGGCCGGGCCGAGCGGCGCCGCGCGGCGAAGGGCCGGGGCCGCAGGCGCGGCGAAGGGCAGCCGGAGCCCGCGCCGGCGGCGGCCGACGGCACGGCCGGCACCCCCCCGAAGCCGATGTCACGCGTCGAGGCGCGACGGGCCGCCAAGGCGGCCAAGGACAGCCCCGCGGTCGTCGTCAGCCGGGTGGTCGGCGAGCTGTTCATCTCGCTGGGCGTTCTGATGCTGCTGTTCGTCACCTACCAGCTGTGGTGGACGAACGTGCGCGCCGAACAGATCGCCGGCAAGGAGACGCACAAGATCCAGGACGACTGGGCCAAGGGCAAACGCAGCCCGGGAGCGTTCGCGCCGGGTGAGGGCTTCGCCATCATCCACATCCCGAAACTCGACGTGGTCACGCCGATCGCCGAGGGCATCAGCAAGGAGAAGGTCCTCGACCGGGGGATGGTCGGGCACTACGGCGAGGAACCACTGCGTACGGCGATGCCCTCGGACAAACAGGGCAACTTCGCCCTGGCCGGCCACCGCAACACGCACGGCGAACCGTTCCGCTACGTCAACCGGCTGACCCCCGGAGACAAGATCGTGGTGGAGACGCAGGAGGCCTACTACACGTACGAGATGACGAGCGTCCTTCCCCAGACCTCACCGTCCAACGTGTCGGTCATCGGGGCGGTGCCGCCGCAGTCGGGGTTCAAGAAGCCCGGGCGATACATCACCCTGACGACCTGTACGCCCGAATTCACGAGTACGTACCGTTTGATCGTCTGGGGCAAGATGGTCGACGAACGGCCGCGCAGCAAGGGAAAGCCCGACGCGCTCCTGGACTGAGCGGGCCGAACGACATCACGACAGGGGCGGTGCGGTGGCAGCGAGGACCGAGGACGAAGAGCAGACCGGTGAGTCCGCGCCGCCGGTGCGGCCCAGGGGCCGTCATCCCGTCGCGACCGCCGTCAGCGTCTTCGGTGAACTCCTGATCACCGCAGGCCTGGTGCTGGGGCTCTTCGTCGTCTACTCCCTCTGGTGGACGAACGTGCTCGCCGACCGCGAGGCCACCAAGCAGAGCGAAACCGTCCGCGACCGCTGGGCCGGCGGCCCGGGCGCGCTGGACACCAAGGACGGCATCGGCTTCCTCCACGTCCCCTCGATGAAGAACGGCGAGGTGCTCGTCAAGAAGGGCACCGACACCGAGAACCTCAACGACGGCATCGCCGGCTACTACACCGATCCGGTGAAGTCGGCGCTCCCCTCGGACAAGGAGGGCAACTTCACCCTGGCCGCTCATCGCGACGGCCACGGGGCGAAGTTCCACAACATCGACAAGGTGCGGACCGGGGACGCGATCGTCTTCGAGACCAAGGACACCTGGTACGTCTACAAGGTCTTCAAGGAGCTTCCCGAGACGTCGAAGTACAACGTCGACGTGCTCCAGTCGGTCCCGAAGGGCTCCGGAGCGAAGAAGGCCGGCCGCTACATCACGCTGACGACGTGCACGCCCGTCTTCACGTCGAAGTACCGCTACATCGTGTGGGGCGAGCTGGTGCGTACGGAGAAGGTCGACCGCGACCGTACGAAGCCGGCGGAGCTGCTCTGATCCGGGTACCGGTAAACGCAGGGCCCCGGTAAACGCAGGGCCCCGGTCACCGTTGAGGTGACCGGGGCCCTGCGTTGTGCCATGAACGCCGGCTAGCGGCCGTCGTTGCCGCCGAGGAGGTTGCCGTTCCCGTTCCCGTTCCCGCCCATGGTGGTGAGCGTGATGGTGGTGGCGGCCGGGTCGGCCTGGGTGCCCGGCTGCGGGTCACTGCCGGTGACGATGGCGTTGTCGTCACCCGAGTTGCCCTCCGCGAACTGGATGTTCGCGAAGCCGGCCTGGGCCAGTTCCTGCTTGGCCTGTGAGACCTTCTTCATCCTGACGTCGGGCACGGGGACCGTCGCGGGCTGCGGCGGGCCCTTGGACACCTTGAGGATGATCGCGGTGTCCTTGCCCACCTTCTCGCCGGCCGTCGGGTTCTGTTCGACCACGGTGCCCGCTTCTTTTTCGCTGTCGACCTCGGACCTGCCGATGTTCTTGAAACCGTTTCCGGTGAGCTGAGCGACTGCGTCATCCCACTTGCGGTCGACCACGGGCGGCATCGAGATCAGCTTCTCCGTCGCGACCGAGAGCTTGACCTCGGAGTTCTTCTCCGCCTTCGCGTTGCCCTTCGGCGTCTGGTCCAGGACGGTCCCGGGAGTCGCGTCGGCGGACTCGACCGAGTTGACGGTGACCGTGAATCCCTGATCTTCGAGGACCTTGCGCGCGTTCTCCTCGGAACTCTGCGTGACGTCCGGGACGCTGACCTTCGGAGCACCGCTGGAGACGAAGACCGTGATGGTGTCGCCCTCCGAGACCGTCTGGTCCTTCGTCGGCGTCTGCCGGCAGATCTTGCCCGCGGGCTGCTCCTCGCACTCCTCCTTCGGGCCCTGCTTGAGGACGGTGTTGGTGTTGTCCGCGAGCAGCTGCGCTTCCTTGACGGTCGAACCGACCATGTTCGGCGCCTTGAACGTGCCGTCGCCGCTGTCGCCGTCGCCGCCGAAGACCGCCTTGCCGATGAGGATCGCGCCGATCAGCACCAGGATGCCCGCGACGACCAGCAGGATCGTCGAGGTGTTGCCCTTCTTCTGCCGGCGGCGGTCGGGGCGGTCGTCGTAGCCGTAGCCGCCGTCGTCCGGGTTGACCGGCGGCAGCATCGACGTCTGCGCGCCGTGCTGGTCCGCGGCCCGCAGGGCGGTGGTGGGCTGGTCGTTGTCGTAACCGCCGTAGCCGCCGTAACCAGCCGCGCCCATAGCCGCGGTCGCCGCGACCGGCTGACCGTCGAGGCAGGCCTCGATGTCGGCGCGCATCTCGTCGGCCGACTGGTAGCGGTAGTCGGGGTCCTTGGTGAGGGCCTTCAGCACGATCGCGTCCATCTCGGGCGTGATCTCGGGGTCGAAGTTGCTGGGCGGCTGAGGCTCTTCCCGCACGTGCTGGTAGGCCACCGCAACGGGTGAGTCCCCGACGAACGGCGGCCTGACGGCCAGCAGTTCGTAGAGGAGGCAGCCGGTGGAGTACAGGTCGGAGCGGGCGTCGACCTGCTCACCCTTGGCCTGCTCCGGGGAGAGGTACTGGGCGGTGCCGATGACGGCCGCGGTCTGGGTCATCGTCATGCCGGAGTCGCCCATGGCGCGGGCGATGCCGAAGTCCATGACCTTGACCTGGCCGGTGCGCGTCAGCATGACGTTCGCCGGCTTGATGTCGCGGTGGACGATCTGGGCGCGGTGCGAGTACTCCAGCGCCTGGAGGATCCCGACCGTCATTTCGAGGGTGCGCTCGGGCAGCAGTCGGCGACCGGAGTGCAGCAGCTCCCTCAGCGTCGACCCGTCGACGTACTCCATGACGATGTACGGGATCGAGACCCCGTCGACGTAGTCCTCACCGGTGTCGTAGACCGCGACGATCGCCGGATGGTTGAGCGAGGCGGCGGACTGGGCCTCACGGCGGAACCGGGCCTGGAAGGACGGGTCGCGGGCGAGGTCCGCCCGGAGCGTCTTCACAGCTACGGTGCGGCCGAGCCGGGTGTCGTGGGCGAGGTAGACCTCGGCCATGCCACCACGGCCGAGCACCGAGCCCAGCTCGTACCGGCCGCCGAGGCGACGCGGCTCTTCCATAACTGTTCCAGCCCTCTCCGTCAGTCCTGACCGCACCGGTGTGCGGTCCGGCGGTGTGCTGTTCGCGCATACGCTACCGGCCGCGCACTACGTGATCAGCCCGCAGGCAATACCTGATACCTGACCGGTATCCCAATGTGCAGATACGGTGCCCGGTGTGAGCGGCGTCACTTCTCGCTGTCGATGACTGCCTTCATGACGTCCCTTGCGATGGGGGCGGCCAGGCCGCCACCGGAGATGTTGTCGCGCAGCGCCTTGCTGTCCTCGACGACCACGGCCACGGCGACGGGGGAGCCGCTGTCGGTCTTCGCGTACGAGATGAACCAGGCGTACGGATTCTCACTGTTGTTGAGGCCGTGCTGCGCGGTACCCGTCTTGCCGCCGACGGTCACGCCCTGGATCTTGGCGTTCCCACCCGTGCCGCTGGCGACGACGGTCTCCATCATCTGCTGGAGCTTCTGGGCGTTCTCGGCCGAGAGCGGCTGGCTGAGCTGCTCCTTCTCGTGGGTGTAGATGTCGTCCAGGCCGGGAGACTGGCGCTTGGCGACCATGTACGGCTGCATCAGCTTGCCGTCGTTGGCGACCGCGGCGGCCACCATGGCCATCTGGAGCGGGGTGGCACGGTTGGACGCCTGCCCGATGCCGGCCATGGCGTTCTGCGGGCGGTTGTCCTTGGGGTAGATGCTCGCGGCGGAGCGGACCGGGGTGAAGATCTCCTTGTTGAAGCCGAACTTGTCGGCCTCGTCGATCATCTTCTGGTTGCCCAGGTCATCGCTGATCTTGCCGAAGACCGTGTTGCACGACATCCGCAGGGCTTCCCGGAGCGAGACGTTCTCGCACGGGATGTTGCCCTCGTTGGCCAGGGGCTTTCCGGTGGTCAGCGGAAGGCGCCACGGCAGCGGCGACTTCGTGGCCGCGTCGATGTCGGTGTAGAGCCCGTTCTCCAGAGCGGCTGCCGCGGTGACGACCTTGAAGGTCGAGCCGGGCGGGTAGGTCTCGCGCAATGCCCGGTTGAGCATCGGCTTGTCCTTGTCCTTCTGGAGCTTCTGCCAGGCCTTGGAGTCCTTGTCCGAGTTGCCCGCGAAGGTCGAGGGGTCGTACGAGGGCGTGCTGGCGAGCGCCAGGATGGCACCGGTCTGCGGGTCGAGGGCGGCGACCGCGCCCTTCTTGCTCCCGAGCCCCTCGAAGGCGGCCTTCTGGGCGGCGCTGTTGAGCGTGGTGACGACGTTGCCGCCCTGCTTCTTGTCACCGGTGAACATCGACATCGTGCGGTCGAAGAAGAGCTGGTCGTCGTTGCCGGTGAGGATGCCGTCCTCGATGCTTTCGAGCTGCGTGGCGCCGAAGGCCTGCGAGGAGTAGCCGGTGACGGGGGCCCACATGGGGCCGTTCTGCCAGACCCGCTTGTACTTGAAGTCGCCGCTCTTGGTCTCGACGGACCCGGTGACGGACTTGCCGCCGTCCACGATGATGTTGCCGCGCTCGTTCGCGTACCGCTCGATGCGGACGCGGCGGTTCTCGTCGCGGGTGTTGAGCTCGTCGGCCTTCACGTACTGGAGGTAGTTGGTGCGGACGAGCAGGGCGAGGATGAGGATTCCGCAGAAGACCGCGATCCGGCGCAGGGGCTTGTTCACGGGCGGACCACCTGGGTCATCTCGGCGTCGGAGGACGGGGCGGGGGCGGGGGCGGGGCGGCGGGCGGTGTCGCTGATCCGGATGAGGATGGCGATCAGCGCCCAGTTGGCCAGAACGGACGAGCCACCGTACGCGAGGAACGGCATGGTCATACCACTCAGCGGGATGAGTCCCATGACACCGCCGGCCACCACGAAGACCTGGATCGCGAAGGCGCCGGAGAGGCCGATCGCCAGCAGCTTGCCGAAGGGGTCGCGGGCGGCGAGCGCCGTGCGGACGCCCCGCTCGACGATCAGACCGTAGATCAGCAGGACGGCCATCATTCCGGCCAGCCCCAGTTCCTCGCCGACGGTGGAGAGGATGAAGTCCGCGTTGGCCGCGAACATGATCAGGTCCGAGTGGCCCTGGCCCAGACCGGTGCCGAGTGTGCCGCCGGAACCGAAGGACATGAGGGACTGAGCGATCTGGTCGCTCTGCGCCATCGTCGCCTTGGAGAACGGGTCGAGCCAGGCGTTCACACGGTCCTGCACGTGGTGTTCGAAGGATGCGACACCCACCGCGCCGACCGCCGACATCCCGAGACCGAACACGATCCAGCTGGTGCGCTCGGTGGCGACGTACAGCATGACGACGAACAGACCGAAGAACAGCAGCGACGTACCGAGGTCGGTTTCGAAGACCAGGATCAGGATCGACAGGGCCCAGATGGTGATGATCGGGCCCAGGTCGCGTCCGCGCGGGAGGTACAGCCCCATGAAACGGCGGCTGGCCAGGGCCAGTGCGTCGCGCTTCACCATGAGGTAGCCGGAGAAGAAGATGGCGATGAGGATCTTGGCGAACTCACCCGGCTGGATGGAGAACGGGCCGAGGCTGATCCAGATCTTCGCGCCGTTCACCGCGGGGAAGAACATCGGGATGACCAGCAGGACCAGCGCCGCGGCCATCGAGATGTAGGTGTAGCGCTGAAGGATGCGGTGATCCTTGAGGATCATCAGCACGGCGACGAAGAGAGCGACACCGATCGCCGAGTACAGGAGCTGCTTGGGAGCATCCGGGCTGTACGCCCCGTACAGGTATTCGGCACGGTCGATCAGCCGTTGCGACTGGTCCAGCCGCCAGATCAGCACCAGCCCCAGCCCGTTGAGCAGGGTCGCCAGAGGCAGCAGCAGCGGATCCGCGTACGGAGCGAACTTGCGGACCACGAGATGGGCGACGCCGCCGAGCAGGATGAGCCCCGCCCCGTATCCGAACATGCCCGACGGGATCTTGCCGTCGATGGCAAGTCCCACGTTGGCGTAGGCGAACACCGAGATGGCGATGGCGAAGACCATCATCATCAGTTCGGTGTTGCGCCGGCTCGGTGCGTCGATCGCGCCGATCGTGGTCGTGTTGGTGACAACGCTCATGGTGCTGAAGGCCCCCTACGGCTTTACTGCTTACCGCACTGCGGGACCAGCTTCTTCTCTTCCTCCGAGAGGCTGGGACCAGGAGTGGGAGTCGCTGAAGTCTGCTTGGTCTTGGTGGTGCCGGACGTCGCGGACGTCTTGGCGGCGTCCGTGTCCGTACCGCCGGCCTGGCCCTCGTCGCTGGGGGCGTTCTTCTCGGCTGCGCGGCGCTGTGCGTCCTTCTTGCAGGCCGTGGCCTGGGTGGCGAGCTCGGTGATCTTCCGGCGGGCGTCGGCCAGGTTGCCCTCGGCGATCGTCGCCTCGACCCGCTTGCGCTGGTAGGGCGGGAGGTACTTGAGTTCGATCTCGGGGTGGTCCGTCTCGACCTTCGAGAGCGAGACCCACGCGAGGTTCTGGCTGATGCCCCGGTACAGCGCGACGTTGTCGTTCTTCGCGCCGACGAAGTACTGGGTCTGGGTCCAGCGGTAGCCGCCGTACAGACCGCCGCCGATGACCGCCAGGGCGAGCACGATGTACAGGGACCGCTTGAGCCACTTACGGCCGCCGGGCTTGACGAAGTCGTCGTCGGAGTAGGACCCGAAGGACCCGTCCGGCATCCCGTCGTAGCCGACGTCGTCGCCGCTGCCGGGAGGGCCGAAGCCGCCCGCGGGCGGCGGGACGGGGCGGCCGAGACCGGCCGCGCGTCCGGCGGGGGTCTCCATGGCGCCGCCGTCGTTCAGCTGGGCGGCCTGGTTCTCCGCGACGGCTCCGACGATGACCGGGGTGTCATTGAGCTGACCGGCCAGACTGTCGTTGCCGTCCACGTCGAGGACGTCGGCGACGATGCAGGTGATGTTGTCCGGACCGCCGCCGCGCAGAGCGAGCTGGATCAGGTCCTGGATGGTCTCCTGCGGGCCCTGGTAGCTGGCGAGCGTCTCCTCCATCGTCTGGTGGGAGACGACACCTGAGAGTCCGTCGGAGCAGATCAGATAGCGGTCGCCGGCCCGGACCTCACGGATGGAGAGATCGGGCTCGACGTGGTCGCCACTGCCCAGCGCGCGCATCAGCAGGGAGCGCTGCGGGTGGGTGGTGGCCTCCTCCTCGGTGATCCGGCCCTCGTCGACCAGCCGCTGTACCCAGGTGTGGTCCTGCGTGATCTGTGTCAGGACGCCGTCCCGCAGCAGGTAGGCGCGTGAGTCGCCGACGTGTACGAGGCCGAGGCGCTGACCCGTCCACAGGAGCGCGGTGAGCGTGGTGCCCATGCCCTCCAGCTGGGGGTCCTCCTCGACCATCATGCGCAGCTGGTCGTTGGCCCGCTGGACCGCCGTACCGAGCGAGGTGAGGATGTCGGAGCCGGGTACGTCGTCGTCGAGCTGGACGAGCGCGGAGATCACCTCGGAGCTCGCGACCTCACCGGCTGCCTGGCCGCCCATGCCGTCGGCGATGGCGAGCAGACGCGGTCCGGCATAGCCGGAGTCCTCGTTGCCCTCGCGGATCATGCCCTTGTGCGATCCGGCGGCGAAGCGCAGGGAAAGACTCATGCGCACCTCGCCCGTCGGTTCGGGGTACAGCCGGTCTCGAGCCACACTGCCCACCCTCCGGTCGGGAGCCCGGCCGGGTCCGATGCCCGGGCCACCGCGGCTCGCTCGCTCCGCTCGCTCATTGTCGTACTACTTCCGCAGCTCGATGACGGTCTTGCCGATCCGGATCGGCGCGCCCAGCGGAACAGGCGTCGGGGTGGTGAGACGGGTCCGGTCCAGATACGTGCCGTTGGTGGACCCGAGATCCTCGACGATCCACTGGCCGTCACGGTCGGGGTAGATCCTGGCATGCCTGCTGGACGCATAGTCGTCGTCCAGCACGATCGTTGAATCATGGGCCCGGCCCAGCGTGATGGTCTGCCCCTGGAGAGCCACCGTGGTGCCGGTGAGCGTCCCCTCGGACACGACCAGTTTGGTCGGTGCTCCCCGGCGCTGGCGGCCGGGCTGCTGGCGTTGCTGCGGCGGTGCCGCAGCGGTCTGGCGTGCCTGTGGAGGCCGTGCGTCAGCAGCAGTGCGGCGTGAGCCGCGCTGCGTGACGCGCGTTCCGAACAGGTCACTTCGAATGACCTGGACGGCCACGATCACGAACAGCCACAGAACAGCCAGGAATCCTAGCCGCATGACCGTAAGGGTCAGCTCTGACATTGCCCCCGCTTCACCCTTCGGCTTGCCGGTAAACGATGGTGGTGCTGCCCACGACGATCCGCGAGCCGTCGCGGAGCGTAGCGCGGGTTGTGTGCTGCCCGTCTACCACGATGCCGTTGGTGGACCCGAGATCCTGGATCGTCGAGGGTGTTCCGGTTCTGATCTCGCAGTGCCGACGGGAGACGCCGGGGTCGTCGATCCGTACGTCGGCGTCGGTACTGCGTCCCATCACCAGCGTCGGCCGGGAGATCTGATGGCGGGTGCCGTTGATCTCGATCCAGCGTCGCACCTGCGCGTTCGGCAGGGGGCTGGGGGTGGCCGGCGGACGTCGGTCGGGTCCTGGGGCGGCGCCACCGTGCCTGGCGGCGCCCGGCGGCGGGGCCGCGGGCATGGGCGGTGGGGAGCTGGGCGGGTAGCCGTAGCCGCCGGGGGCCTGGGGGCGCCCGGGCCCGGGGCGGGCGGGCGGTGCCGCCTGCTGTCCCGGGTGGCTCTGGAATCCCTGCTGGCCGCCCTGGCCGCCCTGGCCGGGCTGGTCGTGCTGTGACGAACTCGACGCCAGGGTGCGGCTGCGCACCCGGTAGAGGCCGGTGTCGAGGTCGTCCGCCTTCTCCAGGTGGACCTTGATGGGCCCCATGAAGGTGTACCGCTGCTGCTTGGCGTAGTCCCTGACAAGCCCGGAGAGCTCGTCGCCCAGCTGGCCGGAGTACGGGCTGAGACGCTCGTAGTCGGGGGCGCTGAGCTCGACGATGAAGTCGTTGGGGACGACGGTCCGCTCGCGGTTCCAGATGGTGGCGTTGTTGTCGCACTCCCGCTGGAGGGCACCGGCGATCTCGACCGGCTGGACCTCGGACTTGAACACCTTGGCGAAGGTGCCGTTGACCAGACCTTCGAGACGCTGCTCGAAACGCTTCATGACTCCCATGGGGCACCTCCTCCGGTGTCGTCGTCCCTGTACTGCTTACTGATCGTATCCACGCGTCGGGAAATCGGCTGGTTCCCCTTGTCTGCACTGTGGATGAGTGTCCCCCCTCACACGGATCGTAGAGGCGGCCTCCTGACAGTGTCCCGCACCTTGGGTGCACTCAGGAGGAGTGGGGGGAGGCGGCTCCGGGTTCCCGGTTCCCTTCGGGCGTTCGGCGAAACAAACGGATGTGAATCCACCCTGTCCAGCGTGCTAATCTTCCGTTTGTCGCCAGGCGCTCAGCAAGCAAGTGAGAGTCTGGAAACACCACTCATGCGCGAGTGGCGGAACGGCAGACGCGCTGGCTTCAGGTGCCAGTGTCCTTAGGGACGTGGGGGTTCAAATCCCCCCTCGCGCACAAGAAGGAAGCCCCACAGGCCAATGGCCTGTGGGGCTTCTTCAGTTCGGAGCCGGGTGGGTGCCTGGAGGGTTTGGTTTCACGTGAAACGCCCGATTCGGTCCCTCGGGGTGAGGTTGGCGAAACGGGCTCAGCGAAGAAGCGAGAAGGGCCGGAGGGTCCGGTCAACCCACGAAAGGAGCTAATAATACTCAAGCCTAGAACGCGGTGATCCACTAAATATAACCAGGCGCGGCCCGCGATCGGTGGA